>CANQDQ010000006.1 GCA_947593515.1 uncultured Bacteroidales bacterium | reverse complement strand
GATGATCTTCTAATCTCCAACGTCGGTGGCGATCCTCTCAATACTTTCGTCGTTTCCAGAAGCAACGTACTGCGCAGCCTCGTATTCCAGCCGCAGCTCTACTGGAACGGTATCGAAGCTATCCAAGCTGCCACGTATCACTACGACATTCTCGAGGTGACATCCGTCAATGCCAATGCAGACAACCATGGGGATAAACCGCGTTTCCCGATAAACAATCCAAAGATAGATATGACTCCGAGTCTGTGGGCAACCTATAGCATGAATCCCTCCAATGCGAATTTCAACCAGTTGTCCAATTTTAAGTTCATCTGCGAGGATTACAAGTCTGTTGTTACGCGCAGCAGTTCGGTATCTCCGAATATTTATAATCAAAAAGACAATAAGGACGGCACTTTCACCGTATATGCCAACTACTCCGGCATAGTATCTGACGGCAAAGAAAAAGTTACCACCGTTGCTTTGCAGGTATCGCAAAAGGTAGCGGGTGAGACGGCAACCATCACTTCCGACTATGCCGCCATCTATCCCGTTACCTACACAATCACGGGTTTGGCTGTACCGAACAAAGTGGACGGAAAAACGATAACCCTCGGTACGACAGACAATCATTTGTACGCTACGGCTGCGGCAGCTATTGCGGCTGAGAGCACACCTATCAACGTGGCTTGGGATGATAGTATCGATATAGCTAAATTTGTTCAAACCCACATTTCGAAAAACGGCACGGCTGGAGATGAAAAGCTCGATGATAATGCTCTTGACGGAAAAGCCAATAATGCCGGCTTCAAATACAGCTATCAATTGGTCGGTTATATGTCTGGCGATAATAAAACCAAAGAGTCGGTACACGCTGCTTTGCAAGGTTCTACACTGCGTCCGCAATTGCCTGACGATTTAGGAAATCAGCAAAATTATGGCGCCGAACAAAGCCGTGCAACCATAGACAAACTGCCGCTTGTCCGTGTAATCCTCACCGATACGTTAACCAATCACATCGCTGCCGTAGGTTATATCAAGGTAAAGATCAACGAAAATACTTTAATTGAAGAAAAAGATAAAACCATTACGATGCCCGAATTCACGAATGGCTACACGATGAAATGTAAGGCTCTCCCCACTACGTTATCGCTTACGTGGAATCAAATCGAAGCCATCATACTGAAAGATCTCGCAATCTCCAAATCCGAGTTTGAGACTCGCTACGAACTCGACATCGACGCGGCAAAGAATGAAGCCAAACAGTTTGATTTTGATCCGAAAAAGAATGAATACAAGGAACTGAGTACGTATATCGGTACCGTTACAGAACGTACCGATATGGGCGGTGAGATGACGAATGTTCTCGAATGGACTATCGACGAACAGAGCGCTTACGAATTCTTCACGAGCGAAGAGAAGCCGCAAAATGCTCATGTATTCGTTCGCTTCGCAACGAAAGCCCAAGATTATATCTACATCGAACTGATATGGGCACCCAACCCTCTCAATGTAACGCCGGAGGGCTCTCTTGTTACAAAAACCGACTTCTGGTATCAAAAATGGAGCGGCAACAAAGGTGCGGACGAAGTACACTTCAATGTGAAAACTCCGGACGACAGGAACGACAGAAATTGCACATTCGAGAATACGCTCGGTTCTTCCTGGATAGGCGATGTACCCTCTTCCTCCGTTGCCGGCATCTATAAAGGCTTTGACAAAGTTACCTATCATTTCGTAATAACCGATGAGGTGAAAAATCCCCACGGCGCCAACGGAACGGAATATGTTCTTGTGGTTAGTGAGGACGGAAACACACTGTCTGCATATCCGAAAGGATGGAACAAAAGAAATGCGCAGGAGGTTGCAGTTATTACCAACGACGAAAACTCTCCTGAAAATGCAGTGGTTACGTACAAAGAAACCGAATATGCAAAAGACCTTCTGAATGTGGCCGATCACAAAAAACTTGCCAAGGGAGAGACATTCACAGCGGCTATCAAAGTAACCATGAAAGACGGCTGCGGTCGTGAGATGACATTCGATAACGACACTTACAATATCCGCTTCTGCCGTCCTATCAGCGGTAGCGAGATACCCAACGATGGGTTGCAAGACGGTACCGATGGTCGTAGCTCGATTGCCTTGTCCGATATTCTCGATTTCGTTGACTGGCGTGATTACGCTTTCAATGATGACGAAGTGGACCGTACTTTCTACTTTGACTACTATGGCATAGAGGAAATCAAAGTAGGCAAATGGGATGGCTCGGCATATAAGTATGCAGACGACAGCAACATTACGGAATTTGCTTTGGTAACGTCGGGTGCAGGAAATGGAAAGTCTGTGAAAGAATACAACAGCTTGATCGACCTGCAATTTGCTGCTGAGCCAACTCCGACCATGCAGAAGATGGGTACGATTTCCTACAAGAACAATGGTACAATGTTCAGAGAAGACTACACGATACGGATACCACTTGTGGTCAAATACAAATGGGGCTATGTAGAAACTCCTGTAAATATAACCATACACGCAACAATAGGTCAAGATTAATTTTCAACTTCCCCCCAAGGAAAGTGCGCTGTGAAGCGCGCTTTCCTTTCCTTTTTCAATTGAAAAAAAGATATGAAAACAAAACCAATTTACATAGCCCTTTTTTTCGTTTTGATACTTTCGGCGTGCAACGGCAGAAAAGACTCGGGCGGCACTTCGGCAATATCAATCTCTGATATTACCATGTCGCTGTCGGCTTCCGATACCGCCGAAGTAAAACAACTGGTTGCGGAATTTATGGACTATCTGGCAAGCAAGGATTACGAGAACGCTCTCGATATGCTCGTTACCCTCAACCCCAACGACCCTTACCGAAGTCAGCCGATGGGATTGAGCGATGAGCAGAAAGAAGACCTCCGGAAACAATGGCACCGATTTCCGTTCCATCAATACATGATAGAAAATATAACCTTCACGAGAGCCTACGATAACGATGTCCGTTGTAAAATTCTGCTGGATAACGGTACAGAGATGAGGTTATGCATCAGACCTCTGCGATATATTGGTTATTGGTATCTGTCTCTTGCCGATCGATAAAAACAAAAAATACGCAACCCGACGCGCCGCAAACTTTTGCGGCGCGTTTTTTTCTTTCCCGCCTTCCGGAGAGCAACGCTCCGAAAAATCTTTTACAAAAATACGCCGCATTTTCGCAAAAAAACATTACTTTTGTCGAGAATCAAAAATATTCATCAAACAAGGGAATCATGAAAGAAGTCCAAAGCGGCATGGTACACAACAATTTCGCCGTCAATACGACCGTTATCGGAAACATCTCTGCATCGAGCGACATACGCATCGACGGCAGCCTGCAAGGCAACGTCGAATGCGCCGGAAAAGTAATCATCGGCGAAACCTCCCGCGTGCAGGGAAACATCACCGCCGCCAACGCCGAAATCAACGGAAAAGTAAACGGCAACATCACCATCAAAGACACGCTTACGCTCAAAGCAACATCGCGCATCGAAGGCGACATCGCAACGCAGATTCTGATTATCGAACCGAAAGCCGTATTCAACGGCGGCTGCAAAATGCAGCACGAAAAAACGGTCGCCGCCAAATAACCTGACGGGCAAAAAAACGACACCATGATCGAATACGTTCGCGGAGAAGTAACCGAGCTGACCCCCGCTTTCGCTGTCGTCGAGTGCGGCGGCGTGGGCTACGGGCTGAACATCTCGCTCACGACCTACGGCGCACTGGCCGTCGGTAAAAGCGTGCGCCTGTACGTGCACGAAGCCGTGCGCGAAGATGCCTACACGCTTTACGGATTCATCGACCGCCGCGAACGCGAACTCTTTCTCGCCCTCATTTCGGTATCGGGCGTAGGCCCCGGCACCGCCCGCATGATACTCTCGTCGCTCTCCCCCGCCGAACTGGAACAGGTCATCACCGGCGGCAACGCCGGCGCCCTGAAATCGATCAAAGGAATCGGCGCAAAAACCGCCGAACGCATCATTATCGACCTGCGCGATAAAATAAAGGGCGGGGGTGATACGTTACTTATAAACAGCACGCCCCGACAACAGGAGATACAAGACGAAGCCGTCGCCGCTCTTGTCATGTTGGGTTTCCAGCAAACCGCCTCGCAAAAGGCGGTGCAGAAGCTGCTGAAAGACACCCCGACGCTATCGGTCGAAGCCCTCATAAAAACAGCATTGAAAATGTTGTAGCTGTCGCATCGCCGCATTCGGGGAGAGTAAAAAACGGTTCCCGATGACCGCGAAGCGATGAGAAAGAGTCTTTTCCTATATATTTCCCTGTTTCTCTGCGGAATAGTAATCTATCCCGCACCGCTCGCCGCACAATCGGAAACGCCGCCGGCTCCGACACCCGATGAAGATTCTATCGTCGTGCGTTACCCCGTTGCTAAAACCTCGATAGAACATTACGAAGACCTGTTCCACCGACCCGTCGCCGACCTGAAAACGCCGGAAAACCTGCACACGGAAATCGAATTCGACCCGCAAACCAACTGCTACGTCATACGCACCAAAGTGGGCGGTATGGAAGTTTCCACGCCCTTCATGCTCACCGCCGGCGAATATCAGGAATATTCGCTCCAAAAAGAGATGCAGGACTATTATCGGGCAAAAAATGCCGACGCCTTCGCCAAAGGCGGAAAAGAGTTCAACTTCCTCGATATGCAATTCAACGTGCAGGCGCTCGACAAAGTATTCGGTCCCGGAGGTGTACGATTGAAAACAAGCGGGTCGGTAGCGCTGAAACTCAGCCTTGTAACCAACAAAATCGATAATCCGGCTTTGGCAGAAAGCGCACGAAAGAAAACCTATTTCGACTTCGACGAAAAAATACAAGCCACCATCAATGCGACGGTCGGAACGAAAATCGGGTTCAAAATGACCTACAACACCGATGCCACCTTCGATTTCGATTCGCAAAAATTGAATCTCCGCTACGAAGGAAACGAAGACCAAATCATCAAAAGCATCGAAGGCGGCAACATCAGCATGACCACCGGTTCATCGCTGATTCGGGGCGGTACCTCGCTGTTCGGTCTGAAAACGACGCTGCAATTCGGCAAACTCACCGTTACCGGTCTGGTGTCGCAACAGGAAACCGACTCCAAAAGCATCAGCAGCAAAGGCGGCGCACAGACGACCGAATTTGAAATCAGCGCCGACAACTACGACCAAAACCGCCATTACTTCCTTTCACACTACTTCCGCGACAACTACGACCGGTTCATCGCCCGCCTGCCCTACATCTCTTCCGGCGTTACCATCAACCGCGTGGAAGTGTGGATTACCAACAAACAGGGGCATTACGACAACGCACGCAACCTCGTGGCTTTCGCCGACCTCGGCGAAACATCGGCGCAAAATCTTTCGAGCAGCCACTGGACGACGACCGGTGCACAATTTCCCTCGAACACCGCCAACTCCCTGTACAGCTCCATCACAACCGATTACCCCGACGCCCGATACATCGACCGCGTAACACAAGCGCTCGCTCCGCTGGAAAGTTTCGGAATCTACGGCGGCGAAGACTTTGCCAAGATAGAAAGCGCCCGCCTGCTCTCGACATCGGAATACACCCTCAACACGCAGCTCGGCTACATCTCCCTCAACACGCAGCTGCGGAGCGACGAAGTGCTGGCTGTCGCCTTTGAGTACACCAAAAACGGACAGATCTACCAAGTCGGCGAGTTTACGACCGACATCACCGACACCGAGCAGAGCCTCTACGTAAAAATGCTGAAAGGTCCGACCATCACCAACAAAAAGCCAATCTGGCGGTTGATGATGAAAAACGTCTATGCACTCGGCGCCTATCAGATACAAAAAGAAAACTTCCGATTCAACATCTATTACCAGAACGACACCGCCGGCACGAATACCGCTTACCTGCCCGTCGGCGAGATTCGGGAAAAAACGCTGTTGCAGGTGATGAACCTCGACCGCCTCGACAACAATCAGGAAACCCACTCCGACGGCGTGTTCGACTACGTATCGGGATTCACCGTGCTGCCCGCCACCGGACGCATCATCTTCCCGTCGGTAGAACCTTTCGGCTCGTACCTGCGCAACGCTATCGGAACGCCGGACGCCGACCGCTATGTCTATCAGGAACTTTACGACTCGACTCTGACCATCGCCAAGCAATTCGCCGACAAAAACAAATTCATCTTCAAAGGCGAATACAAATCGTCGAACAGCTCGGAAATACACCTCAACGCCTTCAACATACCGCGCGGGTCGGTAAAAGTATCCGCCGCCGGAGTGCCCCTCGTCGAAAACGTCGATTACACCGTCGATTACAACATGGGCGTCGTAACGATTCTCAACCAAAACTACATCGACTCCGGAACGAAAATCGACGTTTCCCTCGAAAGCCAAAGCCTCAGTATGCAGCGGAAAGCGTTGGTAGGTCTCGACCTGAATTACGCTTTCAGCAAAAATTTCAACGTCGGACTTACCCTCATGCACATGAAGGAAAAGGCGCTCACCGAGAAAATCAATTTCGGCGACGAAGTGCTCAACAATACGCTATGGGGCATAAACACCTCTTATAATACCGAATTTCAGTGGCTTACCTCGTGGCTCAACAAAATACCCACCGTAACCGCCACCGCCCCCTCGCGGCTGTCGTTCGCAGCAGAATTTGCCCAACTGATACCCAACGAAAAAAAGAACGCCGAAACCACTTCTTACCTCGACGACTTCGAAGGGTCGCAGACCACCATCGACATACGCGCCCCCTACGCATGGAACCTCTCTGCCGCACCCTCGTTCTTCCCGGAAGCGGCATTCTCGAACAACATCGACTACGGCAAAAACCGCGCCCTGCTGGCGTGGTACTACATCGACCGCCTCTTTACCGCCCGCAACTCCTCTGCCACGCCCGCTCATATCAAAAACGACCTCGACCAACTCTCCAACCATTACGTGCGCGAAGTCGAATATACCGAAGTGTTCCCCAACAAAGAGCTCAACTACGGCGAATCGTCCGTCATGCAGGTGCTCAACGTATCGTACTACCCCGAAGAGCGCGGTCCCTACAATCTCGATGCCGACAACATCGACAAAGACGGCAAACTCGCCAATCCCGAAAAACGCTGGGGCGGCATGATGCGTAAAATGGACGTAACCGACTTCGACAACTCCAACATCGAATACCTGCAATTCTGGCTGATGGACCCCTTCCTCTACAACGACGACGGCTCCAACAAAGGCGGTATGCTCTACTTCGACTTCGGCGACGTGTCGGAAGACATTCTCAAAGACGGCATGAAATCCTACGAAAACGGGCTGCCCATCAACAACGACACCTCTTACCTCTCCTCTACCGTATGGGGACACGTATCGCGCCAACAGTCGCTCACCTACGCTTTCGACAACGGCAGCGACGCCCGCCTGCGGCAGGACGTCGGGCTCGACGGACTTTCCAACGACGACGAACGCCTCTTTTCTTCATACCGGACATACGTGGAAATGCTGCGCTCGCGCCTCTCTCCCGAAGCCATTACCCGAATGGAAGAAGACCCTCATTCGCCCCTCAACGACCCTGCCGGCGACAACTACCAATACTTTCTCGGCGAAGACTACAACCGGAACGAAACCGACATACTGACGCGCTACAAATACTACAACAACACCGAAGGCAACTCGCTTTCCTCCAAAGAAGCCGGCGACCGTTACTACCAGTCGGCGCGCAGCGTCCCCGACGTCGAAGACATCAATCAGGACAACACGCTCGACGAATACGAACGCTATTTCGAATATGCCGTGAAAATCACGCCCGAAGCCCTGCAAGTGGGTAGCAACTACATCACCGATATGCACGCCGTACCGGTGATTCTGCGCAACGGAACGACCTCGACCGTGCGGTGGTACCAATTCAAAATACCCCTCCGCGACAACAGCGAAAACGCTAACCACGAACCGCGCAAAACTGTCGGCTCGATACAGGATTTTTCGAGCATTCGTTTCGCCCGCATCTTCCTCACCGGCTTCAACAAAGAAACCCACCTGCGTTTCGCCACCCTCGAACTCGTGCGCGGCGAATGGCGCACCTACGAATACAAACTGCACTCCGACATCTCCGGCAACAGCAACGCTCCTGCCGAAGGCGACCTCGACGTCTCCGTCGTAAACATCGAAGAGAATGCCGGTCAGACACCCGTCAATTACGTGCTCCCGCCCGGCATCACCCGCATCATCTCGCCCGACCAGTCGCAGATTACGCAGCTCAACGAACAATCCATATCGCTCACCATCAGAAACCTGCCCTCGAAAAACGCCCGCGCCATCTACAAAAGCTCCGGCACGGATATGCGCAACTACAAACGGCTCGAAATGTTCGTCCACGCCGAAAAGCCTATCGACGACAACTCCGACTTGAAAAACGGAGAACTCTCCGTATTCATTCGGCTGGGGTCGGACTACTGCAACAACTATTACGAATACGAAATTCCGCTGCGCCTCACTCCGCCCGGTCGCTACAACACATACAGCTCCTCCGACCGCGAAATCGTCTGGCCTGAAGCCAACACTTTCGATTTTCCGCTCGAACTGCTGACCAATCTGAAACAGGAGCGCAATGCCGCCCGAAAAAACGGCACCGACGTAAATACCGCCGTCGCCTATTCGAATTACGACCCCGACAAACCCGCCAACAAAATCACGGTGATGGGCAACCCCTCGCTGTCGAATGTAAAAACCATTCTCATCGGTGTGCGCAACAATTCCGGCCGCACCAAAGACGTTACGGTGTGGATAAACGAATTGCGCCTGAAAGGCTTCAACGAAGAGGGCGGCTGGGCGGCCAAAGGAAGCCTGAACCTCGCCGTTTCCGACATCGGCTCGCTCAACATGAGCGGGCAAGTGGAAACGACCGGATTCGGAGGCATAGACCAAAGCCTGAACGACCGCCGGCTCGACGACCTCTATCAATACAACTTCGCCGCCACAGTCGATGTCGGTCGCTTTTTCGGGGAAAAAGCGAAAATCAAAGCGCCCGTTTACTACTCTTACTCGATGGAAAAAACGCTGCCCAAATACAACCCGCTCGATCAGGATATCAAATTTTCCGATGCTATCGCTGCGGCTGGCGACGATGCCGAGCGCGACTCCATCAAGCGGCTGGCGGTTACGCAATCGACGAACAAGAGTTTCAGTATTTCCGGATTCAAAGTCGATATAAAAAGCAAAAATCCGATGCCTTACGACCCGGGCAATTTCACGTTCAGTTACTCGCAAAACAAACAGCACGAAAACGACCCCACCACCGCTTACGAAAATACCAATACCTACAACGGCAATGTCGTTTACAGCTATTCGCCCGTATTCAAAGCGTGGAAGCCGTTCGGAAAAATAAAATCGACCTCGAAACGGCTCGCTATCGTAAAGAAATTCGGCATCAACTACCTGCCCAACAACATCTCGTTCGGCACGAGCATGTCGCGCTACTACTACGAACAGCAGCTGCGCAGCATCGACAACGACGACCTTGTGATGCCCGTATCGGTGAGCAAAAGTTTCCTGTGGGACAGACAATTCTCCATACAGTGGAATTTGATAGAAAGTCTCTCCATGAACCTTTCCACCGGCACCAACGCCCGCGTGGAGGAGCTTCCCGGCGCCGTAAACAAACGCCTCTTTGCCGATGAATACACGCTATGGAAAGATTCGTTGAAAAACAGCCTGCGCCACTTCGGCACGCCGTGGGATTATCAACAAAATTTCAGCGCCACTTTTAACGTGCCGTTCAACGTCATGCCCGCTTTCAACTGGATAACCCTTTCCGCCAGCTACAACGCCTCCTACAATTGGGAGCACGGCGCCGTCATCGACGACTCCACCAACGTGGGCAACAACATCAGCAACCAAGGTCGTTTCTCCGTATCGGGACGATTCAACTTTGAAACGCTTTACAACAAATCGAAATACCTCAAAACCGTCAATCAGAAATTTGCAAGCAGCGGTCGGGGCAATCGGACACCGCAAAAACAGAACGACCGGTTCCAAAAAACAATCGCCCTGAATCGCGACACGACAACGACGCTCCGCCACAACCTCGGCAGCAAAAAACCGGTCGTAACCGCCACGCGCAATCGGGAAAAATTTCCTCTCAAATATAAGGTTGTCGATGCCAACACCATCTGCATCGAGAATCGGGGCAGCGAACGAATCACCGTTACCGTGCTGCCCGGAAAAAGAAAAGACGACAACAAATGGTACAAATTCGGACAGTATGCCACACGGTTTGCCATGATGCTGCGCAGCGTCAACGTGCAATACAGCAACACCCGCGCCATGACGCTGCCCTCGTTCGAGCCGACCATCGGCGCCCTGTTCGGGCAGTCGAACAATTACAGCACACTTGCGCCCGGACTGGGATTCGCCTTCGCCACCGTGCGCCCCGACTTCATACGCAAATCGGTGGAGCGGAACTGGCTGCTGACCCAAGACTCCTCACTCGTGAGCCCCGCTATACACAACACGACCAACGACCTGAAAGCCGACATCGTGCTGGAACCGATAAAAAGCCTCAAAATAACGCTCAACATCACGCGAAGCCACAGCCGCAACAACCAGATTTATTTCATGTACGACGACATGCCCGCCATACAGGGCGGCAGCTTCACCATGACGCACGCCGCCATTGCCACGTCGATGCGGCGGCTTTCACCCGACAACGGCTATCATTCCGATGCCTTCGACCGCTTCCTCGAAAACCGGAAAATCATCACGCAGCGGCTCGAAAACGAATACCGCAACACCCGCTATCCCGCCACCGATTTCATCGAGCGGGCGCATCTGGCGGGGCAGCCCTACAACTCGACCAACGGAGGTATCAATCCGAGTTCGGCGGACGTGCTGATACCCGCCTTCATCGCCGCCTACACCGGCAAGAGCGTCGACAATGTGGAGCTGTCGGCATTCCCTTCGTGGAAATACCTGATTCCGAATTGGAAAATCACCTACGACGGACTGGCGAAACTGAAAAAGATGCAGAAAGTTTTCAAGAGTTTCGTTTTGTCGCACGCCTACAAATGCACCTACAACGTGGGCAGCTTCTCCTCGTTCCTCAACTGGGCAGGCATCGGCGGCGACAGGGGCTTTGTCAAAGATTCGCAAACGGGACTTCCCGTACCCTCCTCGCCTTTCGACATCTCCTCCGTCAGCATCACCGAGAGTTTCGCGCCGCTGTTAGGCGTCGATTTCACGACGACGAACAACATTTCGGGCAGCCTCTCTTACAAAAACACCCGCAACCTCAATCTGAGCATTTCGGCGGTGCAGCTCGTCGAAGCCGTTACGCAGGATTTCACCATCGGCGTCGGCTACAAGATTACCAACCTGAAAGGATTTTCCAAAGGAAAAGGCGGCAAGCAGGGCACTTTCAGCAACGACATCAACCTGCGCGGCGACTTCTCTTTCAAAAGAACGCACTCGCTCATTCGCCGCATCGAGCAGGACTACACCCAAGCCACCGCCGGCAACAAGGCGATTGCCATGAAATACTCCGCCGAATACAAGGTAAGCCGTTACATCTCCCTCGAAGCCTATTACGACCTGCAAATCACCACGCCGCTCATTTCGTCGAGCAGCTACCCCATGCTCAACAGCGACATCGGCATCAGCATCAAGCTCGACCTTGCCCGTTGATGCGCACCGCCAAGACAAAACAAAAGCGGCACGACTTTCGACAGTCGAGCCGCTTTCAGCGCTCTTCAGGTAGGACTTGAACCTACGACCCTCTGATTAACAGTCAGATGCTCTAACCGACTGAGCTACTGAAGAAGGTAGCATTTCTGAAAATGCAGGGCAAAAGTAATGCCTTATTTTCAATTCTGCAATACTCCGGCGAAAAAAATTTTTCACTCCGGCGCATTTTCCGTTTCTGCGGCGGACGGGCACCGCCGCCTATTTGTCATCGACCGCATAGGTGAAGTAGTCGAAATCGGCGCTGCCGCCGTCGCCCGTCGTATTATACGAATAAAGCCCCACGCGCGTGCCCTTCCAACTTCCGAATTTCAGCGCATACGGTTCGCCCGCCGGCACGAATCGTTTGCCGTCGGTGCTGTACAGCAGCCGGTGTTCGTTGGCGGGATAGTCGATGACGGCGCGCAGATACACCGTATTTCCCTTCACCGGTTGCAGACGTTCCGTTTCTCCGTTCTTCTCTATATAGAAATAGTTTTTGCCGTTTTCGCGCACCACGCCCACGCCGTTGAACAGGTTGCCGCTGCACAGCAGACCGGCGCGCTGTCCCTCGCTCAGGTGCGAAACGTCGAGGCGTGTCGTCGCTTCGGAGTGGTAGCCCATTGTCTTCTGCGTAAGCATATTGTGCGACATCTTCAAGCAATCGGCTTGCAGCGCGTCGAGGCGCAGCCACCCTTTCCGTGCCGACAGCGAGACCGCCTGCAGCACGGGATTGTGGTTATACTGCCATTGCACGCCGAGCGACGAGCCGGCGAAATCGTCGCTTGTCTGCGGCAGTGTCGGCGTCGGCGATTTGCCCGTGTGCGGCTTCGTCCACACCGTTACCGGTTCGCCGATGCCGTTCATATCTTGGTCGGCGCCGATAGCGAGCCACCCGTCGTCCAGCCAGCGCGCAGGCTGCAAGTGCACCACCCGCCCTATCGGCTCCACGAACTGAAAATGATAAAACCACCATTCGCCGTCGGGCGTATCGACCAGCGCGCCCTGATGCGGGCCATTCACCGCCGTGCCGCCCTGTTCGAGCACCACCCGTTTTTCGTAGGGACCGTAAATGCTGCGCGAGCGCAGCAGCGTCTGCCAACCCGTCTCCACACCTCCTTCGGGAATACTTATATAGTAATAGCCATTGCGTTTGTATATTTTCGTACCCTCCGCCACCGGACCCGTATATACCGTAACGCCGTCGTCAAGCAGCTGCGTGCCGTCGGCACTCATTTTGTGTATGATGATAGGCCCCGCGCCGTGCCGGCTGCGACCGAGATAAGCCTGTCCGTCGTCGTCCCAAAAGGGGCACGGGTCTTCCCATTTCTCCACCTCTTTCACCCGATGCAGCGGCGACCACTCTCCGCGCGGGTCGGTAGCGGTACTCATGAACAGCCCTTCGTGCGGCGTGCAGAAAAACACCCAGAAACGCCCTTCGTGGTAGCGTATGGCAGGCGCCCACGAGCCGCCGGCGAAGCGACGATTGTCGTCCCAGCCATCGAAATCGAAGCGGTCATATATCTGCCCCACGATAGTCCAGTTCACCATGTCGTCCGATTCCAGCACCGGCATGCCGATGTAGTGGAAGTCCGAGCACACCATATAATACTTATCACCCACGCGTATCACATCGGGGTCGGAATAGTCGGCATTCAGTATCGGATTCGCATACGTGCCGTTGGCTTGGTCACCCCACGCCGGCGATTGTGCGGCGCACGGCAGGCACGCCGCCACCCATAACAGAATAAAAACTGTTCGTTTCATCATTTCTCGTAAATTACTCAAAGATATACATTTTTTCCCGAATCTCCAAATCGGCAGGCGAAAGGCTGTTTCATTCTACCCGTTTCGCCGCCCGCCGGTACGGCACCGCCGAAAGCCGGCAGACACAAAATTTTCCCGTACGATAATTCCGCCGGAGGAATCGCCGTATCGGTTTTTTTATTACTTTTGCCGCACATCTCAAAATCGCAAAACGATGGAATACAATTTCAGAGAAATCGAGAAGAAGTGGCAGCAGTACTGGAAAGAACAGCATACCTACCGCGTTACGGAAGATGAAGACAAACCCAAATACTACGTATTGGATATGTTCCC
The DNA here is from genome assembly GCA_947593515.1 of uncultured Bacteroidales bacterium. Lineage (GTDB taxonomy): Bacteria > Bacteroidota > Bacteroidia > Bacteroidales > UBA11471 > Caccoplasma. Next base: position 80,819 of record CANQDQ010000006.1, on the reverse strand, counting down.
CTATCCGTCGGGAGCCGGACTGCACGTCGGACACCCGCTCGGCTACATCGCCTCGGACATCTACGCCCGCTACAAGCGACTGAAAGGTTTCAACGTGCTGCACCCCATGGGCTACGACGCCTACGGCCTGCCCGCCGAACAATACGCCATACAGACGGGACAGCACCCCGCCGTTACCACCGAAAAAAACATCGCCCGCTACCGCGAGCAGCTTGATAAAATAGGCTTCTGCTTCGACTGGGAGCGCGAAATACGCACCTGCGACCCCGAATACTACAAATGGACGCAGTGGGCTTTCATACAGATGTTCAACAGCTACTACGACACTGCCGAACAAAAAGCCCTCCCCATCAACAGCCTCATCGAAAAATTCGAGACCTCCGGCACCGAAGGACTCCACGCCGCTTGCGGCGAAACGCTCGCCTTCACCGCCGACGAATGGTGCGCCATGAGCGAAAAAGAGCAGCAGAAAACATTGCTCAACTACCGCATCGCCTACCTCGGCGACACGATGGTGAACTGGTGCCCCGCACTGGGTACCGTCCTTGCAAACGACGAAGTGAGCGAAGGCGTGTCGGTGCGCGGCGGCTATCCCGTAGAACAGAAAGTCATGCGCCAGTGGTGCCTGCGCGTGTCGGCTTACGCCCAACGCCTGCTCGACGGACTCGACACCATCGATTGGAGCGACTCCCTCAAAGAGACGCAGCGTAATTGGATAGGCCGCTCCGAAGGTGCCGAAATGGAGTTCCACGTTGTAGGCTCCGACGTAACCTTCACCATCTTCACCACCCGCGCCGACACGATATTCGGCGTTACCTTCATGGTACTCGCCCCCGAAAGCGACTACGTGCAGCAGGTTACCACCCCCGAACAGAAAAACGCTGTGGCGGCTTACCTCGAACAAATCAAGCACCGCACCGAACGCGAACGCATCGCCGACCGCAGCGTCAGCGGCGTATTCTCCGGCGCATATGCCATCAACCCGCTCAACGGCAAGGAAATACCTATCTGGATAAGCGATTACGTACTCGCCGGCTACGGCACGGGCGCTATCATGGCGGTGCCGGCTCACGACAGCCGCGACTACGCTTTCGCCAAACATTTCGACCTGCCTATCATTCCCCTCATCGAGGGCTGCGACGTATCGCAGGAGAGCTTCGACGCCAAAGAGGGCATCATGATAAACTCGTGCGGCAACGGGCTCGACCTCAACGGGCTTACCGTGAAAGAAGCCATTGCCCGCACCAAAGCCTTCATCGAAGAAAAAGGCATCGGACGCATCAAAGTCAATTACCGCCTGCGCGATGCCATATTCAGCCGCCAGCGCTACTGGGGCGAGCCGTTCCCCGTATATTACAAGGACGATATGCCCTATATGCTCGACGAAAGCCGTCTGCCCCTTCTCCTGCCCGGCGTGGACAAATTCCTCCCGACCGAACAGGGCGAACCGCCTCTGGGGCGCGCCAAAAACTGGGAGACCGACGATCACTATCCCCTCGAACTCTGCACGATGCCGGGTTTCGCCGGCTCGTCGGCTTACTACCTGCGCTACATGGACCCGCACAACGATGCCGCCCTCGTGTCGGAAGAAGCCAATACCTACTGGCGCAGTGTCGATCTCTACGTAGGCGGCACCGAACACGCCACCGGGCACCTGATTTACAGCCGTTTCTGGAACAAATTCCTCTACGACTTGGGCATCGTCTGCGAAGACGAACCCTTCAAGAAGCTCATCAATCAGGGCATGATACAGGGTCGCTCCAACTTCGTGTACCGCATCAAGGACACTAACACCTTCGTATCGTACAACCTCAAAGACAAATACGACACCACGCCCATACACGTCGATGTGAACATCGTCAGCAACGACGTGCTCGACCTCGAAGCCTTCCGCCACTGGCGTCCGGAATTCGAGACCGCCGAGTTCATTCTCGAAAACGACCGCTATATCTGCGGCTGGGCGGTGGAGAAAATGTCGAAGTCGATGTACAACGTCGTCAATCCCGACGACATCGTGGAGCGCTACGGCGCCGACACCCTGCGCCTCTACGAAATGTTCCTCGGTCCTATCGAACAGAGCAAACCGTGGGACACCAACGGTATCGACGGCGTGCACCGCTTCCTGAAAAAACTCTGGAACCTCTTTTTCGACGGCGACAGCCTCGCCCTCACCGACGGCAAACCCACGAAAGAGGAGCTGAAAAGCCTGCACAAACTCATCAAGAAAGTAAGCGGAGACATCGAGAACTTTTCGTACAACACCTCCGTGAGCGCATTCATGATATGCGTCAACGAACTCACGGCGCTGAAATGCCGCAATCGCCAGATACTCGAACCGATTGTCGTACTGCTCGCCCCCTTCACGCCCCACCTGAGCGAGGAGCTGTGGCACGCTCTCGACCACAATACCTCCGTGTGCGACGCCGAATGGCCTGAATACGAAGAAGAATACCTCAAAGAAGACAGCGTAACATACGCCGTATCTTTCAACGGGAAAACGCGCTTCAATCTCGACTTTCCGGTCGAAACTTCACGGGAGGAGATAGAAAAAGCCGTGTTGGCACACCCCAATTCTACCAAATGGATTGAGGGCAAGATGCCGCGAAAAATTATCGTCGTCCCCAACAAACTCATCAACATCGTACTCGGATAACACCCTCGATACAAAACGAAAATCCCGCAGGCAATGCCTGCGGGATTTTTTATACCCTTCTACACAACCGGAATTACCGCACGACGGTGAATTTCGCCACCGTACCCTCCTTGCCGTCGTTCACCGACGCAAAGACCAAATAAATGCCGCTGTGCAGACGTTTGCCGTCGCGGGTGCGACCGTCCCACACCAGCTGTCCTCCAGTCGAAAAATTCTGATAAATAAGATTTCCCGCCGTATCGGTAATCTTCACCAGCGAATGCTCCTGCAAACCCGTAACGGTGATATAGCCGTCGTAGTCGGGGCGCACGGGGTTGGGATAGACATAGACATCGGAAAAATCGTCCTGCGGCTCGGTAGCCTCTGCACGGAACGAGGCAAGTCCGTTCGACGTGGCGAAAAACACCTCTCCTGTTTCGGGGTGTACAGCAATATCGTAAATGTTGTCGGACGGCAGCGGCGAATTTTCCGCCGTAAAATGATAAATCGTTTCCTGTCCGTCTTCGCTCACAAGATAGACGCCCGAACTTGCCGTACCGAACCACTTGCGGTTGGCGCCGTCGATGGCAATCGTCTGTATCACCTCGTCATTCAACAGATAATCCGCCAGATTCGTGCCGTCATTACGCGCAATCTTTATGCGGGTGCACGTAAAATTGCCGTTCATGTATTTGTCGGGATTCGTCAGCACGATAGGTCCGCGATCGGTACCCAACCACAATTGTCCATTCTTATCTTCTGCTATTTCGTAAAAAAACCGCCCGTCTATTCGTTCTCCGTTTTGGTCGGTAAACGTCGTAAACTTGCGAATCTTGTCATCGGCAATATCATCGGTGCCATTCGTATCGAAAGCAAAAACGAAAGAATCGTATCCCGCACAAACAATCCACATTGCCGACGAATGCTGCGGTATCAAAATATAATCCAAATCTCGAAAATTCTTCAACTCTTCATATGGAAACGACAACCAAGAGCCGTCCCGTTTCATCATCACCAAGCCGTAATCCGGACAAAAAGTCGTCATATACAGATTCTTCTTTTTGTCGAATACCGCGCGACCCGCTTTATACGACCATTTCGTAGAGCCGATAATGGGACTGTTCGTATCGTTCCAATGCGTATCATATACATTGTTTTTGAAGCGGTATAGTCCTTCGAGCCATGTACCGATATAAAAGACATCGGGGTTGTCCGGATCGACCGCAACATTGTAGGTATTGCCCCACATTATATTCTGATGCTTTTCATGCGGTACATCTTGCGGGTAAATCGTTGTCCATGAGCCATTTTCAAGTATCGAAATATATCCGGCGACATCTTGCACATTATTCAGATAGCTGACACCGGCCGGTGATACATATATCCGCTCGCCGGCAATCGTAATGGAAAACGGATCATACACTTTTTGATAACTGTCGCAAGAAAGTTTTTTTTCTTCCCGAAAAGAATCCTCTTCATATTTTAACGCTGCCACCACTTCGTCTCCAAGCAGCCAGAAAACATTCCGGGTATTAGTACAGGTTACATCTATCGATTTATATCCGGTATCATCGAACGACATTTCACAGACAAGGCTGTTTTCGGAATCATACAACACGATTTTGTTGTCGTGCGTATGCAAGAGAAAACCGTCTCGAGTCTGTTCTATTTTTTTCACTTTCCCGTCAGCACGAAGCCAAATATTCGATTCGCCCGGAGAGAAAAGCAGCACATTTCCGCTTTCGTGCAGCAACAACAACCGGTTGCCTGCCGGCAACATCTGATTAATATATGAAACACTTTGTTTTTCCCAATGATTCACATCATAGGGAATATCATCGACAGCGCAGCGGTACATACCCCTGTCGGCTCGAATGCAATAAATATAGTCGTTCCAGCGGGTTGCCGTATATATTTTTTCGTTAAAAGTATATGTCGCTTTTATCTCCTTGCGCACATCATCGAGCACCACGATGCCGAAATCCGTCGCCAGATAAGCCTCATCGTCGACGAAAGTAATGTCGTTGATTCTTTTAGACGAGGTAAGCGTTGCATTCTTTATATACGGGATATTATACGCCGCCTCCGTCGTCATATCTATCAAATCGATGTTTCCGTTGGCGTATGCCACGACCAGAACATCGTTCACAAAATCGCCGGCAATACGATCGATATTGTTGTCCGACAAAATATTCAGCCGCGACAATTCCCGCACCTCTTCATCGTCTTTGCCGTAAGAAAAAAGCGAATTGTCAGCCAAGAAAAAAACCTTGCGATTGCCTTCGCATATCTGTTTCGGCGTACGGAAAGTGGCATACAACTCCCATTCGCCGACTTTCTCCACCGCCTGCGCACTGCATAAAAGCAGCCACGAAAAAAACAAGAGACAGATGCGTTTCATAACAGAGATTCCAAAAATGCCACCAATTTTTTCACCGCCCGCGCCCGATGACTGATGCCGTTTTTCTGCGCATCGTCCATTTCGGCAAATGTACGGTTCTCGCCGTCGGGAATGAATATCGGGTCGTAACCGAACCCGCCCGCGCCATGCGGCTCCTCGATGATGCGCCCCGCTATCTCCCCTTCGAAAAGGTGTTCCTTTCCGTCGAGAATCAAAGCAATCACCGTGCGGAATCGTGCCGCGCGATTTTCGATGCCTTGCAGTTGTTCCAACACCTTTGCCATATTCTTTTCGGAATCGTGCGCTTCACCGGCATAACGGGCGGAATACACGCCGGGCGCACCGCCCAATGCGTCGATTTCGAGCCCGGAATCGTCGGCAAAGCAATCGCACCCGTATTTGTCGTGTATGTAGCGAGCTTTTATCAGCGCATTGCCCTCGAATGTTTCGGCCGTCTCGGCAATATCGTCGTTACAGCCGATTTCTCTCAAAGAAAGGATATCGAACTTCCCGCCCAAGATTTTCCGCACTTCGTCGAGTTTGTGGGCGTTGTTGGTCGCAAAAACAAGTTGTTTCATACCGATATAACGGCATTCTGCCCCGCTTTATTGTCTGTTGCGGACTATGTTTTTATCTTGTCGAAGCCCTCGCCGTAAACACCGATGACATTCGACTGCGAAATGAAGGCATGGCTGTCGATTCGTTTCACCAACCGGAAAATGCTGTTCGACTCCGAGCGTTTCGCCAATACGACGATTACCTTTTTCGGCTGTTTCGAGTACCAGCCCATACCGTCGATAATGGTAACTCCGCGATGCACATCGCGGTTGATGTGGTCGGCTATCTCCTCATACTTGTCGGAAAAAATCAAAAGCTGTATCGACTGCCGGATACCGTTGATTATCATGTCGCACGTATAGGTCGAAACCGCCAGCACCACGAAGCCGAAAAGTATTTTTTCGGGATTGTGGAAGATTAAGAACGATGAACTGATGATGCACACATCGCAATACAAAATGGTGCGACCCAGCGTTATCGGCTTGTATTTATTGACAATGGCGGCGACAATATCGGTGCCGCCCGTACTGCCGTTGCGCGTGAAAGCTATGCCTATGCCCACTCCCGACAATATGCCGCCTATGATGCACGCCATAAAAGGCTCATCTTCAAGCAAAGGTTCCTTAATAAAAATCGTTGCCAAAGACAAAAGGAACGTCATCATCAGCACCCCGAATATAGAACGTATGCAGTACTGCCACCCGAGAACCTTTACCGCCGCAATAAGCAATATGGCATTAATGGTAAAGTAAGTAACAGCCACCGGTATTTTCGTACCGAAAAACACCAATGCCGAAAGACCGGTTACGCCGCCCGTTACGATTTCGTTGGATACTAAAAATGCCACCCACCCGAAAGCGTAGCACATAAGACCGAATGTAATGATTGTATAATCTTTGATTTCAATCCATAATCTATGCAAAGGCATCTTCATAATCTGATGATAAATTAAAGGTTTAAGCCGATGCAAAGATAATACTATTTCGCAACAGTTGTTTCATCGTCGGATTTTTCGTGTGAAAATAGAATTTTCAGTAGAGCTCCGCACTACATCGACTTGTATCGCTCCATACGGGCATTCCAGCGGTCGCGAGCAAGCTGCTGCATATCGACCACCGTATCTGTTTCGTCGATGATTTCCAAGCCGAAAATCGTTTCCACCACATCTTCCATCGTGATGATTCCGGCAAAACAGCCGTATTCATCGACGATAAGCGCGATTTGCTCTTTGTGTTCGAGCAGTTTTTCCCAAACGGTCGATACCGATTTCGTTTCGGAAAAACAGGGTATCGGTCGTTTGATGTCTTTCAACTTCATGTCAAACTTGTCTTCGGTAAGATTTTCAAGCACGGTACGCCGCAACACGTAACCGGTAATGTAATCTTTGCTGTCGCCATATACCGGTATGCGCGAATAGAAACGATATGCCTTTTCCTGATAGAAATCGCGCAGCGTCATATCTTCCGACGCCACTTCGGTAACGACGCGCGGCGTCATTACCTCTTTCACTTTCACGTTATTGAGCCGGATAAGGTTCTGTATCACCTTGTTTTCTTTCGATTGGAATACGCCTTCTTCCTCTCCCACCGTTACCATAGCCGACACCTCTTCGCGGCTCACGGAAAGCTCTTTTTCTTTCGGTGTGAAAATGCGCGTTATCAATTCCGACAGCAATACCAGCGGATAACAAATGAATACGAATACCCGTATCACCTGCGCGGCAAACAGGGCTAAACGCCGCCAGTAAGAGGCTCCTATCGTCTTGGGTATGATTTCGGAAATAACCAGTATCAACAAGGTAAGTATCGCCGAGATAACTCCGAAGTAAACTTCGCCGAAAAGTTTTACCGCTTCGGCGCCCACTCCGGCAGCACCGATGGTATGGGCAATCGTATTCAGCGACAGAATGGCAGAAATCGGCTTATCGATGCTCTGCTTATATTTCTTCAACAGGGCTGCCGACTTGCCTCCCTCCTGCTCTTTCATGCTGATAAACGACATCGGCGTCGAAAGCAACACCGCCTCCAATACCGAACAGGTAAACGATACACCCAATGCCATGAACAAGTATAAAAACATCAATCCCATAAATCAATCCGATTTTTTATAACGACTCGCTTTCCCGCCCACACAGGCAGAACGGCACATGACAAACATTTTGCACATACGATATGCACAACCTCTTTCGTTTCTGAAAACTCAATATGCCGAAAATTTTTCTCGAAAGCGCTATTTTTTATTTTTTACAGAGCAAAAGTAATGATTTTTCCTGCAAAAAGAACATCTAAACAACTCTTTTTTTCTCAACAAGATACCGAGACCTCTATGCCGAGAACTTCGACACGGCGGGCTATCTCGTTCAGTTTTTCGGGCAAGACTTTGCGCAAATTTTTTTCGGGCGTCTCCCTGTCTATGGTATAGACCATGACTTTCTGCGGAGCTATACGGCGTATCGCTCCAATCCAACCTTCCACCTCCCTGTCGGTGGTATTGTCGATGACAGCTCCGTTGTGTTCGCCTTGTAGAAAAAGCGTCTGAACAATCAGTTTCCCATTGAAACGGCAAAGTCTCTCTATCAATTCTTCTGCCGAAAACCGTTGGGCAACAGGCGCATTAATACGACGTATCGTATCGTCATACACGGAATCGATTTTCAAAATATTGTTATCCACCTTGTTCAGCGCCGAAAACACTCTCGTATCATCTATGCGGGTGGCATTGGAAAGCACGCTTATTTTCACTTCCGGAAAATAGGTGTCGCGCAGTTTTATCGTATCGTCTATAATTTCCGGAAATTGCGGGTGCAGCGTCGGTTCGCCGTTTCCGGCAAACGTTATCACATTCAGTTCTTCACCTGCCTCTTTCATGGCAGCAAGACGCTTTTCCAGAGCCTCATACACGGCTTTTCTATCGGGCAGTCCCGTATGGGTGCGGCGATTTGCATTGTAGCCGCATTCACAATAAATGCAGTCGAATGTACATACCTTTCCATCAGCAGGCAGCAAATTTACTCCCAGCGATATGCCAAGCCGTCGGCTGTGTACCGGACCGAAAACGATTTCTCCGAATAAAATCATAAGTACTTCTTATTTTATCGCACTGCAAAGATAACTTAAAAACAAATTTCCATGCCATCATTCTTTATTAACTCTCGTTCATAATTTATTTTGTTATATTATTTTATTGTAAAACAACTATTTAATAATACAATTTTCTCTATTATAAAAATGTTATCAACAAGTTATATACCGCTAAAAAACAGAAAAAAAACATTTTACAACCTCTTTTTTGAGGGCAATACATTACTTTTGCAGTCGATGAAAAAGTTTTATCTGTTACTTATCGTATCGGTCTGTTTGTCATCTTTCTGTATGGCTCAACAATCCCGATATATCCAGCGCGTTACTTATATTGCTACCGACGCCGGCGATACGGCTATGCTCATCATCACACGTCCTGTATATTGTTTTCCGCGACGGGTATTCAAAAATGCAAAAGAAAAAGAATATTACTGGCGCAGCGTGCGCGACGTAAAAAAAGTGCTGCCATATGCCAAACTCGTACACAACGCTTTGATAGAAACTTATGAATATATACAAACTTTACCCGAAGACGAGAGAAACAAACATCTCAAACGCATGGAAAAAGAACTGTTCGAAGAATACAAACCCGAACTGAAAAAATTTACATACACCCAAGCCAAACTTCTGATACGTCTTATCGATAGGGAATGTAATCAATCTTCCTATCAATTGATAAAAGCCTTTTTGGGAGGATTTCGGGCTACTTTCTGGCAAACATTCGGTGCTATGTTCGGCGTAAGCCTACGCAAGGAATGGGAACCCGAAGGCAGCGACAAGATACTGGAAGAAATAGTAGTGCTTGTGGAAAACGGACAATTATAATATTACTTTTCAAACAGTTGTTTGAAAAAACTCCATATCACTATGCCGGCAGTTACCGATACGTTCAATGAATGTTTTGTTCCGTATTGCGGTATTTCTATGCTTTGAATGCACTTGTCCACTACTTCCTGCTGCACTCCTTTCACTTCATTGCCAAGTACGACGGCATATTTTTTATTTTTATCCAACTTCAATTCCGTCAATGAAATACTCTCTTCCACCTGTTCTATGGCATATACCTCATAATTGTTTTTTATAAGATTATTTACTACCGCCAATGTATCTTCCTCATAATGCCACACGACACTGTCTTCGGCTCCGAGAGCCGTTTTGTGTATCTCCGGATGCGGAGGCGTTGCCGTTATGCCGCACAAATAAACAGCTTCCACGCGAAAAGCATCGCTTGTGCGAAAAACAGATCCTACATTATTGAGGCTGCGTACATTGTCGAGTACCACTACCAAAGGTATTTTATTGGATTTACGAAACTCCTCAACAGATATACGGTGCATATCGAATATAGTTTTCTTTCTCATATACAAATATTTATTGCAAAAATAACACAATAAAAAAACATGACAAAATATATGTGTACAATTCTGTTGATAACCTGTATATAAATATGAATACAAAAATGAAAAATATATTTGCACAATAAAAAAACATCTCCATATATAAAGGTTTTTCATTCTTACAGCAGAAAAATATATTTTCTTATTTATTACTTATTACATCAAATTAAGCGTTCTATTCACTGTAAATACAAAGAAAATACATAACTTTGTGGATTATGAACATATGTTGAATAAACACGTAAATCATTCATACAAAACAAAAAAGATAATAATAACTTTCATATAAAAGCAATATCATATTTTCATAACAAGAAAAACAAATAAAACGAAAACTAATTATACCTGTTATCAACAAGGTAATATCATCAGCAAAATATTTCTTTGAAATAAAATTAAATATAATGATGAACAACTGTCCCTCCAATTCATGTAAGGAAAACAAAAAACATTTGATAGAAGAAATCAAACGTTTGCGTAAAGAAAAAAACTGCCTCATACTGGCACACTATTATCAGCGAGGCGAGTTGCAGGACGTGGCCGATTATGTGGGCGACAGTTTGGCTTTGGCGCAATGGGCTGCCAAGACAGATGCCGATATGATAGTCGTTTGTGGAGTACATTTCATGGGAGAGACAGCCAAAATATTGTGTCCCGACAAAAAAGTGCTTGTACCTGATGCAAACGCCGGCTGTTCGTTGGCAGACAGTTGTCCTGCCGACGAATTTAGTAAATTTGTGAAAGAAAACAAAGGTTACACGGTTATTTCGTATGTAAATACTTCTGCGGCGGTAAAGGCTTATACCGATGTGGTGGTTACATCGACCAACGCACGACAGATAGTGGAAAGTTTTCCTGAAAATGAAAAAATAATATTCGGTCCCGACCGCAATCTCGGTAATTATATAAACAGCATTACGGGTCGAAATATGAAGTTATGGAATGGCGCTTGTCATGTGCACGAGCAGTTTTCGGTCGAAAAGATATTGGCATTGAAAAAGAAATATACGCAAGCCGAAATATTGGCTCACCCCGAATGCAAACAAGTATTGTTGCAAATGGCGGATAAAATAGGTTCTACGGCAGCACTTTTGAAATATGCGGTAAATTCCGATAAAAAACAGTTTATAGTGGCTACGGAGTCGGGTATATTGCATGAAATGCAGAAACAGTGTCCGGACAAAGAATTTATACCGGCGCCTCCCGAAGATGCTGCGTGTGCTTGCAATGAATGCAATTATATGCGACTGAATACGTTGGAAAAACTGTATGAATGTTTGTTGAACGAAACTCCTGAAATAACAGTAGATAAAGATATTGCCGAAAAGGCTTTGATACCTATTCGGAGAATGCTCGATATATCTGCACGGTTAGGTTTATGATTCAAAGAAGAGCAAAACTGTAATTCTCTTTTTTGAGCCATTCTATGGATTTGGGAAGGGCGTAACGAAGATTTTTTTCGCCTTTGAGAGAGTCATGAAACACGATAATGGAGCCGTTGCGCGTATATTTTTTTACGTTGTCGAAAACCTTCTCTCCCGAGAGTTTTTTGCTGTAATCGCGTGTAACGACGTCCCACATGATGATTTTGTATTTGTTTCTTAATTTTCGGGCTTGAGCCAGTCGTAAATGTCCGTGTGGAGGACGAAACAGAACACTGTTTATAAGATGATTGGCTGCCTCTACATTGCGCATGTAATTGCGTGTATTATATTTTATTCCCTGTATATGATTCATCGTGTGATTGCCCGTATGATGACCTCTTTTCAAGATTTCTTCATACAGACTTTCATTGCGGGCTACATTTTCACCTACACAAAAAAAAGTGGCTTTTATTTGATAATAATCCAGCAGATTAAGTACCCAAGGAGTTATTTCAGGCACGGGACCGTCGTCGAAAGTAAGATAAACGGTTTTATCTTTTGCAGGTTGTCTCCATATCGTTTCGGGGTACAACATACGATAGAAAAAGGGAGGTCGCTCTATAAACATGAAAATGGAAAAAAGATAGGGTACTGTTGAGGTACCCTATCTTCTGATATTATCGTTTGTAATATTTATTAGCATTCACACCGGCAGCGACAGCAGCCTGCAAGTATTCGTTAGCCATCTGTTCATCACCCACTCTGTAAAGAGTAGGTATTATCTGTTCCATCAATGCTCTTTCATTATAGATGTAATCTCTTTGTACCGAACGTTTTTTATCGTTGTCGAGAGAATTTATCCATGTTATGTATTCAAGAGCATTGTCCGCTATTTTCTTTATCAATTCTTTTCCCTTTTCGGGTTGGTTTACATTATAATAATTCAGAGCTAATAGTAAAGAAATATAGTTGTGTCTTACGGCGGTTTCCGGTATTTTTTCCATGCAATAGTCAAGAGCTTTAGCAGCCTTTTCTATTTTGTTTTCTTCCAACAGTTGGTTTACCAAATCCGTAAACATGATGCGGTAGGAGTAGCACATGCGCCGTATGGTTTCGTCCAAATAAATATCGGGCACGGTGTCTATTCCTCCCCATACGAATTTGTTCATGATGTTGTCATACATCTTATCCGTATCTATGGCATAATCGTTTCTTTTATTGCCAAAATTTACAGGAACGATTTTATAAGCCATACCGGTGCGCATGAAGTATTTGTCTGTTTCTACAAACATATTGGGATCTACCGTAGTAGCGAAGTAAATAGGACGTTTCCACCCCTCCTCTGCATTGGTGGCAAGCATATCGAGTACGGAAAGATCGTTCAGCAGAAGAATATTTTTCGATATAGGAAGATTCATCGTATCGACGATGTCGTTTTTATAATCTTCCGGAACGATACCCGATGCAGCTGCGGCATCTTTGTCTATGTTTATATAGAGATTTCCCGTAGGCAGGTGATTGATGTTTCCATATCCGGGCACTCTCTTGGTATTTTCGTTGTCGGACAGGAAATAGTTCATAGCAGCCCTTACAGAAACAGGATAATCTACTCTGTCGAAGACGTAGGCATACTCGCGTTTTTTGTTTCCGTATTGCGACTCTTTCATGGATATGGGCAGCGGAGCCGACTCGTAAGCCTGCGACTTCATCTGGTTCACGTACCAGTCGGTTTGCAGGTAAGAGAGGTTGCATACGCGTACATCGGTGCGGTAGCCTTCGGTTTCCTGAGCATACCACAGAGGGAAGGTATCGTTGTCGCCGTTTGTGAATATGATGCCGTTTTCATCGACGGACGAGAGATAGTTTTTTCCGAAATCGCGGCAGGTGTAACGTCCCGAACGGTCGTGGTCGTCCCATGTCTGCCCTACCATTTGCAAGGGAACGACAAGCGATACGACGGCGGCGATGGAAGCTGACACGACGGGATTTATCTGTCTGCTCAGAAATTTGTATATGGCTGCCGTTCCGAGACCTATCCAAATGGAGAAAGCATAGAACGAACCGGCATACGCATAATCCCGTTCACGCGGTTGGTAAGGCGTTTGATTGAGATAAATCACGATTGCCAGTCCTGTCATGAAGAAAAAGAAAAAGACCACCCAGAAGCTCTCGATGCCTTTTTTGCCCGAGTAGAGTTGAAGCAGCAATCCCAAGATGCCTAACAACAGGGGCAGCATGTAGAAGACGTTATGCCCCTTATTTTCTTTCAATTCCGTAGGCAGCAGCGATTGGTCGCCGACCAGTTGGTTATCGATGAAGTCGAAGCCGGTAATCCAGTTTCCGTAAGCGACGTCGCCGTTACCCTGTATGTCGTTCTGGCGACCGACGAAATTCCACATGAAGTAGCGCCAGTACATGAAATTGACTTGATAGTCGAAGAAAAATTTCAAGTTCTCGCCGAATGTAGGTTTACGATAGAGTCGCCCGTTCACTCTTACCTGTTTTCCCTTGTAGCCCGACCATTCTTTGTAAGCCTGTACGTGGTTGCCTTCGGAGGAGTACATACGTGGGAAAAACGTACAAAGTTCGGGTATATAGATATAATTTTGTTTGTGGTCGATGATTTCGTACCGGTCGGGTTCGTTGGGCGATGTCTTGATTTTTTTCGCCCAGATAGCCGCACCTTCCACCGAGCGTGGCACGCCATTGTTATCTCTCGATATTTCGGCTACGAAAGTTTGTCCGTACAGCAGCGGTCTATCGCCGTATTGTTCGCGGTTGAGGTAGCTGCCCAATGCAAAAACGTCTTCCGGCGAATTTTGGTCCATCGGCGTATTGGCAGACGAGCGTATCACGATAATGGCGTAGGAGGAGTATCCGATAAAGATGACCAATATCGACACCAATACCATGTTGAGCAGGCGAACCGACAGTTTTTTATTGTAAAACAGATAAATAGCCAATGCTGTCGAAATGAGGATACCTACCCATATTTTGCTGCTGATGAAAGGCAGACCCACCAGTATCACGCTTATGAGGAACGACAGGCGCAGGCGGGTTTCGTTTTGACGCTGATAGGTTTCATACAATCCCCATACGATGCAGGCAATGACGAGTATGAAGTAGAGTACCACACCCGTATTGAATGGCATTCCCAGCCCGTTTACACACAACAGTTCCGCCCAGCCGGCAACTTTCACGAATCCCGGTACGAGACCGTAGAGAAGGAATACGATGCCTGCGAAAGAGAGCAGCAGCGCCACGATAGAGCCTTTTACCGTCGGGTTGTTGAATTTGCGGAAATAGTAGACAAGCACCAATGCCGGTATCGTCAGCAGGTTGAGCAGGTGTACGGCAATGGAGATGCCTATGATGTAGGCAATAAGTACGATGTAGCGGTCGGAGTGCGGTTCGTCGGCTACATCTTCCCATTTGAGAATAAGCCAGAACACCAGCGCCGTGCAGAAAGAGGAGTAGGCATATACCTCACCTTCGACGGCGGAAAACCAGAACGTGTCGCTCCACGTGTAAGCCAAAGCACCCACTGCGCCGCAGGCAAGCACCGTTATCGTTTGCGCGAGCGATATTTCCTCGCCGGCTTTCACGATGATTTTGCGCGCGAGCCGCGTTATCGTCCAGAAAAGGAACAGTATGGTGCCCGCACTCAGCAGCGCCGACATGAGGTTTATCATATAAGCCACGTGCGAAGGGTCGGAGGCGAAGTTGGCAAAGAAGCGCCCCGTCAGCATGAAAACGGGGTTTCCCGGCGGGTGTCCCACTTCAAATTTGTATGCCGAAGAAATAAATTCGCCGCAGTCCCAAAAGCTCGCTGTCGGTTCGAGCGTGAGGATATAAGTTACCGCAGCAATGAGAAAGACGACCCAACCTAACAGGTTGTTCAACAATTTGTATTGTTTCATAATTGCAATTATCGAATAGTGAGATTCACAATATTTCGGCAAAGATAAGAAAGATATTCCATATAGAGAATTAAAAGTTGGTAATTATCACCGTATAAAGGGGCATGAAGTACGAAAAATCGAAAATAAGCCTCTTCGATTGTAAAGTTGAACAAACCTTTTGTATCTTTGAAAAGAGAATCATACGGATATGCAAAAACGGATATTGATAACGGGCGCCGGCGGTTTCATCGGCGGTTTCATCGTAGAAGAAGCCCTGCGGCGAGGCTATGAAACGTGGGCGGGCGTGCGCGCCACGACGAGCCGTGAATACCTCCAAGACGGGAACATTCATTTCATCGACCTCTGTTTCGGCGACAGGGAGACGCTCAAAAAACAGCTGCTCCGGCAGCTTGCCGAGGTGGGCAGGTGGGATTACATCGTACACAATCTCGGTGCGACGAAATGCAGAAACAATGCCGATTTCGAACGCATCAACTGCACATTCGTCTCTAATTTCGCCGCCGCGCTTACGGACGTGGGCTGCGTGCCCGACCAATTTATCATGATGAGCAGCCTCAGCGCGTGGGGCGTGGGCAACGAACGCACTTTCACTCCCATACGACCCGACGACGAGCCGCGCCCCAACACCTTTTACGGGAAAAGCAAACTCCTTGCCGAGCGGGTTTTGGAAGCAATGCCCGATTTCCCGTATGTGTTCATGCGCCCCACCGGTGTCTATGGTCCGCGCGAAAAAGATTATTTCCTGATGGTGAAAACGATTAAGGCGGGCTTCGACTTTTCGGTCGGCTACCGCAAGCAGCTCATCACGTTCATCTATGTGAAAGATTTGGTGAAAGCCATTTTTCTCGCTATCGACAAAGGGGTGAAGCGGCGGGGCTATTTCCTCTCCGACGGCGGGGCATACCGCTCCACGCAGTTCCGTCGCTATGCCGCCCGTGCGCTGCACAAACGCTTCGTGCTGCCGGTGCGCGTGCCGCTGTTCGTTCTTTGGGTCGTTTCGTATATCGCCGAGAAAACGGCGGCGCTGACGGGCGGCACGAGTACGCTCAACCGCGACAAGTACCGCATCATGAAACAGCGCAACTGGATTTGCGACACGACGGCGGCGCAGACCGAACTGGGCTTCGTGCCCGACTACCCGCTCGAGCGCGGCGTTGCCGAAACCGTCGCGTGGTACCAAAAGGAAAAGTGGCTGTAATGATTTCGGCAAGCAGGCAGCGTTATTAAAAAATAGCCGAATGAACATAAATCATTCGGCTATTTTCTTTTCAAGAATTATCGCTATTTGTTTTTGCTGTCGAGGAATTGGTATGCCCGATCGAAATATTTCAAAAATTCGTTGTAAAGCATATTGCGTCCCCGTTCGGTAACAGCATTACGGTCGGTCTGCTTGTTGCCGTACTGTCCTTTCAGCACCTGCGTGTCGCGGAACTCCATCGGTATGGAGAGTACGACCTCTTTTTGTTCCGTATCATATACATACAGCGTACATTTGCACATGACGTCGAGCTGGCAGTAGTTTTTGTTGGAAGCGCACATCATCGGCACATATACGGGAAAAAGCGTAAAGCAAGTTACGCCGGCAATAACCCACCCGCCTGCCAACAAGCCTTCTTTGTCGTATATGGAGTCGTCCCATGTATTGTGGACGGCGGAAACATCGACGAACGAAATATAACGCATCGTCGATTTGTAATTTTCCAATTCTTGAAACGAATAGACGCCCATATAGAAATCCTGACGATTCAGTGCGATGCGGTGACGTTCAAGTTCCGCTCCGAAGTTTTTGAGAAGCGGGTTGTTTTTGTTGATATTTTTGAAACCGATAAATTCCATGTTTTCTTTCTCATAGATTTTTTCGGTCTGTTTCACCGGAGTAACGTGCAGCGGCGTGGAACACGAGGCAAACAGAAATAACAGAGAGAAATATGTCGAAATAAGTTTTGTTTTCATTTTTATCTTTTTATTAATTTATGGAAATCAAAATTCACATATGGCAGTATATGTCCTCGCCCCCTCCACTGCCATAACATAAAAACATACTCCTATTCTCGAGAAAGGAAGTAAAACAGTTGGAGTTGCACCTACGAGAGTTGAAGATGCAATAAAAGAAAAAGGAATTGTGACATCTTTAAATAGAAATATATCATCTCCATTTTGGGAAAGGGAAAGGATAGAATTATTCCAATTAGCCCAAAATTTTTTCCTAATCTTCGAAATTTTAGACGGTCTTTTTCTATCTCGTATTCCATCGAAACCTTGTAATTTGACCAATGATTCCAATTCATTTACGCCGGGAATAAACCAACCTTCGCCGAGACTCTGCGCCCACGCATATTCCGGAAAGTACATTTCCATTTCGATGTCTTTTTCG
This sequence comes from uncultured Bacteroidales bacterium, assembly GCA_947593515.1. Classification (GTDB taxonomy): domain Bacteria; phylum Bacteroidota; class Bacteroidia; order Bacteroidales; family UBA11471; genus Caccoplasma. The sequence continues at coordinate 63,090 of CANQDQ010000006.1, read as the reverse complement.
TTGCAATAGTCGATAACGTTTTTCATATTCTCTTTGCCGCTATGGCTTGTCGATGGTCTTGTTCGCGCAGAAATATTTGAAGTTTGGATTTTTAAGCTGTCGCATTTTGTGCGATTGTAATATTCTTTCCAGTATTTCCGTTGTAATTTTTTTGCAGAGCCTTTCAGTTTTTTCGGAGAATAGAACCATTTCATTTCTCCGGTCTTTTTTGCTGTTTTAAGAGCTTTTGTTGTTGGAGACAATGACATTGCCAATCCATGATTTCCGGCTTCGTCGTACACTTGAATTACGATGCAGGGAATTCCATCTTTCACAATGGCATCTCCCACTTTTGTTTGTGCGGTTGTAGAGAGCGAACCCAGAAACGCACACATCAGAAGAAATGAAAATTTCTTCCACAGAAAATTTCTGCCTGTCTGAAAAAGGCAGAAATCGGAACAGTTGTTTTTTCTTTTCATAATATTGTAAATTAAAGATATTGGCGCAAAGATAATAATATTTATTGTTTTCAATGAAGATAACTAAAAATTTTTTTATTTGTTGGAAAAACAGGCAATCGAGACAATGCCAGCCGGTCGTTTGCTTATCGCAGTAATAGTGAAGAGTTTATATAACAACGGCGTGGAGAGTCAATCTCCACGCCGTTGCCCTAAACAGGGAAATGTTTTATTTTCTCGGAAAACGACGGCGGCGCGCCGGCTTGGGCATCGTTTCGTTTTCGATGATTTTCCGGCAATCCTCGCTCGTGAGATTCTCGGGAGAGGCGCTTTTCGGGATTTTGTAATTCTTGCCGTTGCAACTGATGTACGGACCGAATCGTCCGTTCAGAATTTCGATGCCGCTGCCGTCGTCGAAACTTTTGATAAGGCGCTGTTTTTCTTCCGCTTGTTTTTTTCGGATTACTTCCACCGCCTCTTCGTACGTTACGGTTTGCGGTTCGTACTCTTTGGGCAGGGAGATGTATTTGTTGTTGTGGCGTATGTACGGACCGAACCGTCCGGTCGAAACCGTTACGGCATCGCCGTCGAGTTCACCTAATGTGCGGGGCAGTTCAAAGAGTTTCAATGCTTCTTCGAGCGTAATGGTATTGATGGACTGCCCTTTCTGCAACGAGGAGAAAAGCGGTTTTTCTTTGTCTTCGGGCGAGCCGATTTGCACCAGCGGACCGAAGCGCCCTATTTTTACCGACACGGGACGACCGCTCTTGGGGTCGGTGCCGATGATGCGCTCTCCCACCCGATGGTCGAGGCGCTGCGACGTGGCATCTTCGACAGCGGGGTGGAAAAGTTTGTAAAATTCGTGCAGCGTATTGTTCCACACGAGTTTGCCTTCTGCCACTTTATCGAATTCTTCTTCGATTTGCGCGGTGAAATTGTAGTTGAGAATGTCGGGGAAATGCTCGGTCAGGAAGTCGTTTACGACAATGCCGATGTCGGTGGGCAGCAGTTTGCTCTTTTCCGCACCGACGGTTTCGGTTTTGTTTTTGTCGGTGATTTTTCCCTTTTTCAGCAGCAGCGTGTTGTAAGTGCGTTCCGTGCCCGGACGGTCGCCGCGCTCCACATAGTTGCGCTGCTGTATGGTGGATATGGTCGGGGCATAGGTCGAGGGGCGTCCGATGCCCAGCTCTTCGAGCTTGTGCACGAGCGATGCCTCCGTGTAACGCGGCGGGCGCTGCGAGAAACGCTCGGTTGCCTCTATTTCACTCGTTATGAGTTTGGCTCCTGCTTTGAGCGGGGGCAGCATTTTCCCGTTGTTTTCGCCGTTCTCGGCATCGTCGTCGCTCGATTCGTAATAGACGTGCAGGAATCCGTCGAATTTCACTACTTCGCCGGTGGCGACGAATTTTTCGGGTCGTCCCGATATGCCGATCGTGGCGGTTGTCTTTTCTATCTCGGCATCGCTCATCTGCGAGGCGATGGTGCGTTTCCACACGAGGTCGTAGAGTCTCTTTTCCGATGCGGGCGCCTCGATGTCGTGGTGGTTGATATAGGTCGGACGTATCGCCTCGTGGGCTTCCTGCGCCCCTTTGGTTTTCGTCTGGTAGTTGCGTGTTTTGAGGTATGCCTCTCCCCAGTTTGCCAGAATTTCCGTTTTGGAGGTATTCAGGGCGAGGGACGAGAGATTGACGGAGTCGGTACGCATGTAGGTGATGAATCCCGATTCGTACAGCCGCTGCGCGATAATCATGGTTTGCGCTACGGAGAGTCCGAGTTTGCGCGATGCCTCCTGTTGCAGGGTGGAGGTGGTGAAAGGCGGCGCGGGCGATTTGCGGGCGGGCTTCACCTGTATGTCTTCTATCGTGAACGTCGCATCTTTGCAGGCGTCGAGCAGGGCGAGCGCCTCTTCTTTGGTTTTGAGTCGGTTGTTGAGCTCGGCTTTCATTTCTACGGCACCGCTGTCGGTGGGTATGATAAAGGTGGCGACGACGCGGTAGGAGGCTTCGCTGCGGAACTGTTCGATTTCCCGCTCCCGTTCGACGATGAGGCGCACGGCAACCGATTGCACGCGACCGGCGGAGAGCGCGGGTTTCACCTTTTTCCAAAGGACGGGCGACAATTCAAACCCGACGATGCGGTCGAGAATGCGTCGAGCCTGTTGGGCGTTTACGCGGTCGAGGTCGATGTCGCGCGGATTTTCGATGGCGTGGAGTATCGCCGTCTTCGTAATTTCGTGGAAGACGATGCGGCGGGTCTTTTCGGGCGTCAGGTGCAGCACCTCGTACAGGTGCCATGCTATGGCTTCTCCTTCGCGGTCTTCATCGGACGCGAGCCATACGACGTCGGCTTTGTCCGCCTCCTTTCTCAGGGTATCGACGATTTTCAGCTTGTCTTCGGGGACTTCGTACAGCGGGGTGAAGTTGTGGTTTATGTCGATACTGAAATCTCTTTTTTTCAGGTCGCGTATATGACCGTAACTCGACAATACTTTATAATCGCTCCCTAAGAATTTTTCTATGGTTCTTGCTTTCGCAGGGGACTCTACTATGACTAAATTTTTCGACATCTTCTCTCGCGAATTTAATTTTCCGCCTGCAAAAGTAGAAAAAAATGCGTTTGAAAATCCGATATTTAACCGTTAAAAAAATTTTTTGCCGTGAAACGGTTAGAAAACGATGCCCATACCTACCAGAAAATGAAAGCGTTGCGCCGGCATTCCATAAAATAAATCATACTTTCGCGAAAGCAGATTATTGAATTGCAGCGAAAAATGTATCATTTTGTTAAGCCGGTACGTGGCGCCGAGATCGAGATTGGCGATGTTGGGCAGGGCGCCTGCTTCATCGTAGACGATGTTTCCCCACGATTGATTTACATAGCCCAAGCCGCCGGCATAGTAGAACCCTGCTTTTATGTCGAGCGGTTTTATGGGGGTAACAGTAACATCGACGTTCCACTCGTCGCGCGGCTGCGAAAAGCGTATTCGCGCCCCGTCGCTGCGCCATTCGTTGTGCTCCCATGCCAGCCGGGCGGTGAGAATATCCAGCAGGGAGTACTGCATTTCGGCACCGACTTTCCATGCGTAGGCGTCGTCGGAGTAGAAGCCGATGACGCTGCGGGTTGCCATCGTAGAAGATGCGGAGACATCGAGATGTTCCATTCGGCAGTCGAAAAGGGCATCGACACAATATTTTATACCGCCGTAGAGAGCAAAATGAAATTTTTTGAGGACGGAGGAGCGGAATCCGAGCGTGAAGTCGGCTGGGGTATAGGTGTCGGGCAGAATGGTTGTCGGGTCGATATACTCCGTCAGCGCACTCATGCGGCGCCACGTGTTGAGGCTTTTTCCGCCGGTGAGTTCGGTGTAGAGCACGCCGGCTTTGTCGAAATGCCACTCGAATTTCACGTCGGGCGCAATACGGAATATGGTACCGTAATTGAAAGAAAAGTCTATCGATACTCCCGCTTTGAATCGGAGCGCCTCTTTTTCGATGGCGAAATAGGGTTCCAAGCCGATGATCGTGTGGGTGTTTTTCTCTCCTTCAAGAGCAGGGTCGTCGGCAATCGGTTGTGTTTGACACCGGTTGTAGTGCAGGTTATCCATACTTAGGGCGATGCCCGCTTTGTGGCGGTCGTTTATCGCGACGTTTCCGTCGAATGCTACGGTAACATGATTTTCGATGCCGCCGCGCTCGCCGTAGTACAGACCCAAATCGTTGTTGTAGCCGTGGTAGGCGGCTTCGATGGTGTAGTTGAATGTTTTGTCCGGCGCCGAGAGGAAAGAGGTTGTAAATCCGTATTGCTGTACGGTTTGCTGGTTGCTTCCCGATACCCTCGAGGGAATATCGTTCAGCGGCATGCCATAGTAGTTAAAGGTATTGTAGCGGTAGTCGGCGTCGAAGTTCCAGCGACCTTTTGTGAAATCGTGCGTGTATTTCAGGCGCAGTTTGTTGTCGTTGCGGCGCTGCCACGTCTTTCCTTCTTTTTCGAGAAAAGAAAGATGTGCGTTGCAGGAGTTGTGCCCGTACCACAGCAGCAGTCTGTCTTTTTGGGTATCGACGATGCGCACGCCGGCGTTGGCGTTTATGTTCAGGTAGTTGCCGATAACGAAGCGGGCATAGCCGTGCTGCCTGTCCGGTACTTCGGCGCCGTTGTCGCCCGCCGAAAGCGGGGTAAGTGCGTTGCCGGTGTTATAAGGGGTGTTCCAATCGGCGTATCGGGTGTCGGGGTGCGTCGAAGCCGAAACTTCCAATTCGGGTATGGAGTTGATTTTTGACGCATCGCGCACAATCGGGGTGAACTCTTTTTCGATAACGACTTCGCGCCGCAGCGGGTCGTCGTTTTTCTGCTGGGCGTCTGCCGCAGCATATACGGCGAGGAAAAGCAGTATGGGAATATATCGTTTCATCGGTTGTCGGAATTGGTGCTGTTTTGGGCGGTTTGCAATTTTTGGAGACGGACGGCTATGAGTTTTTCGATGTCGTCGTCGCCTTTGTAATTGTTCTGTAAACTCAACAGGTATTGTTTGGCTTGGAAGTAGTCGCCACGCAAGGCATATACGTCGGAAAGCACGATGAAACAGCGCGCCAGCCAATACTGGTGCGACGTGCCGGTTTCGAGCAGGCGGGTTACGACGGCTTCGGCTTCGGTGTCGTTGTTGTTGTCGAGGTGATATTGTGCCAGCAGATATGCCGATTTGGCTCCGATTTCGGTGCGCGGGTCTTGGGCGAGGACTTCCCATTCCGCTGCCGCTTTTGCCGTGTTGCCGAGCGCCATGAAACTTTCGGCGCGGGCGGTATGGGCATCGCGGGCGCATTCGGGCGACAAGGAGGGTTCTGCCAGCAGTTTGTCGGTAACGGCGATAACCTCCTTGTGCATACCGCACTTTTGCGCCGTGCGCATCATGCCCACTCGGGCGGTCTGCCGCACCTCTTTGTTTTGAGCGAGCGGTTCGAGCTTTTGATAGCTCCGGAAGGCTTCGGCGTACTCTTTATCGTGCTCCTGTATGTCCGCCAGCCGCAGCAGCGCATCGCCCGTATAGGGATTGTTCGGCTGCTTCAAGATGTAATCGAGTTCCTTGCGGGCTTTGCCGTAGGCTTTTTTGTCGTAGTGGTAGCGCGACAGGTAATTGTGTGCCGGCAGCGTGTAAGCGCCGGCGGGATATTTTTTGAGATACTGTTCGAGTTGGGCGGCAGACGCGGCGTCGGGCTGTTTCAGGAATGCTCGCTCGGCAACGAGGAACGAGAGCGAGTCGAGTTCCGAAACTTCGGTCTTCACGTCGCCCGATACGGTTTTGAGGTAGGCGGCGTAGTCATCGACCTTGTTTTGCTCGATGTAAATGGCTTTGAGGTCTTGAAGCGCGAGGCGGGCTTCGTCGCTGCCCGGATAGGTGGAAATGACACGCTTGTAGGCGTCGATGGCTTTTTGCGGCTGCCGGCTGTTGTAATAGACCATGCCGAGTTGCAGCCCTGCTTTGCGTGCGGTTTCCTGCTGCGGATAGTTGTCGAGCAGTTGCAGGAAACAGCCGGCGGCTTTTCCGTCCCGAAGGGCGACGTGGGTCAAGCCCTCTTCGAGCAGGGCATCATCGGCATAATCCGATTCGGGATATTTCCGGACGACCTCTTGCATGATTGCCGCCTTTTCGGTCGGATTTTTTTGCAGCCCAGCCATGATGCCTTTTTGGTAAAGGGCGTAGTCGCCGGTGGCGGGACAGAGTTCGACGGCTCTGCCGTAATAAGCCTCCGCCCCTACGAAGTCGCGTTGGGCATACAGGCAGTCTGCCCGACGAGTGTGGGCGTCGGCGATGCGCGGCATATTTGCAGGACTTTGTTGTTCGGCACTGAGGTAGTCGCCGAATCGGCGTGCCGCGTTGGTGAAATCGTGCTGCTTGAAGTAGGCGTATCCCAGATTGTAATAGGCTTGCGGATTTTTGCGGACGGCGGTGTTCAGGTAGTTTATCCCGTCTTTCGCCGCTTCGGCGTATTTCCCTTTTCGGTAAAGGCATTCGCCGTGCCACAGGTAGGCGTCGGCTTTTGCTTCCTTGTCGTAGCTGCCCACCCGTATGGCTTGGGCAAAATAGTCGGCGGCGCGGTCGAGGTCGTTGTCGGCGAAACGCTCCGTGCCGAGCCGGTAGAGAATGCGCTGTTTGGCTTTGAGTATTTTGGCGTCGGGGCGTTTTATTTTGTTGATGGAGCGCAATGCCGTTTCGTAGTTGCGGGTCGTCAGATATACGTCCGCCAGATTGTCGCTGACCGTGCTTGCATAGCGCGACGTCGGAAAGAGATTGAGGAATTTTTCAAAGACGGTAACCGACTCGGCGAATGGCGAGAATGTGCCGGTATGCAGCAGCATGGCGTAGTTGTACAGCGCTGTTTCCTGCGCTTTCCGGTCGAACGTGTAGCGCGATGCCATTTCAAAGGCAAGTCGGGCGTTGGTCTTGTCGTTTAGCTTCAAATAGCTTTGTCCGATATACAGGTAGGCATTTTGCGCTAAAGCGTCGGTCTGGTCGGTAACTCGACCTAACGTGGAAACGGCGTCTTCGCAAGCACCGCTTTCATAGCAGGCTACCCCCAGCGTGTAGAGGCTGCTGCGCAGCGGAGCGGCCGTGTGGGCGGTATAGTCGGAAAGATATTCGACCGCCTCTTTCGGCCTGCCGGAACGGAAATGGCTTTCGCCGATGACACGCGTTATTTCATAATACACGCTGTCTTTCGGATAGGTTTGCAAATAGCGGTTTCCCTCGTCGATGGCTTTTTTGTATTCGTTTCGGGCAAAGTACGATTGCGTAAGAAATGCCGACGACGGCTGTGCAAATTCTTTGTCGTCGAGCAGATAGGCAAACCCCTCTCCTGCCTTTTCATACTCTTTTTCGACATAATGCAGATAGGCATTGCGGTAGAGCGCGGCATTTTTCTTTTCGCCGCCTACGGCGATGACGGCGCCGAAACAGCGCTCGGCATCATCGTTTTTGCCGAGATGCGTATAGGCGATGCCCAAGTGTAGCAGCAAATCGGCTTGTTGGTCGGGTGTAAGGCGGTCGAGGTCGATAGCGTTATACAGAGCGGCGGACTTTTTGAAATCGCCCTTGTCGAAATATGCGTGCGCCGTGAGGAGTTTTATTTCTTCCGACTGCGGCGTTTCGGGATAGGCGACGGTATAGCTTTCGAGCAGGGCGAGCGCGTCGCGGTCTTTGGCGCGATAGGCAGCGGCGGCGATGTAGTAATCGGCAGCCGCCTTGTCGGCAGGCTCGGCGGCATGAGGGCGGTAGCTGCGCATCAGGTCGATGCAGCCGGCATAATTGCCCTGGCGGTACATCTGTTTTGCCAGTTCGCGGGTGTGGGTCGGCTGTTCGGTGCGAATGTGTTTCTGCGCCGATGACAGAAGCGGAGTTCCGCAAAAAAACAAAAGGAAAAGGAATAAATATAAGTTTCTTTTTTTCATCTTCACACAAGAATTGCTTTGTCGGACAAAAGTAGAAAAAACTTCGGTACGGAAATCAATTTTTCGGATTTTCCGCTTTCGTATTTTTCTCCCATTTGTAGAGTTTGTCCGACGGACGTATTTTCTGGTCGAGTTTTATGGAAAAATGTTCTCCCTTGACGGTTTTGGCGACGGGCTTCAAATCCACCCGTATCTCCTCTGCCGTCGTCATGATAGCGCCGGTGGTCGGACCGGTAATGACGATTTCGTCGCCGACGTGCAATTCGCCGCTTTCCATGACGAACTCCGCCACGCCCAGACGGGAATAATATTTCACGCCTTTGGCGACATACACTTTTACGCGGGTGGCTTCCGAGCCGTAGGTGTGGCTCCATTCGCCGAGCCGCTGCCCCATATAGTAGCCGTTCCAGAATCCGCGATTGAACACCTTGCTCAGGCGGCTGTCCCAATCGGCTATTTTTTCGTCGCCGAACGTATGGTCGAGTACGCTCTCTATCGCTTCCCGATAGCATTCCGCCACCGTGCGCACATATTCCGCACTGCGGGCGCGCCCCTCGATTTTGAACACCCGCACGCCCGCTTGCATCATCAGGTTGATGAAGTGTATCGTTTTCAGGTCTTTCGGCGAGAGTATATATTGGTTTTCCACGTCGAGTTCGATGTCGCTTTCGCGGTCGCGCACCGTGTAGCCACGCCGGCACACCTGCATGCACGCGCCGCGGTTTGCCGACGCATTCAGCTCGTGGAGGCTCAAGTAGCATTTGCCCGAAACAGCCATGCAGAGGGCGCCGTGCGCAAACATTTCGATGCGTATCGGTTTTCCGGAAGGACCGGTTATGTGCAACCGTTCGATTTCCCGATGAATGTGTGCCACTTGGTCGAGGTTGAGTTCCCGCGCCAGCACTACGACATCGGCGAATTGCGCGTAGAATTTCAGCGCCTCCGTGTTGGAGATGTTAAGCTGGGTAGAGAGGTGCACCTCCACTCCTACGCTGCGGGCATAGGACATGGCGGCGATGTCGCCGGCGATGACAGCCGAGAGTCCGGCATCGCGGGCGGCATCGATGATGCGGTGCAGCAGCTCCGTGTCGTTATCGTAAATGATCGTATTGACGGTGAGGTAGCTTTTCAGTCCGTTTTCACGGCAGATGCGGGTTATCTCGTGCAGGTCGTCGATGGTGAAGTTGTTGGAGCTGCGGGCGCGCATATTCAGCCCTTCGATGCCGAAGTATATGGAGTCGGCACCGCCTTGTATGGCGGCGGCAAGCGATTCGTAAGAACCGACGGGTGCCATGATTTCAAAGTCAGACCGTTTCATTTATTTTCCGGTGATGATTTTGCGAATGTCGTTGAGTTTGTTGAGGGCATCGACGGGGGTAAGGTTGTTGATGTCGGTGTGGAGTATTTCGTCGCGCACCTGACTCAATATGGGGTCGTCGAGCTGGAAGAAGCTGAGTTGCACACCGCCTTGCGTCGTCGTTTCTTTCGGTTCGACCTTCGGCTTGGCGATGCCGTTTTTGCGGTTGTCGCTTTCGAGCTGGTGCAGTATTTCGCCGGCGCGTTGTACGACGGCTTGCGGCATACCGGCAAGTTTTGCCACATGTATGCCGAAGCTGTGTTCGCTGCCGCCCCGTACGAGTTTGCGCAGGAAAATCACCCGATTGTCCACCTCCTTTACCGACACATTGTAATTGGCGACGCGGCGGAAAGTCTTTTCCATTTCGTTCAATTCGTGGTAATGCGTGGCAAAGAGCGTTTTGGCGCGGGCGCGGCGGTGTTCGTGTATGTATTCGACGATAGCCCAAGCAATGGAAATGCCGTCGTAGGTGCTCGTGCCGCGACCCAGTTCGTCGAAAAGCACGAGGCTGCGGTCGGAAAGGTTGTTGAGTATGTCGGCGGCTTCGTTCATCTCCACCATGAAGGTCGATTCGCCGAGCGATATGTTGTCGGAGGCGCCGACACGGGTGAATACCTTATCGACCACCCCGATGTGTGCGGCTTCGGCGGGCACGAAACTCCCGATTTGCGCCATGATGACAATCAGTGCCGTTTGCCGCAGCAGCGCCGATTTTCCCGCCATGTTCGGACCCGTAATCATGATGATTTGCTGGTGGTCGTTGTCGAGCATCACGCTGTTCGATATGTAACTTTCGCCCGGCGGCATCTGCCGTTCGATGACGGGGTGCCGCCCCTCTTTGATGTCGATGGTGAAAGAGTCGTTTACATCGGGGCGTATGTAGTGATATTCTTCTGCGGCTTTGGCAAAGGAGAGCAGGCAGTCGAGGCGAGCCAGCAGGTTGGCATCGAGCTGTATGGCGGGAATGAAATCGACAATCGCCTGCACGAGGTCGTTGAAGAGTTTTGTTTCGAGCGTCAGGATTTTTTCTTCGGCGCCGAGTATTTTCTCCTCGTAGTCTTTCAGTTCCTGCGTGATATAGCGTTCGGCGCCCACGAGGGTCTGTTTGCGTATCCACTCTTCGGGCACCTTGTCTTTGTGCGTGTTCCGCACTTCGATGTAGTAGCCGAATACGTTGTTGTAGCCGATTTTCAGGCTGGAGATGCCGGTGCGTTCGCTTTCCTGCTGTTGCAGATGCAGCAGATAGTCTTTGCCCGAATAGGAAATTTCGCGCAGTTCGTCGAGTTCGGCGTTTACGCCTGCGGCGATGATGCCGCCGCGATTGACGAGCGTCGGGGCGTCGGGCGAAATTTCCCGTTCGATGCGGTCGCGTATGAGGGCGCACGGGTTGAGTTGCGCTGCGATGCGCTGCACCACTTCTTCGTCGGCATTCTGGCAGCAGTCGCGTATCGGCTCTATGGCGGCAAGCGATACCCGCAGCTGTACCGTTTCGCGCGGGGTGATGCGACCTGCCGCCACTTTGGAGAGCAGGCGTTCGAGGTCGCCGACGAGCGACAGCTGTTTGTCGATAAGCTCTTTGGCTTCGGGGTTGCGGAAGAAGTATTCGACGGCAGCCTGCCGGTCGCGTATGGGCTGTATCTCTTTCAGCGGGAACGAGAGCCACCGCCGCAGCAGCCGCGCCCCCATCGGCGATACGGTACGGTCGATGATGTCGAGCAGGCTTTTGCCGCCTTCGTTCATCGTGCCGAGCAGTTCGAGGCTGCGTATGGTGAATTTGTCGAGGCGCACGTAGCGGTCGGCTTCGATGCGGGAGAGCGAAAGTATGTGCGCGATGTGCGTGTGCTGGGTGATGTCGAGGTAGTGTAGCAGCGAGCCTGAGGCGATGATGCCGAGCGGGAGGTGCTGCACGCCGAATCCTTTCAGGTTTTTGGTGCCGAAATGGCGCAGCAGCCGCTCGGTGGCTGCCTCTTCGGTGAAAATCCAGTCGTCGAGTTCAAAGGTGAAATAGCGGGTGCCGAAATGTTCCTCGAAGGTTTTCCGTTTGCCCCGCTCGAAAAGAATCTCTTTGGGCTGGAAATTTCCCAACAGTTTGTCCACGTAGTCGTAATTGCCTTCGGCGGTCAGAAATTCGCCGGTGGAAATGTCCAGAAAGGCGACGCCGCAGCTGTTTTTCCCGAAATGTATGCCGGCTAAAAAGTTGTTTTCCTTGTGGTCGAGAATGTTGTCGTCGATGGCGACACCCGGCGTTACCAACTCGGTGATACCGCGTTTCACTAACTTTTTGGTAAGTTTGGGGTCTTCGAGCTGTTCGCAGATAGCCACCCGCTTGCCTGCCCGCACGAGTTTCGGAAGATAAGTGTCGAGGGCGTGATGCGGAAATCCGGCGAGTTCGACGTATTGCGCCACGCCGTTCGCCCGACGGGTGAGCGTAATGCCCAGTATCTCGGACGCCGTAATGGCATCGTCGGAAAAGGTTTCGTAAAAGTCGCCTACCCGAAACAGCAGAATGGCATCGGGGTGAACGGCTTTCATCTCGATGTATTGCTTCATCAGCGGTGTTTCGGTCATCTCTTTTGCCACAGGCAGGAAAGTTTTATGGGTTCGTTTATCGGTCGGCGGGCATCGGGCAACGTGCCTCATCGGCTCTTTTTTATCCGAACAAAGGTAGCGATAACTTGTGAAAAATAAAAATTCTGCTCTGAACAAAATTTCGGAAAAAGCACTAAAAGTTTTCTTCCAAAATACGGGCAATGCCTTTACGTACAGAGGCGAGACCGAACAGTTCCGGCTTTATTTCCGCACGGGGAAGGAAGCGGACGGCTGCCACATCGTCGTGTGCCGAGAGCGGCGAAAGGTCGGCGACTTCGCAGGCAAAAAAGAGATCCATCGTCGGTATGACGACGCCGGTGTAGAGGTAGCGGTTTTGCAGGGAAAAGAGGTAGCGGCAGCGGGTTACGACCAAAGAGGTCTCTTCGAGCACCTCGCGCGCGACAGCTTCTTCGGCGGTTTCGTTCAGGTCGGTGAATCCGCCGGGCAGGTCGAGCGTTCCTTGCGCCGGCTCTTTGGCGCGCCGGCACACGAGTATGTTTCCGGCTTTGTCGGTGATGAGTGCCACCACGGCAGCACGGGGATTAACGTAATATTCCAGCCCGCACGACAGACAGCGTTTCGACTGGGCATTGTTTCCGACAAACTTGTCCGACCCGCAGCGCGGACAGAAACGGTAAGGCTCGAGCAGCGGTGTGGTTTCGACAGCCATATTTATTTTTCTTTTTCGGTGGGTGCCGGTTTGAGCAAGACATCGTACCGGTTCCGGTCGAGGAGTATCTCTTCGGCTTTTTGTACGATGGGGTCGTGTTTGAGATTCTCTTTGATTTCGCCTTTTTGGTAGTAGTACCGTTTGACGATTTCCGCAGCCAGTTGTTCTTCTATCTCTTTGCGGAAGGCATCGAGGTCGCGGTCGAGGTTGTGCGACAGCTTTTGGGTCAACGAATTTATTTCGTCTTCGGCATCGTCGTAATAGCCCTCGAATTTCGCCCATTTGCGCAATTCTTCAAGCGCTTTTTCGCTGCGGCGGTCGTATTTGAAATCTTTTCCCTTGACGTAGGTTTTGAAGTCGTTGTATATCTCGTCCGTGATGACAAATTCTTCTATCGGAGCGATGGTCGGGTGCTGCTGCTCGAAACGTGTCGCGTAGTCGAAAACTTGTCGGTCGGTTACGAGGTAATAGACGATGTTGGGAATCTGCGGCAGTTCTATTTTTATGTCGGGGGTGATGCCGCCGCCGTCGCGCACGATGCGTCCGCCGGCGGTGGTGTAGGCCGTTGTCAGGCTGTCGGGTATGCGTTCAGCCCGACCGGCGGCGTTGCGGTGCGAGTAGTCGATGGCTTGTATCGACCGTCCGCTGGGAATGTAGTATTTCGATGTCGTGATTTTGAGCATGCCGTTATAGGGCAGCGGGCGGGTCGATTGCACGAGCCCTTTCCCGAAAGAGCGTTCGCCCAGTACGACGGCGCGGTCGAGGTCTTGCAGCGTACCCGATACGATTTCCGATGCCGACGCCGATTCACTGTTTATCAACACGGCAAGCGGAATATTCTCGTCGATAGGTTTTTGTGTCGTTTTGTAGGTACGGTCCCACTGTTTTACGCGCCCCCGCGTCGATAACACTTCGACGCCTTTGGGCACGAAATAGTTGATGATTTGCAGGGCTTCGTCGAGAATGCCGCCCGGATTGCTGCGCAGGTCGAGAATAAGGGCATCGATATGATGATTCTTTTTCAGGTCGAGCAGAGCCTCTTTTACTTCGGCGGCTGCCTTGTCGGTGAAACTTTGCAGATAGATGTAGCCGATGCCGTCGCGCAGCACACCGTAATAGGGAACGGCAGGCAGGACGATTTTTTTGCGCACGACGTCGAACGTGAGCGTGTCGAGCGTTTCAGGGCGCTCCACTACGACGGTTACAATGGTATTTGCCGGACCTTTGAGGCGCTCACTCACCTTTTCGGACGGAAGTCCTACCGCCGAAACGGAGTCGATGCGCAGTATCTTGTCGCCGGCTTTCAGACCGCACATCTGCGCGGGAAGCCCCTCATACGGTTCGGCGATATAGGTAAAGCTGTCGCGGGTGCTGATGAGAGAGCCGATACCGCCGTATTCGCCTGTCGTCATGAATTTGAAATCGTCGCTCTCCGTCTCAGGGATATATACCGTATAGGGGTCGAGCGTGTAGAGCATGGCATTGATGCCCTCCTCCACGAGCGTTTCGACGTCGGGCGTATCGACGTAAAAAGTGTTCAGTTCTTTCAGCACGGAGCCGAAAATGCCGATGCCCTGCGTGGCATCGAAAGCGGGATTTTTCTTTTTTTGCGCCGTGCACGGCATCGCTGCGGCGACGGCAAAACAGAGGGCAAGTACAATTGTTCGACGCATATTTTCGCGTATTGATATTCGATAGAAAAACAAAATTTTCCGCAAATATATTGTATAATTGGAAATAACGCATTACTTTTGCCCTGCATTTTTAGAAATGTTACCTTCTTCAGTAGCTCAGTCGGTTAGAGCATCTGACTGTTAATCAGAGGGTCGTAGGTTCAAGTCCTACCTGAAGAGCTACCACCCGCCTTTGTCAAAGGCGGGTGGTTTTTTATTTCCTCCTCCCTTTGCTTCGCTTCTTTCGGATTAATTTTTAACTTTGTGCAGGGGGAATACAGGAAAAACGATTTATGAAAAAGCAACAACGCCGGAATAGATTGGAAGAGTGGATAAACCTTTCGACCTATTATCTCTATTTCCCGATTAAGTTATTGAGAAAGATAATTATTATTATTCTTTTTGCGTTTTGCTATTGTTTGTTTCCCGCGAAACGGGAGCGGATAAAGGAAACAACGAAAGAGTTATGGTCTCCTTATAATGAATATGCCAATCTCTATTTTTCAAAATCTGCGATATTTCCGTTTATTCCGCACGTTTCTCTCATTTGGAGTATTTGGTCTTTGGTGTACATTTACTTCGATTTTGCGAAAAAACTCTCTTTTTTGATAGTTTCATTAACAATTTTTTTGTTGTTTTCTTTATATTTGAATGGGCTATCGGAGATAAATCTTGGGAATACATACAAAAATTTCGTCAAATGCCGGTAAAGGAAAAAGTGGTAAAATGTATAATCGTTTACGGGTATGCATTTGCTTCTTTGGTGCTTTTGTTGTGGCTGAACATCAAATGGCTATAAAGAAAAATCCTTTCTCCCGTACGAGAGAAAGGATTTTTCGCGTTGTCTTACTCGGATTCGAACCAAGACAAACAGAACCAAAACCTGTTGTGCTACCATTACACCATAAGACAATCCTTGTCTTTTACGGGACATTGCCCTAAAAAGCGGAACAAAGATACGGCAAGTTTTTTTAATTGCAAACGAAAAACGGTTTATTTTTTATTTTGCAATCAACAGGTAATAATTTTTCTTGCCTTTCTGCACAAGCAGATATTTGCCGTTGAGAAGCATATCGGCGGACAATACGGCATCGAAAGCCGCGAGCTTTTCTTTATTGACCGACACGCCGCCGCCCTGCACGGTTTTGCGCATCTCTCCTTTCGAGGGGAATACGGCGGCTTTTTCGGTAAGCAGTTCGACAGCCCGTATGCCGGCAGAGAGCTCGTCGCGCGAAATCTCGAATTGCGGCACGCCCTCGAATACGGCGAGCAGCGTCTTTTCGTCGAGGTGGTGCAGCTGTTCCGATGTGGAGTTTCCGAAGAGGATTCCCGACGCTTCGACGGCAGCGTTGTAATCGGCTTCGGAGTGCACCATGACGGTTATTTCTTTCGCCAGCCGTTTTTGCAGCGGACGCAGATGCGGCGCCGCCTGCTGTTCGGCGATGAGGGCCATTATTTCTTCCTGCGGCAGGTCGGTGAATATCTTGATGTATTTTTCGGCGTCGGCGTCGCTTACGTTGAGCCAGAACTGGTAGAATTTGTAGGGTGTCGTGTAGTTGGGGTCCAACCATATGTTGCCCGATTCGGTCTTGCCGAATTTCCCGCCGTCGGCTTTGGTGATGAGCGGGCAGGTGAGTGCGTAGGCTTCGCCGCCGTTCATGCGGCGTATCAATTCCGTTCCGGTGGTGATGTTGCCCCATTGGTCGGAGCCGCCCATCTGCAATTTGCAGTTTTTCGTTTTGTTGAGGAAGGTGAAGTCATAGCCCTGCACGAGCTGGTACGAAAATTCGGTGAACGAAAGTCCCGAAGTGCCTTCGCCCGCCAGACGGCGTTTTACGGAGTCTTTGCTCATCATGTAATTGACGGTGATGTGCTTGCCGATTTCGCGAATGAAGTCGAGGAAAGAAAAGTCTTTCATCCAGTCGTAGTTGTTCACCAGTTCGGCGGCGTTGGGCGCGTCCGATTCAAAATCGAGAAACTTGGAAAGCTGCCGTTTGATGCACTCCTGATTATGGCGCAGTGTCGCTTCGTCGAGCAGGTTGCGCTCCTGCGATTTCATCGAGGGGTCGCCTATCATGCCGGTGGCGCCGCCGATGAGAGCTATGGGTTTGTGTCCCGCGCGTTGGAAGTGGCGCAGTATCATGATGCTTACCAGATTCCCGATGTGCAGCGAGTCGGCAGTGGGGTCGAAACCGATATATGCCGTTGTCATTTCTTTTTGCAGCTGTTCTTCGGTGCCGGGCATGATGTCGTGGAGCATACCTCTCCATTTGAGTTCTTCTACAAAATTCATCGAAGTCTGTTTTTTTGAAAGTGCCGCAAAGATAATGTTTTGTCGGCAATAAAGCCGAAAAAGCGAACGATTTTATTCTCGGTCGAGATGAAATTTTTCGGCAAACGAGCGTGCCAGTTGTGCGACGGCGCGGTAGCGGGGCATTTTCCATGCTCGGACTGCTTGCCGGTAGAGCGCGGCGACGGGTGTTTCGTCTTCGTCGGTTTCCAACAGGCAGTTTTCGGGGCGGCATACCGTGAAAATATCGGGATTGTGTTTCACGCCGATACTGAGGACGAAGCCTTCGCGGAGCAACTGTTCCGCCTGCTGCGGCTTGCCGCGAAAGCCGTGTACGACCCACGCCTGCTGCGGGCGGTATTGGCGGTGGAGGGCTATTAGCGTATCGAATGCCTTGACACAATGTATGATAAGAGGTTTTCCCGTTTGTTCGGAGAGCGCGATGTGGCGGCAGAAAATGTCGAGCTGTTGCGGCAGCGGCGTGTCGCGGGTCGTGTCGAGTCCGCACTCCCCTATCGCTGCGACTTGGGGCAGGGCTGCTGCTGTGACGACCTCTGCCCATGTTTTTTCATCGGCGTTGCCGCTCTCGTAGGGGTGTATGCCGACGGAAAAGCGGCATTCGGGGTGCTGTGCCACCACCGACAGCGGATAGCGGGGATAGGGGTTGCAGACGGCATATTCGTCGGCGGTCGTTGCTTTCAACGCGTGGGTGTGCAGGTCGTAAAGCCGTGTTTCGGGCACGGGGTCGTACCCGCTCCCGCCCCACGGGTGGCAGCGGCATATCCGCTTTATTCCCAACCATAGCCCGAGCAGCGGACCGTGCCGCCGTATCGCCTCTGCCGCGTATTGCGAACAGGTGGGCACGTACCGGCACGACGCCGGCAGCAGCGGTGAAATGCAAGCCCTATAAAAAGAAATGGGCAGCAGGAGCAGGGCGGTAAAGATTTTTCGGAAAAACGTGCGCATGGCAGCTATTTTTTCATCTCGGAGGCTATCCTGTCCGACAGGCGGGCAAGCAGCTCCCGCATCTGTTTTGCGAGGATTTCGTAGGGAAGAACCTCTTTGTCCAAATAGAGAATCGCCATGTCGAGCGCCATGCCGGCGCGACCGAGCGTATCGTTGAGCGCCGTTTTGTGGAGACGGAACGCCTCTCTTATGCGCCGTTTCAGCAAGTTGCGTTTGACGGCGCGCTTGAAATTCCGTTTGGGAATGCTTACCAGAAAAGCCGCACCCGCAGCGGTTTTCGGCGGTTGCGTGCGGAATACGACGCGGAAAGGATAGACGACGAACGAGTGTCCTTCGGCAAAAAGGCTGTTTACCCTGATTTCGCCCCGCAGGCGTTCTGCACGGGTGAGTCGGCGGTTGTCGTTTTCAAGCTGTTTCGTTTCCACGTGTCGTATCGAAAAAAAGAAAAACCTTGTCGCCCGTTCCCGTTTCGGAATATGGCGGCAAGGTTTGGTATAAATGCGGATAAGGTTATTTTTTTGCCGCTTTGCTCTGTTCTTTCAAGAAATGTTCCAGTGCCGCCGTCATCGACGGGAGTTCGGGTTGCGGCGCCTCTACGTCGAGCCGCAGCCCCGCGTCGTGCACGGCTTTGGCGGTCGTCGGACCGAAGCTCCCGATTTTGATGTCGCCCTGCTCGAAGTTCGGGAAATTTTTGAGCAGCGACTGTATTCCTGCCGGACTGAAAAAGACGAGCATATCGTAGTCGAACGGTTCGCCGGGTTTGAAATCGTTGCTTACCGTGCGGTACATCACGGCTTTGGTATAGTTGATGTTATGCTGGTCGAGCAGCGGATATTCTCCGTTGTTTACGTCGGAAACGGGGAGCAGGTATTTTTCGTCGGCGTGTTTGGCCAGAGCGGGTATAAGGTCGTTGAGCTTGCCCGTGTTGCCGAAGAAAATTTTGCGTTTGCGGTAAGCGATGTATTTTTGGAGGTAGAGGGCGATGGTTTCGGTCGTGCAGAAATATTTCATCGTTTCCGGAATCGTTACGCGCAGGCACTCGCACAATCTGAAAAAGTGGTCGATAGCCGTCCGCGCGGTGAAGATGACCGCCGTGTATTCGGGCAATGAAATTTTTTGCTGCCGAAATTCTTTGGAGGTGAGCCCTTCTACTTTGATGAAAGGACGGAAAACAATGTCCACACCGTACTTTTTGGCAATCTCGAAATAGGGAGATTTTTCGGACGGTTGAGGTTGAGAAATAAGTATCTTTTTGATTTTCAAAGCTAAAATATTTTTTAGTCCTACAATCATTCTTAAAACAGGGTCGCTGCATTGACAAGGAAAAACAGCGGCGCTATTTCAAGAGCGCAAAGGTACAAAATAAAGTAAAGCAAACTGCTAAAATCTCGTAAAAAAAGTTTTGCTCCTTTCAAAATGAAAAGCAAACGGGCTATCAAATAGAGGGTAATGGCGGAAAAAAGACAAAATGTGTTACTTTCGGGCAGGTAGGCGGCGAGCAGTGTGAACGGAAATATTCCGATGCCGAGCAGCAGGTTGATGATAAGGTGCCGGTCGCACCATTCCCGTCCGCCGGCGTTGGCGCCGAATACGTTTGTCAATAGCAGATATATGCCTTGTTGCAGCAGGAAAAAGAGGGCGAAAGGAAGCGCCAGTATCAAGGCGTGAAGGGCAAACCCTCCGCCGAAAGGAAGCGGCACGTTTTGGGTAAAGAGGAGTACGGCGGCAAGAGAGCCTTCGACCAAAAAGGTATAAAGAAGGAAGAGTGTCCGCAGTCCGAAATTCATACCCGAGAGGCGTTTGTTGTGGTTGAATGTTCGGGTGTAGGTCGTATCGCCGTCGGTTTGCCACGAAACGATTTCTTTCCGGCGGAGAAAGAAAATGAAGAATAGTACGAGTTCAGCAAAGAGCAGGACGAAAAACCCGCCGTCTTTGAACGGGAGTTCCGGGTTGCGGCGGACGCCGGCTCGACCGTCGTATATTGGTATGGTCGGAATTTCCGTCGTCGAAACGGCTGCCGTATCGACGTGATTGCCAAATGCCGAAGTGTCGGTGGTGAAGGGGAAAAATGTAGCGGTATCGGTCGGGGTCGGTCGGGGCGTTTCGGCAGAAGGTTTTGCGAGGGTGTCGGCTGCGTTCGGAGAGAGGGAAACCGACTTTTCATGATGACCGGTGTCGGCCGCTGCCGGAGCCGTTTTCTGCACGAGAGTATCGCTCGGCGGTACGATGGTTGTAACCGAGCTGTCGGGCGATGCCTGTGCAGCGGTCGGGATAACAGCTTGGAGGATATCGACGGGAGCGGCGATGCTGTCTGCCGGCACGGGGGCTGCCGTTGTCGTATCTGCGGCGATAGCAGGGATTGCCGCTTCGCTGCCGGAGGCTGTGATGTCGGTTGTCGTATCGGCAATTGCTCCGTTTTGGCGGAGCGTGTCGGTCGCGACAACTCCCGTATCGACGACGGGCGGTGCAACGGAAAGCGTATCGGCGGAGTCGGTCATATCGCAGCGAGTTTACTCAGGGTTCTGTCCCATTCGGGTGCGGTGTATAGCGCCTCGACCGCCTCTTCGGGCGTGGCGGCGATTTGCCATATCCGGCGGTGTTCGGTGCGCATGAAGCGTTGTTCGACGGCGCGGTCGAGCAGCGTTATCAGCGGGTCGTAATAGCCGTCGGTATTGAGCAGGACTATCGGCTTGGTGTGGAGCCCGAGCTGTTTCCATGTAATGATTTCGAGCAACTCTTCCAGCGTGCCGCAGCCGCCCGGCAGGGCGATGACGCCGTCGGCAAGCGTTGCCATGCGTTTTTTCCGGCTGTGTATGTCCGGCGTTATTTCCACCTCTTTCAATGCAGGGTGGCACCAACCGTTGTCGTACATGAATTGCGGTATGATGCCGGTGATTTCGCCCCCGTTCTGCATCACGGTGTCGGCGAGCGTACCCATCAGTCCTTGTCCGCCTGCTCCATAGATGCAGCGAATCCGCTTGTCGGCAAGCAGTTTGCCCAATGTCCGCGCCGCCTCGAAATAGGCTGCCGGTACTTGGGAGCTCGACCCGCAATACACGCATACGGAACGGATTTCTCTCATGACGGGCGCGCTATACGTTGAAACGGAAGTGCATGATGTCGCCGTCCTGCACCACATAGTCTTTGCCTTCGATGTTCATTTTTCCGGCTTCTTTGCAGGCGGCTTCCGAGCCGAGAGCGATGTAGTCGTCGTATTTGATGACTTCGGCGCGGATAAAACCCTTCTCGAAATCAGAGTGTATGATGCCGGCGCACTGGGGCGCTTTGCTGCCCCGCAGGTACGTCCATGCCCGCACTTCGGGTTCGCCGGCGGTGAAATAGGTTTCGAGGTTGAGCAGCTTGTATGCCGAGCGGATAAGGCGCGACACGCCCGACTCTTCGAGTCCTATTTCGTTGAGGAACATCTGCCGTTCTTCGTAGGTTTCGAATTCGGCTATCTCCGATTCTATTTTGGCGGCGACGACGAGAATTTCGGCGTCCTCCCCCTTGACAGCTTCGCGCACCCGCTCCACATAGGCGTTGCCTTTGACGGCGCTTGCTTCATCGACGTTGCAGATGTACATCACCGGTTTGTTGGTGAGCAAGAAAAGGTCGTGGGCTATTTTCTGTTCGTCTTTGGTTTCGAACGTAACAGTGCGGGCGGCTTTTCCCTGTTCCAGCGCCTCTTTGTAGCGGCTCAGCACTTCGTAGGCGATTTTGGCGGTTTTGTCTCCGCCCGTCTGCGCCTGTTTCTGTACGCGGGAAATGCGGCTGTCGATGGTTTCGAGGTCTTTGATTTGCAGTTCGTAGTCGATGATTTCTTTGTCGCGCACCGGATCGACCGACCCGTCGACGTGCGTGATGTTGTCGTCGTCGAAGCAGCGGAGTACGTGCAGTATGGCGTCGGTCTCCCTGATGTTGGCGAGGAATTTGTTGCCCAACCCCTCGCCTTGGCTTGCTCCTTTCACCAGTCCTGCAATATCGACGATTTCGACCGTTGTGGGGACGATGCGCTGCGGGTGCACTAACTCGGCAAGTTTGTTCAGCCGTTCATCGGGAACGGTGATGACGCCCACATTCGGCTCGATGGTGCAGAAAGGAAAATTCGCCGATTGGGCTTTGGCATTGGATAAGCAGTTGAAAAGTGTCGATTTGCCGACATTCGGCAGCCCGACGATTCCACATTGTAAGGACATTCTATTCCGATTTTTACTTTGTTGCGGCAAAGGTACAAAAAAGCTGTAACGTAGCCGCGTTCTTCTCTTTTTAATCTTTTATATAAATAATGTGCGGCTCGGTTAATGCGCTTCGAGCCAGTTGGCACCGACGCCGGAATCGGCGGTAAGGGGTACGCGCAGGCTGGCGGCGCCCTCCATTTCTTCCTTGACGATGCGGCTCACGGTGTCGATTTCGTCGGCGGGTACGGTGAAATTGAGTTCGTCGTGCACTTGCAGAATCATTTTTGCCCGTATGTTTTCCCGTGCGAAACGCTCAAAGATGCTTACCATCGCTATTTTTATGATGTCGGCGGCGCTGCCCTGTATGGGGGCGTTTATGGCGTTTCGCTCGGCATATCCGCGCACAACGCTGTTGTGCGAGTTGATGTCGGGCAGCATGCGCTTGCGTTTGTTGAGGGTTTCCACGTAGCCTTTCTGTCGCGCGATTTCGATGCTTTTCTCCATATAGGCTTTCACTTGGGGGAATGTTTCGAAATATCCGTCGATGAGCTGCTTGGCTTCGCTGCGGGGAATGTTTAGGCGTTCGGCAAGTCCGAATGTGGATATGCCGTAGATGATGCCGAAGTTGGCGGTTTTTGCCTTGCGGCGCATCTCTTTCGTAACGTCGTTCAGGGGTATTTTGTAAATCTTGGCGGCGGTGGCGGCATGAATATCCTGCCCCGAGCAGAAAGCGTCTATCATGGCGGCGTCGCCGCTGAGGTGCGCCATGATGCGCAATTCGATTTGCGAATAGTCGGCGGAGAAAAAGAGTTCGCCGGGTTCGGGAATGAATGCGCGGCGTATCTCACGCCCCTCGTCGTCGCGTATGGGAATGTTTTGCAGATTGGGGTTGCTCGAACTGAGCCGTCCGGTGGCGGTAATCGTTTGGTTGAAAGAGGTATGTATCTTTCCCGTGCGGGGATTTATCAGCTCGGGCAGGGCATCGACATAGGTGCTGAGCAGCTTGCGCAGTCCGCGATATTCGAGTATTTTATCGACGATGGGGTGGCGGTACCGCAGTTTTTCGAGCACCTCTTCGGTGGTGGAGTATTGTCCGGTTTTGGTCTTGCGGGCTTTCTCGTCGATTTTCAGTCGCTCGAAAAGGATTTCGCCCACCTGTCGGGCGGAGCTGATGTTGAACGGCATTCCGGCAAGGCGGTAAATCTCCTGCTCGATTTCATCGAGTTTGCCGGTCAGTTCTTTCGACGACTGCCGCAGGGTATCGGTGTCGATGCGCACGCCGCTTATTTCCATTTCGGCGAGGACGCGCACCAGCGGCATTTCAATGGTGTAAAAGAGTTCTTCGAGATCTTCCCGTTTCAATTCCTGCTCCAATTTGTTTTTGAGTTGCAGGGTGATGTCGGCATCTTCGGCGGCGTAGGGGCACACCGTCTCGGGGGCGACCTGTCGCATGGAGAGTTGGTTTTTCCCTTTCGCGCCAATCAGTTCGTCGATGTGAACGGTTTTGTAGCGGAGGTATATTTCGGCGAGGTAGTCCATGTTGTGCCGCTGTTCGGGTTGCAGCAAGTAATGGGCGACCATCGTGTCGAAAAATTTCCCGCCGGGGCATACGCCGTAATTGCGCAGCACGATATAGTCGTATTTGATGTTTTGTCCGATTTTCAAACTTACCGGATTCTCCAAAGCGCGTTTGAATATTTTAACAATTCGTTCGGTTCTCTCTCTTTCGGGCGGTACGGGTATGTAATATGCTTCGTGTTCTTTCATGGCGAACGACATTCCGACCAATTCGACGTTCATCGGCTCGACTCCGGTCGTTTCCGTGTCGAATGCAAAAAAATCGCACCCCTCCAATTGACGGGCTAATTCTTGTATATCTTCCTCTTTGTCAAGAAGTTTGTAAACGTGCTGAGTAGAATTTAACTCGCTGAGAGTCGCATATTTTTCTTCTTCCGGTGTTTCGGTCGGAAATATGTCGAAGAGCGAGGGTTGAGCGACGGGGGTGTCGGGTGTGCCAGACGCGGGTGCGGCGCTCTTTCCGAAGACACGCTCGGAGAGAGTCCGAAATTCGAGTTCGTCGAAAATTTTTCGGAGGCGGGGCTCGTCGATGGGGGAGCGGCGCAGCGATTCTTCGTCGAACGATACCGGCACGTCGGTTTTGATGGTGGCGAGGAATTTGGAGAAGCGTATTTGTTCCTCGTTACTCTCTATTTTCGTTTTCAGTGCGCCTTTGAGGGTGGCAGTCTGCGTCAGCAGGTTTTCGATGGAGTCGTATTCTTGTATGAGTTTTATCGCGGTTTTCTCGCCGACGCCCGGGCAGCCCGGAATGTTGTCGGCGGTGTCGCCCATTAGCCCCAAGATGTCGATGACCTGTTCGGGGCGGGCGATGCCGTATTTTTCTTTTATCTCTTTCTCGCCGCGCACCTCGAAGTCGCTGCTGCCGAATTTCGGCTTGTAAATGAAGATATGCGGCGACACCAATTGCCCGTAGTCTTTGTCGGGAGTCATCATGTAGGTCTCGAATCCGGCTTGTTCGGCTTTCTTCGCCAACGTGCCGATGGCATCGTCGGCTTCGTAGCGGGGCACCTCGATGATGGGAATGTTGTAGGCTTGTATGATTTCTTTGATGACGGGCACCGACTGCCGGATTACTTCGGGCGTTTCTTCGCGCTGCGCCTTGTACCGGTCGTAAGCCTCGTGCCGGAATGTGGCGCCGGCAGGGTCGAATCCGACGGCAAGGTGGGTCGGATTTTCTTTGCGTATCAGGTCTTCGAGGGTATTCACGAAGCCGAATATCGCCGACGTATTTACCCCTTTGGAATTGATGCGGGGATTTTTGATAAAACCGTAATATGCCCGATAGATAAGGGCGTATGCGTCCAATAGAAACAATCTCTTTTCGCTCATGGCGGTATTTGTGTAACGGGTTGGCGGAAAAATCCGCGAGGTAAATTTACAAAATTCTGCCGATACTTCGGGTTTTATTCTTATTTTTGCAACCAAATAGGTAGAGGTATTTGTTTGAAAGCCGATACTTTTTTTGTAATGAAGACGATGAACGATGATATATTGTCGAGGATAAAACGTCCGATAGAAAGCGATTTGGCACGGTTGAACGAAGTGATGAAGCAGGCTTTGTCGTCGTCGAATCCGCTGCTTTCGCAAATCGTGGATTACTATCTTCAGACAAAGGGCAAACAGATACGCGCCATATTGGTATTGTTGGCTGCCCGCATGACGGGGACGGTAAAGGAGGAAACCATTTACGGAGCTGCCGCTGTGGAACTGCTGCATAATGCCACGCTCATTCACGACGACGTGGTCGATGAGTCGAAACTCCGACGGGGCAGAGAGACCCTCAATGCCGTGTGGGACAATCGGGTGGCAGTGCTGGCGGGCGACTATTTCGTGTCGAAAGTGCTGCGTATGGCGCTGCTTACCGGCGAGACTTCCGTCATTGCCGTGTTGGGAGAGTTGGGCGCTGTTCTGGCGCAAGGCGAGATAGACCAAATATCCGTCGTTCAGAAAAAAGAAATCGACGAAGATGCCTACTTCCGTGTCATACGGCAAAAGACCGCTTCTCTGTTCAAGGTCTGTATGCAGATAGGCGCTTTGACTGCCGGCGCCACGACGGAGCAGCAAAATGCCTTGATGTGTTTCGGTGAAAAATTGGGGCTTTGCTTTCAGATAAGAGACGATATTTTCGATTATTTCGACACAAAGGAAACGGGTAAGACATCGGGCTGCGACCTGAAAGAGGGGAAAGTAACCCTGCCGCTCATCTATGCACTGACGCATGGCGCGGAGCCGGAGCGGAGCGAAATCGCGGCGTTGATTCGGAAACAGGAGCTTACCGGCGACGATGTGTGCCGGCTTGCCGAATATGCCAAAAAGTCGGGTGGAATCGAGTATGCCGAGAGTGTCATGGGGCGTTTGCGCGATGAAGCGGCGGAGGTTCTCCGACCGTTCTTGCCTTCCGATGTGGCGACAGCCTTGTTGGCGGTTCTCGATTATACGCTGGAACGAAAGAAATAACGTATATATATAAATGAAAAGGCGGCGGAAATTTCTTGTTTCCGCCGCCTTTTTTATCGGATTCATCGGGAAATCTCTACTTTTTCCCGGCAGAAACGATGGAGTCGAGCAGGGCAGTTGCCAAGCGGCTTGCGCCGATGCGGAAATACTCTTTGCTCAACCATTCTTCGCCCAGCACGGCTTCGGCAAGAGTGTAATACTTGACGGCTTCGGCGGTTTCGGCGATTCCTCCGGCGGCTTTGATGCCGATGCGGGTACCGGTCTTTTTGTGATACTCCTTGATTGCTTGACACATGACGTAGAAGGCTTCGGGCGTTGCACCCGGAGTGATTTTTCCGGTCGAGGTCTTGATGAAATCGGCGCCGGAATAAATAGCTAACAGCGCCGATTTTTTCACGTTGGAACAGCTGCCCAGCGCGCCGGTTTCCAGAATCACTTTCAGTCGGGCATTGCGGCAGGCGTGCTTTATTTCCACGATTTCATCGCAAATATCCTCATATTCTTCGTTGAGGAACTGCCCTACATTCATCACCGTGTCTATCTCGTTCGCCCCTTCGGCTACGGCAAGCGCCGTTTCGGCGACTTTTACTTCGGTGAATGTCTGCGACGACGGAAATCCGCCGGCTACGGCTGCGATGTTTACGTCGGAAACTTCGAGATTCATGCGCACGCATTCCACGAGGTTGGGGTAGACGCATACGGCGGCAACGTGATTCAATTCGGGATTTTGGTTGTCGAACTCGTTTACCTGTCGCGTGAAGGCGGCGATTTGCGACTGGTTGTCGGTGGGATTGAGCGAGGTGAGGTCTATGCAGCCGAAAAGGAAGCGATACACTTCCTCATTGCTGTTGCGCGCGATGTTTTCGCGCAAAATCTTTTCGACCTCCTGTCGGACGATTTCATCGCGATAATCGGTATTGTAGCTTTTCAGCATTTCATTGTATCTGTCCATATCGGGAAATTTTTATTTCGTATTCGGATTGATTTTTTCGTTTTGGCGGTGGCGCAGGGCGTCGCGTTGCGTTTTTTTGTCAATATTGCGCTGCATGGCTTCCGTGAGGTCGATGCCCGTTTGGTTGGCGAGGCATACGAGAACCCACAGCACATCGGCGATTTCATCGGATAAATTGCTGTTTTTGTCGCTTTCCTTGAACGATTGCTCACCATACTTTCGGGCGATGATGCGGGCTACTTCGCCCACTTCTTCGGTGAGTATCGCCATGTTGGTAAGCTCGTTGAAGTAGCGGACGCCGTACTCTTTTATCCAGCGATCGACACTGTCTTGCAGTTCTTGCAGGGTCATTTTATTCTTTGTTTTTCGAGTCTATGCAGATGGTTACCGGTCCGTTGTTCAGCAATTCGATTTGCATATCGGCGCCGAACTCGCCGGTTGCGGTAATTTTTCCCGTTTCTTCGGCAACTTTCCGGCAAAAAGATTCGTACAACGGTATGGCGTGTTCGTGTTTCGATGCTCTGATGTAGGAAGGTCTGTTCCCCTTTTTGGTAGAGGCGAACAGTGTAAACTGGCTGACAATCAACACCTCTCCGTCTACATCTTTGACCGAAAGATTCATGACGCCGTTTTCGTCGTCGAAGATGCGCAAATTTACGATTTTTTTGCTTACCCATTCCACATCGTTTTCATCGTCGGCGTCTTCTATGCCGACAAGTATCAGCAGCCCGTTTCCGATTTGCGATTTCATATGTCCGCCGATACTCACCGATGCGTGCGATACCCGTTGTGCGACGATTCTCATAAGTTGTTGATTATAAATATTATACTATAAATTGTCAAGGACAGTTCGTGCTCTTGCCTCTCCGATAAGTTGCGCCAATTCTTCGAAAGGAACTTCTTTGATGCGTTTGACGCTCTTATAACGGGTGAGCAGCAAATCCCGCGTTTTCGGTCCGATGCCTTTGATTTTGTCGAGAGCCGATTCCACCTGTTTCTTGCTGCGGCGGTTGCGGTGGTGCGTGATGCCGAAGCGGTGGGCTTCGTCGCGCATCTGCTGTATGAGGCGCAGGCTTTCGCTGTTTTTGTCGAGATAGAGGGGTATCGGATCATTCGGGAAAAATATCTCTTCCAACCGTTTGGCAATGCCGATAATCGGAATGTCCAGCTGCAAGTCTTTCAAGGCTTCGCCGGCAGCGCTGAGCTGCCCTTTTCCGCCATCGACAACCACCAAGTCGGGGAGTGGTTCGCCTTCTTCGGAAAGCCGCTTGTACCGACGAAACACAGCTTCGTACATCGACGCGAAATCATCGGGACCTTCGACGGTCTTTACATTGAAGTGCCGGTAGTCTTTTCGCGATGGTTTCGCTTTGCGGAATACGACGCACGACGACACGGGGAGCACGCCTTGTGTATTGGAATTGTCGAAACATTCGATGTGCATCGGCAGCGTTTTTAGCTTGAAATCTTTTTGTGCCCGCGAGAGAATGCGTATAACGCGCTGGTCGGGATTTAGTTTTTCCGAGCTTTTCAGTTTGTCGAGTTTGTATTGCTTGACATTTTGTGTCGAAACGTCGAGCAATTTGCGCTTGTCGCCCCGCTGTGGAACGAGAAATGTTACGTTTTCAAATTCCGATTCGGGCAGGAAAGGAACGATGATTTCGCGCGATTCGCTTTTGAAGCGGCTGCGCAGTTCGGCAATCGCCAGCGACAGGATTTCTTCTTTGCTTTCATCGAGTTTTTTCCGGTATTCGATGGTGTAGCTTTGCACGATGCTGCCGTTGCGCATGTGCATATAATTGATATAGGCGTTATCGTCGTCGTCCTCATACGAAAATACATCGACGTTGTGTATGGTCGTGCTGACGATAACCGATTTTGCCTTGTATTTTTCGAGTAAAAGGTACTTTTCTTTCAGTTCTTGTGCTTCCTCGAATTTCATTTGCTCGGCGAGCAGATTCATTTCTTCGAGGAGGTGTTCGCTCAATTGCTGAGTGTTTCCGTTAAGAATCTGGCGTATTTGCGCGATATATCCGAGATATTCATCTTCGGCTTGCAGCGCTTCACAAGGAGCTTTGCAATTGTGAATATGGTATTGCAGGCATTTGCGGTAACGGTGATTCTTGATGTTTTCCGGCGTGAGTGCATGGGGACAGGTGCGAATGGGATAGAGGCTGCGTATCAATTCGAGCACGGTGCGGGCAATCTGCACGTTGCCGTAGGGTCCGAAATATTTGGAGCCGTCGTGTATGACTTTGCGGGTGAGGACAACACGCGGAAAATGTTCGTTGCGTATCGTAATCCACGGATAGGTCTTGTCGTCTTTAAGCATCACGTTGTAGCGCGGCTTATACTCTTTGATGAGAGAGTTTTCGAGATGCAGCGCATCTTCTTCGTTGGCGACGACAATGTATTTTATATCGTGAATGTTGCGCACCAGCATCGATGTGCGGGGTGATTCGTGGTTTCGGTTGAAATAGCTGTGAACCCTTTTTTTCAGATTCTTGGCTTTTCCCACATAGATGATGCTCCCGTCTTTGTTGAAGTATTGATATACTCCGGGCGAGTCGGGCAGGAGGGAAAGCAAATGCCGTATATGTGCGTTTTCGTTCGACAAGGTGTCGTTCAGAATTTAAGTATCGTTTCTATTTCTACGCCGGAAGGAAATACGCTTCGCCCGTTGAGAACAACAATTTCCGATAAAAAGTTGATGTATATCTTGCGCGGGTGGAATCGCTGTATCAGATGATAGGCAGCCAACATCGTTCCGCCCGTTGCCAGCAGGTCGTCGTGCAGCAGCACCACGTCGTCGGGAGCGAGGGCATCGCGGTGTATTTCGATGGCGTCGCAGCCGTATTCCTTTTCAAAAGTTTCCGTCCACGTTTCGGCAGGCAGTTTTCCGGGTTTGCGCACCGGCACGAATCCGGCACCGAGACGGGCTGCCAGTATGGAACCCATGATGAAGCCGCGCGATTCGATGCCGGCAACTTTGGTGATACCTTTGTCTTTGTAAAGACGATAAAGCTCGTCGCTCAACCGCTGTACCGATTCTCCGTTTTTGAATACGGTGGTGAGATCTTTGAACAATATTCCGGGCTTCGGAAAGTCGGGAATATCGCGAACTTGTTTGTAAATATCGTTTATTTCCATGAGGTTGTTTGTTTATTGTTCCACGTGGAACATTATCTTCCTAATAAAACCAGCAGAATGTTTATGTCGCTCGGCGATATGCCCGGAATACGCGAGGCTTGCGCGATGGTTTCAGGGTCTATCTTCGAGAGTTTCTGGCGGGCTTCGATGGATATTTGCTGTATGGTATTGTAATCGAATTTTCCTTTGATGCGGATATTTTCGAGGCGCGATATTTTATCGGCAATCAATTTTTCCCGCTCGATGTAGCCTTCGTATTTGATGCAGATTTCGGCGGCTTCGGTTATTTCTTCCCGCCGCGACGGAATGAGGTCGAGCTGTTCGTGCAATGCGGGGAGCCACGAGGCTATGGCATCTATGGTGAGTTGCGGGCGCAGAATCAAATCGACGAGTTTCGTCCCTTGCCGCAAGGGGGCGTAGCCCTGCTGTTCGAGTGCCGGATTTATCTGATTCATCTTTACGGAATACTCTTGGGCGAAACGGATAATCCGGTTCCGGTGTTCTTCTTTTTCGCGAAGCAGGCGGTAACGTTCGTCACTTGCCAGTCCGAGTTCGTAGCCTTTCGGCGTAAGGCGCATATCGGCATCGTCCTGCCGCAGGAGTATGCGGTATTCGGCGCGGGAAGTGAACATACGGTACGGTTCGTCGACACCTTTGGTTACAAGGTCGTCGATGAGTACACCGATATAGGCTTCGTCGCGGTTTAGTGTAAATTCACCGCCGCCCTGACTGTGCAGGTGGGCGTTTATGCCGGCGACCAGTCCTTGTCCGGCAGCCTCTTCATAGCCGGTCGTACCGTTGATTTGTCCGGCGAAAAATAGACCTTTTACCTGTTTTGTTTCGAGGGTGTGCGTGAGCTGCGTCGGGTCGAAGTAGTCGTATTCGATGGCATAGCCCGGACGATAGATACGAATATCTTTGAATGCCGGAATCTCTTGCAGCGCCCGTATCTGTATGTCGAGCGGGAGCGAGGAGGAAAAACCGTTCAGATAAAATTCCCTGCTCGTTTCTCCTTCCGGTTCGAGGAAGAGTTGGTGTTCGGTTTTATCGGGAAAAGTAACGATTTTCGTTTCGATGCTGGGGCAGTATCGCGGACCGATGCTTTTTATTTGTCCGTTGTAGAGCGGCGAATCGGGGAAGCCCTGCCGCAGAATGTCGTGTACGGCTTCGTTGGTGTAGGTAATCCAGCAGCTCTGTTGTTGCAGGGTGCGGTGCACGTTGTCGAGGAACGAAAATTTGTGGAAGTCGTCTTCCCCTTTTTGTTCGGTCATCAGGTCGTAGTGTATGCTGCGACCATCGATGCGCACGGGGGTACCCGTCTTCATGCGTCCGGCGGTGAAGCCCATTTCCACAAGTTGTTCTGTGATGCCGTAGGAGGCGGGTTCCGCCACGCGACCGCCTTTGAGCTGTACGCGACCGATGTGCATCAATCCGTTCATGAACGTGCCGCAAGTAAGCACTACGGCGCGGGCGCGGAAAGTTACCTCCATGTTGGTAATCACGCCGGAAACGGCATTGTCTTTATTGATAATCAGGCGTTTAACGCTGTCTTGCCAAAGATACAAATGTTCGGTATTTTCGAGAACGCCCCGCCATGTCTGAATGAATTTTTGGCGGTCGCTTTGCGCGCGCGGACTCCACATGGCAGGACCTTTCGAGCGGTTGAGCATACGGAATTGGAGGGTGGTTTTGTCGGTAACGATGCCGGTCTGTCCGCCGAGCGCGTCGATTTCACGCACGATTTGCCCTTTGGCTATGCCGCCGATAGCCGGATTGCAACTCATCTGGGCTATCTTATTCATATCCATAGTGATAAGCAGCGTTTCCGAGCCGAGTCGAGCTGCTGCGGAAGCCGCTTCGCAACCGGCATGACCGGCACCTACCACGATTACATCATAGTCGAATTTCATAGATTTATTTTCGTTGCAGTTGCTCTATCCGGCTCTTTTGTGCGGCGGGGAGCAGCGCGAGAGCCTCGTTTTCTTTCTGCGTCATGATTTCCCGTTCGCCCGGCGCTTTGTCGTTTATGCCGCACAAGTGCAGTATGCCGTGTATGATGATGCGGTACAGTTCGTTTCCGAAAGTCGTTCCGAAGGCGAGCGCATTGCTTTGCACCATGTCGAGGCTGATGAATATATCGCCGGAGATGCGTTCTTTTTCGGTATAATCGAACGTGATGATGTCCGTATAATAGTCGTGTTGCAGAAATTTCCTATTCACTTCGAGAATCTTCTCATCGGTGCAGAAGATGTAGGAAATGTCGCCGCACTGTTTGCCATACAGGGACGCCACGCTGCGTATCCACGCGTTTGTTTCCCGTTTTTTGAGGGGCGGCATTGGGGTATCTTCGGCGTAATAACTGATAGCCATGATATTATACGTTGAAATCGAAAACGTGCAAAGGTAGCGTTTTTGTCGCGATTATCGCTCAACCCGATAGGAAAAAAGATTTAATGGAAGAAAATATAGGCGACGACGATGGCGGCGACGATGCCCGCAAAATCTGCCAGCAGCCCGTAGCCGGCGGCATAACGGGTGTTGCGTATGCCTACGCTTCCGAAGTAAACGGCTAATATATAGAATGTTGTGTCGGTTGCGCCCTGTATGGTGGACGCTACGCGCCCCACGAAGGAGTCGGCGCCGTATGTGTTCATCGCATCGACCATCATGCCGCGCGCCCCGCTGCCGCTGAGCGGTTTCATGAGAGCCGTCGGCAGTGCGCCCACGAAGTCGGCATCGATGCCCAATGCCTTCACGCCGGTCGTGATGCCGGAGATGATGTAGTCCATTGCACCCGACGCGCGGAAGACGGCGATGGCAACGAGTATCGCCACCAAATAGGGAATAATCGTTACGGCAGTTTTGAAACCCTCTTTCGCCCCTTCGACGAAGGCTTCATATACGTTGATGCGTTTGCGGATTCCCGCCGCAAGAAAACCGATGATGATGCAGAATAACAGTCCGTTGGCAATAAAGCTCGAATAGAGTGAAATTTTTTCTTGCGGCAGTTGCAGGAAAAATGCCAAAATTCCGCCGATTAGCAAGGTCAATCCGCCGAGAAATCCGAGTATCACTTTGTCGCAGAGGTTGATACGCTGTTTCAGGCACACGGCAACCAACCCCACGAGGGTCGATACATAAGTGGCGATAAGTATCGGTAGGAATATGTCCGACGGATTGGCAGCACCCATTTGCGCCCGATACACCATGACGCCGAGCGGCACGAGCGTCAGACCGGTCGTATTGAGTACCAGAAACATAATCATCGGATTGCTGGCGCGCTCTTTGTCGGGATTGACTTCCTGCATCTCTTTCATGGCTTTCAATCCCAGCGGTGTAGCGGCATTGTCGAGCCCCAACACATTGGCAGACAGATTCATGAATATCGAGCCGAAGGCAGGGTGATTCTTTGGCAGATCGGGAAAGAGGCGGTAGAACAGCGGACTTATCCAGCGCGAAAATGTGGCGATGACTCCGCCGCGCTCGCCGATTTTCATCAATCCTAACCACAACGACAGAACGCCCGTCAGCCCCAACGAAATTTCAAAAGCCGTTTTTGCCGATGAAAACGTCGAATTCATGATGTCGTTCCAAATGCCGAGATTCCCGAAAAACAGCGTTTGGACAACGGCGACGATGAAT
Organism: uncultured Bacteroidales bacterium; assembly: GCA_947593515.1. GTDB lineage: Bacteria > Bacteroidota > Bacteroidia > Bacteroidales > UBA11471 > Caccoplasma. The sequence goes on along the minus strand of CANQDQ010000006.1, from coordinate 29,711 downwards.
GCCGTAATAAAAAAGAAAATCCAAATATAGTTGAGTACCATGCGCGCAGAGAATTGTTTTCGGCAAAAATACGTTTTTGCCGGCGAAACGCATCGTCTTTCTCGGATTATTTTCAACGGAATGTGAAATGAAGGAGATGCCCCGAATGAACGGAATGAAATATTTTTGCTACTTTTGCTTAAAAATTTGTCGATATGGAAAAGAAAAAAGTGCTGGTAACATACAATATGTGGCGCGACGGTTATGCCGAGTTGATGCAGAAATACGATGTAACTTTTCCACCGGAGGGGGCGGAGTCGTTCACGTACGACGAAGTGCTGGGTATGATTCCCGATTACGACGCGCTGCAATCCATGTTCAATTTCCCTGTCGATAAGCGATTGATGGACGCGGCGCCGAAACTTAAAATCATTTCGAACTATGCCGTGGGCTATGATAATATAGATGTGGCATACGCCACGCAGAAAGGCATACAGGTAACCAATACGCCCGACCCGGTTACCGAGCCTACCGCCGACCTTGCCATGGGGTTGCTGCTGGCGACATTCCGCCGCATTTCGGAACTCGACCGACGGCTGCGCACGCCCGGCTCGGTGAAAGTCGAATTGCTGACTAACCTCGGGCACTCCCTGTACGGCGCGACGCTGGGCATCATAGGTATGGGGCGCATCGGGCAGGCGCTTGCCCGACGGGCTGTGGCTGCGGGCATGAAAATTGTGTATCACAACCGCCACCGGCTCGACGAAGCAACCGAACGGCGTTACGGTGCCACGTATCTTTCGCTCGCCGAACTGTTGCGCGTGTCCGACGCCGTTTCGCTCAACGCGCCGCATACGGCGGAAACGTATCATGTCATCGGGGCGGAGGAGCTGCACAAGATGAAACCGACAGCGGTGCTCGTCAATACGGCACGCGGTCCGTTAGTCGATGAAGCGGCGCTGGCGGAGGCGTTGCGCACCGGTACGATATGGGCGGCGGGACTCGATGTATTCGAGCACGGCAACTATCCCATTCCGGAGCTGACGCGGCTCGACAATGTCGTTTTGACCCCGCACGTGGGAACGCAGACCGTAGAGATACGCCACGAAATGGCTGCCCATGTTTCACGCAACATTATCCATTTTTTTGAAGGCGGGCATATCGACAAGGTCAATCTGTTATGACACAAAAAACGCAAGTTTTTTCGATGAATCCGTGTGCGAAGGAGGCGCGAGAGCGTTTGTTTGCCGCCGCTGCACCGCAGCGGGTGGCGATGCTTGCCCGATTTTTCAAAACCGGTGTCGGCGAATATGGCGAGGGCGACGCGTTCATTGGCGTGTATGTTCCCGACGTGAGGCGCATTGCACGGGAGTTTGTCGCACGCTTGTCGCCGGCAGAGGTGCTGCCCCTGCTTGCCGACCCTGTGCACGAATGCCGTTTGCTGGCATTGCTCATTTGGACGCTGCAATATCCGAAAGCCGATGAGAAAACGCGGGACGAAATATTCTCCCTCTATTTGGCGCATACGAAGTATATCAACAATTGGGATTTGGTCGATCTTTCGGCACGGCAGATTGTCGGTGCTCACCTGTTATCCCGCGACCGCTCGCTGCTCGACCGGCTGGCAGCCTCGACACTTCTTTGGGAGCAGCGGATTGCAATCGTCGCTACGTTCGAATATATCCGGAAGAATGATTTTGCCGATACCCTGCGTCTTGCCGATAAACTCTTGACCCACAAGCACGATTTGATACAAAAGGCGGTCGGGTGGATGTTGCGCGAAGTAGGGAAGCGCGACAAGCCGCTTTTGGTTTCGTTTCTGGAAGAGCGTTACACCCGCATGCCCCGCACGATGCTGCGATATGCGATAGAGCGGTTTTCGGCAGACGAGCGTGCCCGTTTCCTGCGCAAATGATTTATACCTGCCGGTGCATCGCCCGCGCAGCCGCGAATCGCACGGCAAACCAAAGATGCCGCAGCAGCACGGGAATATGCCCGTAATATTTTGTCATGATGCGATAGCGCTCTTTGAGCGAGGCTTTCATGTTTCGGGTGGTCGTCCCTTCATTCAGGTAATCGATGAGCGTGTTGTGCGTATTGACGATGGAACCGGCTTTTTTCATGCAGCGAATGCACCAGTCGAAGTCGGCGGAGAAGCGATAGCGGAGGTCGTATGCCGGCGCAAGTTCCCGTCGGGCGATAAACGCCTGATGACACACCAACATACCCATGCGGAAACTTTTCCATGTCAATTGTTCGGGGGCTTTCAGCCGCCGCATGGCGATGAAATTTCTGTCGCTATCGACAATAGCCGTTTCCCCGTAGAGAATATCAGGGTGAGATTTTTCGATGAAATCGTTGATTTTGCCTAATGTATCGGGTGCAAAAAGCGCATCGCCGGCATTCAGGAAAATCAAGTATTCGCCCGAAGCCAACGTCATGCCTTTGTTCATGGCATCGTAAAGACCCTTGTCGGGTTCGCTGACGATGCGGGCGATGTATTTGTCGTAACGATGCGCCAAGCCGACGGTGTTGTCGCGCGATGCCCCGTCGATGATGAGGTATTCGTAATCGGTGAAAGTCTGGGCTGCGACCGATTGCAGGGTCGGTTCGAGCGTCGCTTCCGCATTGAAAGTAATCGTGATAATCGAAAAAACGGGTGTTTTCATAATCTATTTTTCAGATGTAGGCGGGGTGCTTTCCCGCGTGAACAAGATACGAATTTCTTTCCACATTTCGATTTTTGCCACGCGGGCGGCAAGCAAATAGACGAAAATGTAGATTGCCGTCGGAATCAAAAGTTTCGACAACAGCGTGTGGCAGAGGGCATAACTTGCCCACGCGATGCCTCCGGCGACAAGGGCGAGCAGCAGGCAGGGCACGATGTCGGCAGCGAATTGCCCGACCCGATAGCCGGTAAATCGTCGCCCTAACAGGGTCGATGCCGCCAACGATGCCAGCGTGTAGCCCACCCACAGCCAGATGAGCGCGAACACTCCATGTCCGAAGCAAAGTATGATGCCGCCTGTCAGCAGCAGTTTTTTCACAAGCTCCGTTTTCAGATTGATGTCCGACCGTCCTATCGTGTTGAACAGGTCGTAATAGAGAATGATGAACGGTGAAAACGCGCCGGCGATGCAGAGGCGCTGCAAGTAGGGTATGGATTCTATCCATTTGTCGGACAGCAAGATGCGTACCAATGGCTCCGCTACGACGATACACAGCATCATAACGGGGAAAATGAAAAATGCCACCGCGTGTATATATTTGCGGAATATGCGTATCATGCGTTCGTGTTCGTCATGGATAGCCGACAGCACGGGAAACGCCACGCTGCGGAAAATCAAAGAGATAAGCGACGACGGCGCCTCTTGGAATTTATGCGCCTGCATATAGTATCCGACGGTAACGGTGCTATATCCTTTTCCGATAAGCAGCGGGTAAATGTTATTGTAAATGGCATTGAGTATGCCGGTGCCGATGAGCCGGCTGCTGTATGCGAAAAATTCGTCCAATGCGCTTTTTCGGAATATCGGACAGGGACGCCAGCGTCCGAACAGCCATAACAGCAAAGTGCGTATCGCGGCGATGCTCAGTTGCAAAACCACCAACGCCCAAACGTTTCGGTAATACAGCGCGTGAAAAATGGCGAGCAAAGAGCCGCCGAGAATGGCAATGATATTGATGCGCGCCAGTCGGGAAAAGGCGATATGTTTGGTGAGTCGTACCTGTTGGATAAGTCCGAATCCTTGAAAGACAATCGACAGGAAAAGCAGCCGGGCAATCAGCGTAAGTTCCGGTATTTCGAGGAAGCGGGCGATGACGGGCGCCGTGAAAAACAGGATTCCGTAGAGAACGACCCCGACTAAAAGATTGAAGTAAAACACTGTGCTGTAATCGGCTTCCGTCGCCTCTTTTTTGCGTATGAGCGCCGAGCCGAAACCGCTGTCCGTCAATATTCCCGACAGGGTGATGAAAAGAGTGAGAACGCCGACTTTTCCGAAGTCTTCGGGCGTAAGCAGGTTTGCCAAAACGACGCCGGAGGAGAAATACAGAAGTTGTTGCCCGCATTTGTCGATGAAACTCCAAACGAGGGCATTGAGCGTCCGTTTTTTCAGATTCTCCCGCATATTGTCGAAAATTTGTCCCGACGGTGCGCCGTCGGGACAAACAGGCGTTTTAGAAAAATCATTTTACACAAGAGCCGCCGGCAACGGGCGTGTCGGGGGTGATGACGACCAAACGTCCGTCGGCATCTTCTGCCGAGAGAATCATGCCTTGCGATTCGATGCCTTTGAGCTTGCGGGGGGCGAGGTTGGCAATGAAACAAACCTGCTTTCCGACCAAATCTTCGGGCTTGTAGTGTTTGGCTATGCCCGATATGATGGTGCGCCCGCCCAGTCCGTCGTCGATTTTGAATTGTAGCAGTTTGTCGGCTTTGGGCACTTTTTGGCATTCCAACACCGTTCCCACGCGAATATCGAGTTTCAGGAAGTCATCGAATTCTATGGTAGGAGCGACGGGTTCTGCTTTGTGCGCCGCTTTTTCGTTGGCGGCTTTTGTATCGTTCAGTTTCTTGATTTGCGCTTCGACCACGCTGTCGTCGATTTTCTCGAAGAGAAGTATCGGCTCTGCCAGCTGCGTGTTTTCCGGCAGAATGTCGATGCGGCCGAGCATATCCCATTCGACGGTTGCCATGCCGAGCATCGCGCGTATTTTCTTGGCGGTGAAAGGCAGGAACGGCTCGAAAGCGATAGACAGGTTGGCGGCGATTTGCAGAGAGAGGTTGAGAATTGTCGCTACGCGGGGCATATCGCTTTTGGCTATTTTCCACGGTTCGGTGTCTGCTAAATATTTATTGCCGATGCGGGCGAGGTTCATCGCCTCTTTCAACGCTTCGCGGAAACGGTAGTTTTCGATGCAGTTTTCCACCCGTTCTTTTACGTCGGAAAACTCTTTGAGTGTGGCGCGGTCGTAGTCGGTGAGTTCGCCGCAAGCCGGCACTTTCCCGTCGAAATATTTGTGTGTGAGCACCATCGAGCGGTTGATGAAATTTCCGAGAATAGCCACCAGCTCGTTGTTGTTGCGGGCTTGAAAATCTTTCCACGTGAAATCGTTGTCTTTGGTCTCGGGCGCATTTGCCGTGAGGACATAGCGCAACACGTCCTGTTTGCCCGGAAAATCTTCCAGATATTCGTGCAGCCATACCGCCCAGTTGCGGGAAGTCGAAATTTTATCGCCTTCGAGGTTGAGAAATTCGTTTGCCGGCACGTTTTCGGGGAGAATGTAGCTGCCTTCGGCTTTCAGCATAGCGGGGAACACGATGCAGTGGAACACGATGTTGTCTTTTCCGATGAAGTGTACCAACTTCGTTTCGGGGTCTTTCCAATACTTTTCCCAATCGTCGGGGCGCAATTCCTTCGTGTTCGATATGTAGCCGATAGGGGCATCGAACCATACGTAGAGCACTTTGCCTTCGGCACCTTCGACGGGAACGGGCACGCCCCAGTCGAGGTCGCGGCTCACGGCGCGCGGTTGCAAACCCAAGTCGAGCCACGATTTGCACTGTCCGTACACATTCGGCTTCCACTCCTTATGCCCTTCGAGAATCCACTCTTTCAGAAAATTCTCGTAACGGTCGAGCGGCAGGTACCAGTGCTTCGTCTCCCGCAATACGGGGGTGGAGCCGCTGATAGCCGATTTCGGATTTATCAGGTCGGTGGCGTTGAGCGATGTACCGCACGCCTCGCATTGGTCGCCGTATGCCCGCTCGTTTTTGCAGTGCGGGCAGGTGCCGGTGATATAGCGGTCGGCGAGGAATTGCTGCGCCTCTTCGTCGTAGTATTGTTCCGAAGTTTTTTCGATGAATACGCCTTTATCGTAAAGTTTGCGGAAGAAATCGGACGCCGTTTTGCAATGAATTTCCGACGTCGTGCGCGAGTAGATGTCGAATGAAATGCCGAACTCTTCAAACGATTTTTTGATGATTGCATGATAGCGATCGACGATGTCTTGCGGCGTAACGCCCTCTTTCCGCGCTTTCAGCGTGATGGGAACGCCGTGTTCGTCGGAGCCGCCGATGTGGAGCACGTCTCTGCCTTTGAGCCGTTGGTAGCGGACGTAGATGTCGGCGGGTACATACACGCCGGCGAGGTGTCCGATGTGTACGGGACCGTTGGCATAGGGGAGTGCTGTCGTTACAAGAATGCGTTTGAATTTCTTTTCTTCCATACGTTCTGTTTTTCTGTTATTTACGGTTTAGTTTCAACATTTCTTCTATCAGGTCGCGATTGTTGCTCAGGCGGGGAATTTTGTGCTGTCCGCCGAGTTTCCCTTTTTCGCGCAGCCAGTCGTCGAACAGGTGCGGACGAGCTGTAATGACTTCGAGCCGGTCGAGGAAAATGCCTTTGTAGCGTTTGGCTTCGTAGTCGGAGTTTACCTGTTGCAGCGCCGTATCGAGCCGGTCGGCAAAAGCCTCCATATCTTCCGGCGCTTTTTCGAACTCGATAAGCCATTGGTGCCGTCCGCGACTTTTATCGGACATGAATACCGGCGCGGCACTGTAATTGACGATTTTGCAATGACAGGCTTTGCAAGCCTCCGCCAGTCCTTTTTCGGCATTCGAAACCATCAACTCCTCGCCGAAAGCGTTGATATAGTGTTTCGTGCGTCCCGAGATAATGAATTTTACGGGAGCTGTCGAAGTGATTTTCACGGTGTCGCCGATGAGGTATCGCCACAATCCGTTGCACGAGGAGATGACGAGGGCGTAGTTTTCGCCCTCTTTCACTTCCCAGACGGGCAGCAGGTGCGGATTGTCGGAGTCGATGTCGGCAAGCGGCATAAATTCGTAGAACACGCCGAGGTCGAGCATCAGCAGCATATCGTGCCGGTCGGGGTCGTTCTGTATGCCGAAAAATCCTTCGGAGGCATTGTAGGTTTCCACATAGTGCATATTGCCCGAAGGTATCAGTTCGTGGTAGTAATGACGGTACGGCTCGAAGCTGATGCCGCCGTGGAAAAACACTTCGAGATTCGGCCATACCTCGCACAGGTTATCGGCTTTGCACTCTTGCAGGATTCGCTTGATAAGGGTCATCATCCACGACGGAACGCCGGAAAGACTTACGATGTTGCGGTGTATCGTGTCGCCGACGATGGCTTTTATTTTCTCTTCCCATTCGCTCATCAGGGCGATTTTCAGACGCGGTGCGCGCAGGAGGTTGACAATCAGACTGCTGTTTTGGAGCAGCACCGCCGACAGGTCGCCGTATGAAATTTCCGGAGAAAGCGGGTTGATGGCATGACTGCCGCCGAGAATGAGATTTTTTCCGGCAAACATTTTGCTGTGCGGGTTGTGGCGCAGGTAGGCAGCCACCGAATCGAAGCCGCCTTGGTAATGATCTTTTTTCAGACATTCGTCGCTGACGGGAATGAATTTGCTTTTGTCGTTGGTCGTTCCCGACGATTTGGCAAACCATTTTATTTTCGACGGCCATATCAAGTTGTTTTCCCCGTGCAGCATACGGTCGATGTAGGGCTTCATGCCCTCGTAATCGACAACGGGCACGCGGGCGGCAAAGTCGGCATAATCGCGTATTTCATTGAAATGATGCTCTTGTCCGAATTCCGTTTGCCGCGCCATGCGGAGCAGGTATTGCAGCTGCTCTTTTTGTAACGTATCGCCATGAGTTGCATATTCGTCGTGGCGGTGCTGCCGTCCGGCGAAAAACGGATTGATGAAAAACGACGTAAAACTCATGAGTACTTTTATTTTTAAGATACAAAAGTACAAAAATTTTACACTTGGAAAGAGTGTATATTTATTTTTTCTTTCGTGCGTTTTTATACTGTTTTTTCCGGTCGTCGAAACGATAGCCTTTTTGGGCAGGCCGGTCGGTTACGAAATCCTCTTTTTTTCGATGAAATCGTGCTTTTTTCTCTGTCGGAACGTTGTTTTCTTTTGCAGAATCCTTTTTGCCTATCTGCACCCGTTTCCCGAAGAAATTCAAATTTTTCAGTGCCGAAACGACAATTGGCACGTCGCGTTCCTCGATTTCGAATTGGGAAAATTCCGGCAGAATGTCGATTCTGCCGATGACGATGCGGCGACCGGAGGTGTTCCGATTAATCATATCGATAAGCGTGTTCGGAAAAAATCCGTCGGCTTTTCCCAGATTGATGCGCAGACGCCCGAAGCCTTCGGCAGCATTGCGGGAGCGACCCCGCTGCCGTTTCTCCTGTGCGGGCTTTTCCTTTTTGTTTTCTTCGGGCACGTCGAGTTCGACGGCATCGGCGTAGTATTCGAGCAGTCGGTTAAATTCGAGCGAAACGACCCGTTTCACGAGGTCTTCGGTCGAGAGCCACGAAAGCCGTTTGAGTGTAATCGGCAGGTATGGTGCTATTTCTTCTTCGTTCACTTTCACCTTTTCGAGGCGGTCGATGAGGTTGAACAGCTGTTTTTCGCAAATCTGTTTGCCCGAAGGAATGGTGCCTTTTTCGAATTTTTTCCCGATGATGCGCTCGATGTTGCGCATACGGTTTTTCTCTTTGGTGTGGATAATGGCGATAGACGTGCCCGTTTTTCCGGCGCGACCCGTCCGCCCGCTGCGGTGCGTGTAGGTTTCAATATCTTCCGGCAGTCCGTAGTTGATGATGTGGGTAAGGTCATCGACGTCGAGTCCGCGTGCGGCGACATCGGTTGCCACGAGCAATTGGAGGTTTCGCAGTCGGAATTTCTGCATCACGGCGTCGCGCTGCTGTTGCGAGAGGTCGCCGTGCAGCGAATCGGCATTGTAACCGTCTTTTATCAGCGCGTCGGCAATCTCTTGCGTTTCGCGGCGGGTGCGGCAGAATATGATGCCGTAGATATTGGGATAGTAGTCGGCAATGCGTTTGAGGGCGAGGTATTTGTCTTTGGCGTGGGTGAGGTAGTAGACGTGCTTCACGTTTGCCGCCCCTTCGTTTTTGCTGCCGATGACGATTTCGCGCGGCGCGTGCATATAGTTTTTGGCGATGCGTTCTATCTCCGGCGGCATGGTTGCCGAGAAAAGCAGCATTTGCCGCTCGGCGGGCACCTGTTCCAGAATTTCATTGATACTGTCGGTGAAGCCCATGTCGAGCATTTCGTCGGCTTCGTCCATAATGACGGTGCGGACGTGGTCGAGATGCACCACGCCCCGATGAATCAGGTCGATAAGTCTGCCCGGCGTGGCGACGATGATATGCACGCCGTTGCGGAGCGAGCGTATTTGGCTCTCTATGCTCGACCCGCCATATACGGGAAGCACTCGCAATCCGTTGATATAAGCCGAATAATCGTTGAGGTCGCCGGCAATTTGCAGGCACAGTTCGCGCGTAGGGCTGAGAATGAGCGTTTGCGGTGCGGCGACGGAGAGGTCGGTTTTCTGTATGATGGGCAGTCCGAATGCCGCCGTCTTGCCTGTTCCCGTCTGGGCGAGAGCTACGATGTCGGTGTTTTCGTTCAGCAGCAGGGGAATAACCTCTTCTTGTACAGGCATGGGGGCTTCATAGCCGATTTCGGTAATGGCGCGCAGTATGTCGGCACAGACGCCCAGTTCTTCAAATGATTTCATTCGTCAGGTTTTGAAATGATGAATTTTTCCGAAAAACAGGACTGCAAACGCCTATTTCAACGAGGCGGGAAAATGAAAATCGGCAGACTGTTCCGGCATTTTGCGCGCAAAGATACGTGATTATTCTCTTTTTAAGGATAATATCGCATCTAATTTTTTCAATAAGTATTGTGCGGCATATGAAGTAAAGCCATAATACCAGACAAGAGGAATAAAGCAAAACAAAAACCGTTTGGCTGAAAAAGAGAGCACGTTTTGAATGCTATCCCATTTATAATCTATATGATACAAAATCAGCATATAGGCAACGGCAGCCAAGACGATGGCGACGGGCAGAACAGCGCTGTCTTTCTTTTTATAAATGAAAAACAGATTTGCCAAAAGCGAAAAGAAGAAGAAATAAAAAGACCACCCATAGTACGTGGTTGTCGTAAAGAATCCCGACATATACCGGAGTATCATGTCGATTTTTTCCGTATCCCAAAAAGGTTTTGCAATAATAATGCTTTCGGCATACAGTCTGTTTGCTGTCATAAAAATATACCAGAAAGAAAAGGGCAGAATCATCAAAGCGGCGCCGATAATCGTCGGTTTATATTGTTTCTTCCGAAACGCATCGACCGCAAGAATGAACATGGCTGCTCCGACAAACACTACCCCCTCGTTGCGACATAACATATTCAGTCCCAGTAAAAGCGAGGAAAGATATAAGTCTTTTTGCTGTCGTTCCCGCATATAAATCGATAAATAGATAATGCCCAAAGAGGCATATACCATGTGTATGTCGTTTGTGGCGGAAAGCGATGAAAAAGCAATCATTTCGGGGGTAATGAGCGTAAAAAACGTCAATATGGCAGCTCCTGTTTTAGACACGATTCGTTGTGCGCTGCCGTATAAGGCGATAAGAAAAAAGAGGAACATGAGCGAAGGAATGATTTTCGATGTTTCCGCTCCCAATGTATATACGTAGGCATAGCACAATTGTACCAAAGGGGTATAATTGATGTAACTGCCGGCGGCATGAATGGTAGGAATGTAATTTCCGTCGAAAATGCTCAGTCCCTTGAATGTATGTTCTTGTGCGGCAATATAACCGATTGTTTCAAAGCCTGCCAGACTGTCGCGATCGAATGGCGGGAAATACATACTTTTGGAAAAATTCATGTATTCGAAATAGAGGATTAAGAAGACGAACAGCAGCCATACGAAATTGAGTCCTTGCGGAAAATTCCGAAGAGAACGGACAATGGAATATAACGATTCTTTTTTATGGAAATGCATACAGAGAATAAATAGCCCTGTGATGAGGACAAATTGTGCGCTCAGAAGCGAGGCAGGGGAAAACGGGATACCTACAAAGTCGAGCAAAAGCATGACGATTATGGTAATTGCCATACCGACAGGAAACGAAAGACCGATTTTTTCGGAAAGCGAAAATCTCGGCGAAATCGTATTGATGGAAAAGAATCCCAATATTATGGATAAAAAAATTCCGAAAGATAGAATCATGTCGTTTTTATTTTGTTTTTATCGGTAATATTCCGTGTTCAAAATGTTCCCCTGTATAATTTATGTATTCAAAGCCCGAACCATTGACAATAGCAATATGCGTGATGTCGTCTTTGTAAATAGACGTTTCCGCCTCTTTTGCAGAAATTATTTTACGGGGATAAAGAAATCGTAAAGCCCACAATTTATTGGCAACATCTCCTTCAAACGGACTTTTTTTGCCTTTCGGAAAAAATTGTTCGCCATCGGGATAGAGGATAACCGCATCTTCGGGCGTTTTCTTTTTAAGATAATCCAAATAGGTATAACTGAAACCGAGTTTCATTTCATAACGTTTATCGAGAGGAAGATTCGGATATTTTTTTATAAGTTCCATATTGCCTTTGAGCAAACTTTTATATACCCAGTTGTATGATGGTTGTTTTCCCACGATTTGGGCAATGAGGAACAAGAATATTCCACCGGCAAGGATGTTTTTCAATATCCAAGAGCGGTATTTATAGGAGGTCGGTTGTTTGTTTTTTTTCATATTTAATCGATAATGCGGTATTTCAGCAAAGTCCACAAGGCATCGAGTCCGTCCGTCCATTTTATTTTCTTTCCCTGTTCGATGCTTCGGGGATAGTAATGTATGGGCACTTCTTTTATTTTGATTCCTTTTTTGGCGGTTTTAGCCGTTACTTCGGGGCAAAACTCGAATCCGGTACACTTCAACGGAATAGATTTGAGAAAATTCGTTTCAAAGGCTTTATAGCAGGTGGGCTCGTCTGTCAATTTTTGTAAAAACAGCAAGTTGGTAAAAAATGTAACCAACAGCCCTCCGTAGTAAAAACTTTGATATGAATGTTTGTTTTCTTTCCGCAGGAAGCGCGAACCATAAACGACTTTTTCACCATTGAGCAGGTGTGGCAACAGCAGATTGTAATCTTCGGGGTCGTATTCGAGGTCGGCGTCTTGTATGATGATGAAATCGCCCGTAGCGACCTCGATTCCTTTCCGTAGCGCGGCGCCTTTCCCTTGATTCCTTTCTTGTGAGATAAGTCGTATATTTTTGACGCCGAGAGATGAAATGTATTCTGCTACAATGTCATTTGTGGAATCGGACGAGCCGTCGTCGATGACGAGAATTTCTTTTGATATGCCTTCGATTAAGGTAACGGCACATACTTTATCCAAGAGTTTGCGAATAGTCTGTTCCTCATTATAGGCAGGAATAATGATGGATAAAGAGTGCTGCGCCATAGATTTTACATTTGACGCAAAGATAATATATTTATATAAATAAAAAAAGGTTTAGTGGGAAAAATAAAGAAATCAATACAATAGAATTGCTTGCAATTCGTGTTGTTTGGCGGGGGTAAGGTCTAATTCTTCCTGCAAATAGTTTTGTATGCTGCCATACTGTTTTTTGATGCGCTGCATGGCGCAGGAGAGCTGTTGTTTCTGGGTGGTCATCAGGGCGGTGGCTGCCTCTTGCGTGTCGGTGGTGCTTTCGTTGCTGTCGATGCGAATGGCTTTGCGGTCGAGGTGCCGGTTGCTGAGGAGGAAATCGCGGTATATCGTTTCTTCCGGAATGTCGAGCGCGGAGAGTATCAGAGCGGTGGCGAAGCCTACATAATCTTTTCCGTATTTGTCGCAAAGAACGACGGGATAGTTCTCTTTTTCACTCAACAGTCGGAACATTTCCCGATAAATCGGTTTTCCTTTTTCGATGAGGTCCATGAAGAGGTCTTGCATGAAGATGTTGGCATCGCCTCGTCGCAGTGTTTCGTTGCCGAGTTGTTCATAAATGCTGCTCGATGTAATGAGGTTGATAGGCAGGTGATGTATCTGTTTGAGACATAGTGCGGAGTCGGGTTCGATGTAGCGGGTGGAGTCGCGGAAGTCGATCCATGTGCAGATATGCAGACTTTGGAATTTTCGCAATCCTTCCTTGTCGAGCGGGGGTATGACGCCCGTGCGGAATACGGCTCCCCACCGCACGGCTTTTCCCGCAGCGGTTTTGTAGCCGCCGATATCGCGGAAGTTGCCTTCTATTTTATAGGGTGTGCGCGCGGCGACAATGCGGTCGTACCGGCGATTGAATCGCAGCAGAAAGTAGGGACGGGAACACGGTTTGCCGCCGAGTTGCAATTCGCAGATTTTGTCGGAAATAGGGACTTGCGTTATCGGTTCGCGTGCCGTGAAATTTTCGGGGTCGGAAGATACGAATATTTTTACGCTGCCTTTCGTTTCGGGCAGGACGTCCCATTTGATAAGGTAATGGCTCTCTCCCAAATCCTCGCATATCGTTTCTATCTCGGGTTGCGAAGAGCAAGCCGCCAACGAGAGTGCGATAAAAAAAGGCCAAAAATTCGACGTATGTTTCATTTCTATTTTCCTGAAAGCAAAAATAGAAATTTCTTTTTTCCGAAAAAGGAACTTTAATTCCTTTAAGGAATATTAGTTCGGATAAAGATTTCCAAACGCCGGTTTTATCGCGGATAAGTAGCCGCAAATTCTTTGGAAACGTAATTGTCGTATGATTGGCAAACCTCTGATGCAAAAGCAATTCCGTGCTTTATGATTTCGCACCAACGGGCGAGCGACAGGTTGTTCAACTCGTCGCGCGATACGTTTTCAAGCAGCAATCCGAAAAGTGTACCTGCGTTAAAATTATCTCCGGCTCCGATGGTGCTGACTGTCTTTATCGGGGGTATGTCGATGTGTCGGCTGCCGGCATTACAGAAAATGTCAACGCCTTTTCCACCGTCGGTGAAAATGAAATTCGGCGTGTAGAAAGAGATGTGGTTGCGGTAGATACGTTCGGGGGAACTCTCTTTGAGCAGCGTCTCGAAGTCTTCGCCCGAACCGCGAACGATGTCGGCATATTCGAGATTTTCGAGGAATGCCGGCATGACGCGCATCGCCTCGTGGGCATACGTCTTTCGGAAATTCACGTCGTAGTAGATGATGGCTTTTTGGTCGCGGGCGTAGGAGAGAAATTCGGTCATTTTGTCGCGCAGTTGCGGATTGACGGCGTGATACGAACCGAAAATAAGCAGGTCGCCGGCTTCAACGATAGGCCATACAAAATCGAGCCGTTTTTCCGGATATTGCTGATAGAATGCGTATTGGGCATCGTTTTCATCGTTGAGGAACGCCAGCGATACCGGCGATTGGGCGCGCCCGTCGTCGAAAACATCGACATTTTCGGTCGTCAGGTTGTTGTCGCGCATGAAGTCGAGAATCATGTTCCCGATTTTGTCGTTGCCCACTTCCGTGATGAAGTGCACGGGAACGCCCATGCGTCCGAGCGTAATCATGCTGTTGAACGTCGAGCCGCCCGGCACTGCACGGGTCGGAACATTGTTTTTGAAGATGATGTCGAAGATAGTTTCTCCGATGCCGATGACTTTACGCATATTCTTATTCTTTCGGGTCTTTTTGGCATTGTTGGCGGGAGCGTTGTCCCAAATAGCCGCCATGGTGCCGCAGGGCGTATTGGGCGGCGTCGAATCCGGTCGTCTGCATGACGCCGACCACCAGTATGTCGCCTATGACGGTCATCATGGTGGTGGAGGTGGTGGGAGTAAGTCCGAGCGGGCACACTTCGGCGGGAGCTCCGGTGTAGAGGCATACGTCGGCTTTTTGCGCCAGCTCGCTGCGGTCGTTGCCGGTAATGACGATGAACAGCAGGTCGGGATATAAACGCTTTGCCAGTGTGAGAAGTTCGAGTATTTCGCGCGTTTTTCCCGAATTGGAAATGACCAGCATGATGTCGTTTTCCTGCAAGATGCCCAAGTCGCCGTGCTGCGCTTCACTCGGGTGCAGAAATACGGCAGGCGTACCGGTGGAGCAGAAGGTGGTAGCGATGTTCATGGCTATTTGTCCCGCTTTCCCCATACCGCTGGTTACGAGTTTGCCTTTTTTGCGGTGCACCTGTTCCGTGATGAGTGCGATTGCTTTGTCGAACTGGTCGTTCACGGGAATGTTCAATATCGCTTGTGCTTCCTGTTGCAGAATGGATTGTATGTTTACCGTCGAAGTCATGTCGGTTGTTCTTGTATGACGTTACGAAGATACGGAATCTTTCCGATACGCGATTCATTTTCCGCCATTTTATTGCAGTAAACCGCGCTTTTCTTTTCGATGCGCGGTTTTTGTCGTATTTTTGCCGCCGAAAAACAGAGAAAAGGAATGATCGATTGTCAGACATATACATTGCCGAACGGTTTGCGTATCATTTATAGGCAAGGCACTACGGCGGTTTCGTATGCCGGATTTGTCGTCGATGCCGGGACGCGCGACGAAAAAAAGGGCGAGGAGGGCTTGGCGCACTTCGTGGAGCATCTTTTGTTCAAAGGCACGGAGCGGCGCCGCTCGTGGCACATTCTCAACCGTATGGAGAATGTCGGCGGCGAATTGAATGCCTATACGACGAAAGAAGAAACGGTCGTGTATTCCGTTTTTCTGAATGAACATCTGTCGCGGGCGGTGGAGTTGATGGCAGACTTGATACGCCATTCGCAGTTTCCCGAGCCGGAAATCGTCCGCGAAAAAGAGGTGATACTCGACGAAATAAATTCCTACAAGGACACGCCGGCAGAGGCGATATATGATGAATTCGAGGATTTGCTTTTCCCTACGCACGCACTGGGGCACCCTATTTTGGGAAACAAGAAAACACTTGCCTCTTTTACGTCGGAAACGGGACGACGCTTTTTGCAGCAGCATTACATTCCGTCGAGGCTGGTCTTTTTCTTTCTGGGCGCCGTGCCGTTTCATCGCGTTTTATCGACTTTGAACCGTTATATGGGCGATGCCGACGATGCAGCCGGCGTGCCGCTCGTCCGTACTGCCCCCGCCGGTTTCACTCCGTTTACGAAGACGCGGCGCATCGATACGCATCAGGCGCACGCCTTGGTGGGTAGCCGAGCCTGCCATTTGTTCGACGAGCGGCGTTTCGCCCTGTTTCTGTTGAACAATCTGCTCGGCGGTCCCGGCATGAACAGCCGTCTCAATGTGGCACTGCGTGAAAGGAAAGGCTACGTTTATACGGTGGAATCGTCGGTAACGAATTATACCGATACGGGCGTCTTTGCCGTCTATTTCGGCACCGACCCGTCAAAGACGGAGGCTTGTCTGGAAATTTTGCATCGGGAGTTGCGCCGTTTGCGGGAAAATGTGCTTACTGTCATGCAGCTGGCAAATGCCAAGCGGCAGCTTATCGGACAAATGGCTATCGGTACGGAGAGCAACGAGACGACGGCGTTGGGCATGGGAAAATCTTTTTTGCGATACGGCAAATACGAATCGTTGGAGGAATCCATCGCCCGCATCGAAGCGGTAACGGCGTCGCAACTGTTGGAGGTCGCGAACGAAATTTTCGATGAATCCGCACTTTCAACGCTTATTTATAAGTAAAAGCAACGATACGAAAAAGGGGAACGCCGTTTGTTGCGTTCCCCTTTTTTATGAAAGGACGTTTCTTATTTCACTTCCCACGTTTCGCCGGAGAGCAGAAGTTCCCGCAGCGTTTTCGTCGGATTTTTCGAACGTATCGATTCGATTTGTGCTTCGACTTCGCGGTCGTATGTCGGAAATTCCACCGCACGTATCACGCCGACAGCCAGCGGCAGTTCATGTCCGTCCATCATTGCCAGACGCTGGTGCAGGAAGTTGTCGGGCGTTGTGGCGTCGTGGGTGAGAATATCGTCGAGGGTTACGCCGTTTTCGCCGATGGTTACGGCTTTGAGCGTGTAGCCGTCGAGCACGAGACCTTTGTCGTTGTTCTTGCCGAAAATCATTTTCTTGCCCTGTTGCAGGTGAATGGTGCGGTCGGCACGAAATTCCTTGTCGGCGACGAAGCTGTGAATCTTGTCGTTGAAGATGACGCAGTTTTGCAGAATCTCCACGACGGCGGCGCCTTTGTGGCGTCCGGCAGCCACCATGCACTCTTTGGCGACTTCGAGGTCGACGTCGATAGAGCGGGCAAAGAAGTGTCCGCGTGCGCCGAAGGTCAGTTCAGCCGGTACGAACGGGTCTTCCACCGTACCGTAGGGCGACGATTTCGTAATGGCTCCGCGGTCGCTCGTCGGGGAGTATTGCCCTTTGGTCAGTCCGTAGATTTTGTTGTTCAGCAGCAAAATGTTGAGGTCGATGTTCCGGCGCAGGGCGTGAATGAAATGGTTACCGCCGATAGCGAGGCAGTCGCCGTCGCCGCTCACCTGCCATACGGTCAGTTCGGGGTTGGCGGTTTTCACGCCCGTGGCGATGGCGGCAGCGCGCCCGTGAATGGTGTGGAATCCGTAGGTGTTCATGTAGTAGGGCAGGCGCGAGGAGCAGCCGATACCCGATATGACGGCTATCCGGTGCGGGGGTATTCCCAGCTCCGCCATTGCCTTTTGCAGCGTGTTTACGACGGCGTGGTCGCCGCAACCCGGACACCAGCGCACATATTGGTCGCTTTTATAATCTTTGGCTGTATATACTTTGTTGTCCATTGCTCTATTCCTCCATAAGTTTGATGAAATGCTCTTTCAGTTCGCTCACCATGAACGGCTGTCCCTGTACGCGGTTGAATCGCGAAACGGAGAGTCCGGGTACTTTCGAGAGCAGCTGCGTGGCGAATTGTCCGTTGTTTTGCTCGCAAACGACCACTTTTTTGTAGCATTTCAGCACGTCGGCGGTATTGGCGGGCAGCGGGTTAATGTAGTTGAAATGCGCAAGAGCGACGGCCTTGCCTTCGGCATTCAGTTCGCTGACGGCGGAATAGAGGTGTCCGTATGTACCGCCCCAGCCTACGACGAGCAGGTCGGCATCTGGATTTCCCTGTACGTTGAGCTTGGGAATGCACGTGGCGATGTAATCTATTTTCGCCTGCCGCAGGTTCGTCATTTTCTGGTGGTTGGCAGGGTCGGTGGATATGGCGCTCGTCGTGCAATCTTTTTCAAGACCGCCGAGACGGTGCATAAATCCTTCCGTGCCCGGTATCGCCCAGTAGCGGACGAATGTTTCGGGGTCGCGTTTGTAAGGTTTCCAGTTGTCGGCGAGCATTTCCGGCTTCACGTAGTTGGGTTTGATGTCGGGATATTCGTTCATGTCGGGAATGCGCCATGCCGACGAGCCGTTGGCAATGAAAGCGTCGGTGAGCAGGATTACCGGCGTCATGTGTTCGAGGGCTATTTTTGCCGCTTCGAAAGCCATGTCGAAGCAGTTTGTCGGCGTGGAGGCCGCCAGCACGACGGCAGGCGATTCGCCGTTGCGTCCGTAGAGCGCTTGGAGCAGGTCGGTTTGTTCCGACTTGGTGGGCAGACCGGTGGAGGGGCCGCCCCGTTGTACGTCGATGACCACTAACGGCAGCTCCGCCATAACGGCGAGACCGATGGCTTCGCTTTTCAGCGCAAGACCGGGTCCCGAGGTGGAAGTCGCTGCCAAATTGCCGGCAAAGCTAGCGCCGATAGCGGTGCAAATGCCCGAAATTTCATCTTCTGCCTGCACCACTTTCACGCCGAGGTCTTTCCGTTTGGCGAGTTCGTGCAGAATGTCGCTGGCGGGGGTGATGGGGTAACTGCCGAGGAAAAGCGGACGACCCGACTTTTCCGATGCAGCGATGAGTCCGTAAGCCGTTGCGCGGTTGCCGGTGATGTCGGTGTATATGCCTTTTTTCACGTTGGCGGTTTCGATGCGGCAGGTCGATACGGAGGCATGAATGTTGTGTCCGTAGTTGTAGCCGTCGGTCATGGCTTTGACGTTGGCTTCGAGTACCGACGGCTTCTTGGCGAATTTATTGTGAAGCAGGTGTTCGGCTTGGTCGAGCGGACGGTCGAAGAGCCAGCATACGAGTCCGAGCGCGAACATATTTTTGCAGCGCAGAGCGGCTTTGATGTCGAGCCCCGAATCTGTCAGCGAATCTTTGACCATCGACGAGATGGCGACGGGTACGAGCTGTTGCACGATGCCCAGCTCCTTGAACGGGTCGTCTGTGGCGAATGCCGCTTTTTCGAGGTCGCTTTTCTGGAAAGAGTCGGTATCGAAAATCACGATGCCCGTCGGTTTCACGTACTTGATGTTGGTTTTGAGTGCGGCGGGATTCATGGCGACGAGTACGTCGGCTTTGTCGCCGGGCGTATAGACGCCTTTCCCGATGTGCACTTGAAATCCCGATACGCCGCCCAACGTTCCTTGCGGGGCGCGAATTTCTGCCGGATAATCGGGAAAAGTCGAAATTTCGTTCCCGATAGCGGCGGAGAGGTTGGAGAAAAGGTTGCCGGCAAGCTGCATACCGTCGCCGGAGTCGCCGGAGAAGCGGACGACCACTTTTTCCAATACATTCACTTTTGTTTCTTCTGACATAATGCCTGTTTTAATATGTGTGGAATGGCTTTTATTTTTGGACGGGGCAAAGAAAATAAAAAATCGACATTTTGACAATAAAAGGAAGAAAAAACTTACTTATTGTCGTTTTTCTTGAAAATAATTTGAGCCAGTTGCTCGGTTCTTGCCGTTATTTCTTGCGCGGTTGCTAATCTTCCCGTGTCGAAATGTATGGCAGCTTGTTTATAGAAATTCTCTCGCGAAGAGAGATTTTTTTCGATGAATGCGTGCAATTCTTCGTCGTTTTTGTTTTGCAGCAGGGGGCGTGAGTCCCGGTATTTTTTCAGCCGTTCAAACAGTTCATCGACCGAAGTTTGCAGATAGACGCAGGTCGTGTGCGTGTTTATGTAGTCGATGTTGTCGAAGAAACAAGGCGTTCCGCCGCCGCCGGCGATGACTACGTTTTCGAAATCGCACACTTCGTGCAGCAGATTTTTTTCGAGAACACGAAACGAGCTTTCTCCGCTTTCCGAAAAAATTTCGGGAATTGTTTTGTGGAGGCGGCACTCGATATAGCGGTCGAGGTCGATGAAGCCGACGTTGAGTTTTCGCGCCAGCGTTTTGCCGAGCGTACTTTTGCCCGCCCCCATATATCCGATCAGAAAAATACGTTTCATGTTATCCCTGTCGATGCTTTCGATATAGCACGGCAAAAATAGGATTTTTTGCGCAGAAGTCAATAAATATCCTTACTTTTGTGCATAAAATTTTTTACAGGCATGGATAAACCGAAATATTACGTGGTATGGGAAGGCGTTTCGCCGGGCATTTATACTTCGTGGACGGAGTGTCGCTTGCAGGTAAAAAACTATCCTTCGGCAAAATATAAAAGTTTTTCCACGAAAGAAGAGGCGGAAGCGGCGTTCGAAAACGGCTACACCGCATATTCTGCGAAACCGAAGGCCGAAACGTCTGCCCGTGCCGCTGCCGCGAAAATACCCGAATGGGTACTCGATACGCTGGCGGTCGATGCCTCCTGCCTCGGCAATCCCGGAACGATGGAATATCGCGGCGTGTATGTGCGCACGGGGCAGGAGATATTCCGGATAGGACCGTTTGCCGACGGCACGAACAATGTCGGCGAATTTTTGGCGTTGGTGCACGCGTTGGCTCTTCTGAAAAAGAAAGGCAGCGACATGACCGTCTGCTCCGACAGCCGCAACGCCATAGCGTGGGTGCGGGCGAAGCAGTGCAAAACGAAATTGGCGCATACCGACCGCAATGCTCCCGTGTTCGACCTCATAGCCCGTGCCGAAAAATGGCTGCGCGAAAACACGTATGCCAACCGCATCGTCAAATGGGAAACCCGCGAGTGGGGCGAAGTCCCCGCCGATTTCGGTCGAAAATAGTCCGATTACGAACGAGTTGGGATAAAATCTTTCCAGAATTTATAGAATCGCGGCTTCGACCAGCTGTGGCACCCGAAAGGCAATCTGCCGCCCGTTTCCTTGTAGCAATAGCGAGGATGGGTGTCGAAAGCAAACCGTAATGCCTCTGCTTCTGTCGGGTAACGGAATCCATCGGGTACGGTCGCCCAAAAGACGTCTTCATTGAAAAACGGCGATTTGTTCTGCAAGAAAAAATCGGCTTTCTCCTTGTATCGCTCACAGGCGGAGCGGAAAGCCTCTACCCGCCGGAGCGAGAATCCCCCGTTTCCGACCTTTCCGTGCAGCGACTCCCGCGTCGGGCGGTTGCGGCGATTCGCATAAAACTGTACGATACGGTAATAACATTTGACGAAAGCATTGTCGTAAATTTTACGGCGTATCCATGGGGCGGCGATGCAGTCGCAGCCCATGTTGCACCACGCCTCCAATTCGTCGCGGAACACCCATGCGTCGGAGTGGCATATCAATATATATTCGCAATCGGCAAAAAGGTCGTAAAACGCTTTTGACAGCATCATGCGGTTGTAGCCGGCGATGCCGTTTTTGCTGCCCAGCCATTCATCGCTTACCGGAATGATTTCGGCGTCGGGTACGAGGCGTTTGAAGCTCTCTTGCGGCAGACCCTCCGGCAGGACGAAACAGAGTGGATAATTGTGCAACACTTCGGCGGTGTGTTGTATCGAAAGTTCTTCGAGTGGGGAGAGTTCCGCCCGATAGAGCGGTATGACGATTTTTACACGGGGAGCCATTTCTTGGGATTTACGATATTACTTGATGACAGGTGTCGGTTGAGCCTTTTTCGCAGAATGCCGTGCTACGAGTTTATATTTGGGATAACTCAAAAAAATCAGCTCCCACGCTTTTGTTTGAAAGAGGTTGTTTTGAAATAAGGCGAAAGCATCTGAAAAATTTTTATGAAGAAAATCACCTTTTCTCCAACTATTTTTAATTTGGAGAAATTCAGAAAAGAAAGAGGAATATTTTTGCAATTTTACCTGTTCCTGTGCAGTCATTGGCGTTACCGACATCGGCAGACGGGAAGCCCATTTGTCATTCAGCTTTTTTGTTTCTTGATGCCACGCCGGCGAATAAGAACCCGAAGAAAAATGGACTATCGAAATGGTATGGCAAACGTAATTGGTATAGCGTTGTGCTACGGAAAGCGAGAAATCCAAGTCGTAACAGTGAAAGTTGGTGAATGTCGTTTCGTCGAATGGAGTTTGCTCCCAAACCGAACGCTTTACGAACAGACAAAGTCCGTCGAGCGTGATGACCGGCGAAAAATCATTTTTATCGGGATTGTTTTCGACTTGTTTTTCCTTTCCGAAACGCATTTGCTGTATGAGATGTATGCGTGTCGTCTGCTTGGAAACAGCCCATTGTGTCGAAGACTTCAACTTTACCGTACTGCCGGCAAAACCAATGACGCCGCAATTTTCTTTTGAAAGCTGCGCTGAGATTTCTTTGCCCCATCCTTCGGACAGAAACCGGACATCTTCGTGCAAGAAACAGAGGTAGTCGTATCGGGCTTTCCGGGCGCAAAGGTTGTAAACCTTTGTCAAACCGTATTGGAATTTCCGATTGTCGAAAGAAATATATTCATACGGTACGCCGACAGTGGCAGCAATGTTTTGCTCTAACGCTTTGGTTTCTTCGGGTTTGATGGAGCAGACGATAAAAGAGAACATGTTTCGGTATAGGGAGGAGAATGTTTTTTTTATTTCAAGTCTTCTACCGGAATGGCATACAAACAGAAATCGTCGGTATTACGGTCTGTGATGAAAAGCGTATGCCGGCGTATGATACATTTCTGTGGTTTTTTCAGCTCGATATTCCCTATTTTAGTCAAGTCGTTGACGATTTTTCCCGTGCCGGCATCTACTTGGGCAAAACGTATGGCAGCGCTGTTTCCGAATGTTACGAACATACGATTGTCGTCGTCGAAACATACTCCCTGCGGTGCGTTTTCGAATGTCAGTTCGCGGGAGATGTTCAATTTCCCGGACAGCAGGTGGCTGATGTCTATTTTAACGATTTTCTTTTCGTCATACAAGGTGGCGTAGATATTCCCCTCTTGGTCGCGAGCGACGGTATTGAGATTCGAATTTTTCCAGCCCGTACTCGATGCAATCGTGGGTACGGTGCCCAGCGTCTGTGCGGCTACGCTATGTTCGGGCATGGCACGCACGGCATTCAGAATACTGTATATTACACCGTTGTCTATGGCGACAGAATATGCGCCGCCCGAAGGGCACAAAAAATCTTCGCAAGCGTAGGTGTCGCTATTCAGCACATAGATGCGGCTGCCGAAGCCGGCAATATAGATTTTATCGTAAGAACGGCAGATACCTGTAGGTATTCCGAGAGCAACCTCCTCGCCCGATTTCGGATCTTTCCATGAGGTGATTCGTTTCAAAAGTTTCGGCTCCTGCGATGATAAGTCGAAAACATCGATGCTATAATCTTTCTGCCGTATGTCGTTGGTTACATAGAGGCGGTTGTTATATACATAAATGTCGCGCGGCGCATAATTTTTCTTTTCGACTTTTGCGGTTTCGTAGTTGAGTTTGAAGCGCAGCGCCCCGCCTTCGTTGCCGGAGGAGTCGGTTTTCAAAAATTCCCCGCCGCGGGCAAGTCCGCCGTCCAGCTCGTCGAGCTCGGGGTCTTCGATGACATATTTGCTCCCGTAGTAGCGTCCTGCCGCCCCGTAATAGGCAAGCCGATCGTTGCTCCATTGGTCGTAATGGTTGCGGCGGTTGTGCATGAACCGGCGGGAATATATCGGCAACTCTTTGGTAAGGCTTTGATGAACATAGATGGCATGGCACATTTTCCGCCAACTGTAACCATTGTTGATTTCACTGATGACCGTATTGTCGCCGTCGCCGTAACCCATACCGTGTCCGAATTCATGGAAGAGGGCTGCCGATTCGCTTACATCGTCGGCATAGTGTCCCAAGAAGCAGACATCTTGCAGTCCGAGCGTCGAGCCTCCGCCCAATCCGCCCACGCCATGCAGCGTACCCCAAGCAAAATTGTTGCGGGTGCGCGATTGCGTGAGCAGTGTTTCTGCGGATATGGGGACGGTACGATTTTCGAAGCGCATATCATTTGCTCGCAAAGAGTCTTCATATTCTTTGGTAGAGAACAGATATGCCATATTCAACGACATGGCTACGGCTTCGCGGCAATGTCCGGGATTCATGGCAAGCCAATAATTGTGATTCGGATAGTCGAAATTGGAGAAATTTACCCGCCATGTCGTCTTGATGGTCTCGAATTTTTTGTAATAAGGGTCGTCGCAATCAATGCGCAGCGACAAGTCGCCTGACCCCAAATAGGGGTTCTTCATGATTTTGATGTCTTTTCCCGAAAGTGTCCGGTACTCTTGGTCGGCTTCGACGAAAGGCAGTCGCGTCCGAAATTCCAAAAACGGCGGTACGATGTCGAATTGTGCCAACAAAAATTCCTCCTCAAAGCCCTCTATCGCTGTCCAGATTTTCAAATTGTTGATGCGGCGCGGAGAATAGGCGCGGAGCAAAAGTTCCTGATTCTCGGTGATAGACACTTGTACGGGCTGGCTCGGATAAAACGACCGTTGCGATGCGTCGAGAAATACGCTTTCCGGCTCGTCGTCTTGGAGCATGATCATGTGGTTTTGGGCGGTATAATCGTCGAGTGTGGAGATGTGTATCGTGCCCGAAAAATCTTTGTTTTCAGAAAGTGTACGGGTTTCGTTGTCGTCGCTGCAACTCCAAACTGTCAGACAGGTGCAGACCGCCAATAAAAAGCGGAAGTTTCGTTGATGATTTATGACCATGTGGATTACTTTAAGGAAGAGACACAAATGTTTTTATATTTCCGGATTTTCTTCGATTTCGAGGGTGCGCAGGGCGATGAATAATTCGTCGCTGCTGCGGGTTTCGTGTGGGAGAACTTTCGTCGTATTTTCGTGCACGTATTCCCGAATTTCGTTTTTATGAACTACTAATTTCACTAACGAATGCTTATCCTTATGGAGGTCTGAAATCCATAGCACGGAGTCCGAAAGAGCCTGTACGCAAGTCGGTTGCGAAAAAGTGTAACCCCGTATGCTTTCCAGTTTCTTGGTCCAAGCCTTTTTTGTTCTGTCGTAAATGTTTATGGCTCTGTTTCCTCCCGCAACAAAATAGAAATCGGGTGTTATATCCATACCGGTGGGGGCAAAATCGGGCGTCAGAGTCAATTCTGCGATGTCGATGGAAGCGCCGTTTTCCATGTTTACGGCTTTTTCGGCGTCGAGGGTATAAATTTGTTTGTTGTTGTAATCCGTCAATAAGATATGCCCTTGCCCGTCGAGCCGCATACAATGCGTGGCAAAATTGTTGTTCGTTGCGCCGATGCCCGCACTTTGACAGTAGCGGCGCACGTTCTGATAATTTTCCGGCGTAACGTCGGTTTCGCGGTAAAGGCTTATCTTTCCGTCTTTGTCGCGGGCAAAGACAAATCCGTTTACTGCGGTGGCGGCTTGTGCTTGGAAAACATCGTTCCACCAATTGCCATTGCCGATGCACCCCACGTACTCCCACGAAGATAGCGAAAAACAGTGGATGCGCGACTGCCGCTCGGCTACATACAGCCGGTCGCCGCTCGGCACGATAGCCTCTATCGTACTTTCGAAACGATGCTGTTCACCGTTGAACGACCACTGCTTTACCGTGCGCAGTACCCGCTCGCTGTTTGCGTCGATAACCAACAGACTGCTGTCGGCATTGTTTGCCACAAAAAGCGTATCGCCGGCACTCCCCAGCGTATAAGGAATGAATCCGTCGATAGAAAAATCGGCGGCGGTAAGCACGCTTTCGGCGTCATACGAATAATACCACCGACTCTCGTATGGAGGCTCCGGCATTATGCTTTCTTCGGCGTTGTCGCTGCATTGTACTGCTGCCAGCGCACACAGCAGTAGCGTTGCATACCGCCATGACGAGGTAGAAAGAATTTTTATTTTCATCAGATATGTTTTACAAAACCAAAGTGCAAAGGTAGTGAAAGAAAAAATTTGACCGCCTTTTTTCCCGATATTTTTTGAAAATCGAGAGCAAAACGTTGCACCCGACAGGTGAAAAATAAACTTCGTAATTGCCGAAAATGTTCATTGAAAATTTCTTGTAAAAATTTTTGCGGGAAAACTTGGAGCGTTGCAAAAAACATACTATATTTGCACCGCAAAATACATGGTGCCATAGCTCAGTTGGTAGAGCAAAGGACTGAAAATCCTTGTGTCCCCGGTTCGATTCCTGGTGGTACCACACACGACGTCGAGGGTCATACGACCCCCGACGTCGCTTTTTTATCTGCGTATTATCGCGCCTTTTCTAGCTCCACCGTGAAGTGGCGCATGATAGGAAATTCTTTTGTAATCACGTAGCCGTGCGTGATCGATTCTCGGCGGTCATAAACGTTTTTCAAGGCGGCAGCCACTACGTCCATGTGGTTGTCGGTGTAGGTGCGGCGGGGGATTGCCAGCCGCAGCAGTTCCAGTTTCGGATAGCGGTTTTCCCGAGTAACGGGGTCGCGGTCGGCCAATATCGCGCCGATTTCCACGCCTCTGATGCCGGCTTCGAGATACAGCTCCACGCCCAGCGTTTGGGCGATAAACTCCTCTTTGGGCACGTGCGTAAGCACTTTTTTCGCGTCGATGAAAATGGCGTGTCCGCCGGCAGGTCGCTGGTAGGGAATGCCGTATTCATCTAATTTTGCACCGAGGTATTCCACTTGTTTGATGCGGGTTTTCAGATAGTCGAATTCCGTGCCTTCGTCCAGACCCTGCGCCAGCGCGTTCATATCCCGCCCCGACATTCCGCCGTAGGTAATGAATCCCTCGTTCATGATGCAGAACATCTGGCATTTTTTCCACAGCTCTTCGCTTTTGAAAGCCACGAATCCGCCCATGTTCACGATAGCGTCTTTTTTCGACGACATGGTGGCGATATCGGCGTAGGAGAACATTTCTTTCACGATTTCCTTAATCGATTTGTCGGCATACCCCTCTTCCCGCGTTTTGATGAAATAGGCATTTTCGGCGAAGCGGGCGGCGTCGATTTGCAGGTTTACGCCGTATTTTCGGCACACAGCCGACACTTCCTGAATGTTTTTCATCGAAACAGGCTGTCCGCCGGCGGTGTTGTTGGTAATGGTCAGAACGACGGCGGGTATTTTCTCCTGCGGATATTTTTTCAGCACCTCTTCCAGTTTGCGCGGGTCCATGTTGCCTTTGAAAGGAATTTCCAACTGGGTGTCGGCGGCTTCGTCGATGGTGCAGTCGATGGCGAAGGCTTTCCGAAATTCGATATGCCCTTTGGTCGTGTCGAAGTGCGAATTTCCGGGCAGCACGTCGCCGGCTTTCACGATGGTGGAGTACAAAACATTTTCGGCGGCGCGACCTTGGTGGGTCGGCAGGAAGTAGTCGAAGCCCAAAATATCCTTGATAGCCGCTTTCATTTTATAATAGGAGCGGGCGCCGGCATAACTTTCGTCGCCGGTCATCATTTCAGCCCATTGTTTGTCGCTCATCGCGCCCGTTCCGGAGTCGGTTAGCAGGTCGATAAACACGTGGTCGCTTTTCAGATTGAAGAGGTTGTATTTTGCCTCTTTTATCCATTGTTCGCGTTCTTCGCGGGTACTCTTACGGATGGTTTCCACCATCTTGATGCGGAATGATTCTGCAAAAGGTAGTTTCATAAAGGTAAAGGGTTAAGGTTTTGATATGGGAAAATTTACACCAAATGCTTCTTGGCGGCGGGGGACACCCCTGTATAAATCGGACAACCGGCACTCCGTCCCGATTTCAGAACCGGAACTCATCGCGCCTTTTGATATTCAGGAAAAGACGGCTTGGCGATATACACACTTTGTCGTACATACATGGCAAATATAAAAAATTTTTTTCGGCTTTGGAAAAGATTTTCGGTTGAAAAAACTTTCACGCGATTTTTTATCCGTTTTTGGAGGTTTTGGAATCTCGGACAATGTTTTTCAAAGAAAATGTGTATATTTGCATTTCATACAAAATAAAGGTAATGAATGATAAAGTAACATATTGGGTGGAGATGTCGGATTATGATTTCGATACGGCACGCGCCATGCTTGTAACCAAACGTTACCTTTATGTCGGATTTATGTGCCACCAAGTGGTTGAAAAGATTCTTAAAGCATATTGGAGTGAAGTTTTGGAAGAACCACCCTTGAAGATTCACCATTTATATCGGCTTGCAGCGAAGTCCGGACTTATTGCTGAATTGTCGGAAGAACAGTTGTGTTTCATCGATGAACTCGAACCGCTGAATATAGAAGCGCGTTATCCTTCATACAAAGAACAACTTTTGAAATCACTGACTCCTGAATATTGCAAAGAATTATTGAACCGAACAAACGAACTAAGGCTATGGATAAAAAACAGGCTATCGAAATAGCGAAAAAATACAAGTCTGTGGTGGCAGAGCATTTGCCCCTCAAAGCCTTATATCTTTTTGGCTCGTACAGCAAAGGCAATCATACGGAGGAGAGCGACATCGACATTGCCGTAATCGTTTCACACCGTAGCGACAATTATTTTGAAGATACGCCTTTGCTGTGGAAACTGGGGCGTAAGGTAAGTTACCTTATAGAACCCGTTCTGCTTACGGAAGATACCGGCAATCCCCTTTATGCCGACATTCTCAAAACAGGAATTTTGATATAAACACTTGACAACAGTCATATCCGCCGGGCTGTTGCGTTTTGGGGCAAATGGCAAGCATATTTCAAAGGAATTGTTTATATTTGCAAAAACAAAACGGGAAAGAGTTATGAGAGAGAAAGCTGTTGGTTGGGTGGAGTTGTCGGATTATGATTTCGATACGGCGCGCGCCATGTTTTCGGCGCAGCGGTATATGTATATCGGGCTGATGTGCCACCGCACCATCGAGGCGATACTGAAAGCCTATTGGTGCAATGTGCTGGAAGAACCGCTTTCGGAGGTCCGCCACTTGGGACAGCTTGCCGGCGAAACGGGTATTATCATCGAATTTTCGGAAGACCAGATCGATTTCATCGACGAACTCGAACCGTTGAATAGGGACGTTCTCAACCCTTCAGACCGAGAACGTCTTATGAAAGTGCTTACCCCGAACTACTGCAAAGAGCTGCTCACCCGCACAAGCGCCCTGCGGCAGTGGGTAAAAAGCCGGCTCTGACGTCCCCCCCCGGTCCCCCCCCCCCCGCGGCAACCGGTTTCAATATATAAAGAGGTATTCCCGACGTATTTTCCGCTCGGAAATACCTCATAAAAAAGCACATCGTCTTTGATTTGGATACACTTTTTTCAGCAAATAGCGCGAATCATTGCTTTATTAAATGCTCGTTATTATTAGACGTATGCTTTTTTAATTTTAAATATTAAAGTAGCGGGTAAATACCCAATCTATTATCCTTTTTGCACAGTTTTTAATAACGATCCCTGTTAAGGAATCCAAATAAAAATCACATGTAATGGAAATCGCTGTTTCCAAGGCTATTTTAATCCAACAATACTATGTTTTCATAAAAAATATTATTAAAGTAAACCAATCCCAAGTTCGCGCCCTCGAATTTCAACCGTCATGTTCATCTCTTCAACAGACCGGATAACGGATAATTAGCCGTTTTACAGCGGCACCTCGGCATAAGCCGAGGTGCCTTTATTTAGAGATTTCTATTGCTAAATAGTAATTTTGAATGTTTTACCGGCGACAGATACGATATAAAATCCCGATGAAAGATTTTTTATAACGTCTTGCGTAGTGGTGGCGATGAGCCGCCCTTGAATGTCGTACACATTTACGATTTGTTCCGCGGGTTTTCCCGTTATGACAATCGTATT
>CANQDQ010000005.1 GCA_947593515.1 uncultured Bacteroidales bacterium | reverse complement strand
TAAATCTGCTTTGGGAGCAGGGGGTCGCGGGTTCGAGTCCCGCCACCCCGACGAAATCAAAAAGCGTTGATAATCAACAAAACCTCAAAGATTGTCAGCGCTTTTTCGTATTTTTGGGGAAATCAATTTTAATGCTTCCTTACGTTTCAGCGAAATTACAGAACAGCTGCAACTTTGCGAATTTTATCCAGCCGTTGCATAAACGAATGGTCTTTTTTTACCGCCCGCAGGTTGTATTCCATTTGCAATGCAAGCAACGGTTCGGCGTTTACCTCCAATGCCGCTTCAAACATCATCACCGTTTTTTCGGTAACGGGGCGACGAGCATTCAGTATCTCGTTCAACACGGAATAGCCGATGCCCATCTGCTTTGCCAATTTACGTTGGGAAATTCCCCTGTATTCGATTTCATCTTTCAAAATTCGACCCGGATATGTGGGAAACGCCGATTCGAGATTATTTGCAATCATTTTGGATATTACTTCCATACTATATTTCTTGCTACGTTTTTCCACAAATATACTTTCTTTTTCGATATTAACCAAAAAGCAAATTTTTATAGGGCGAAAGAATCCGGAAGAATAACAAGAATGATTTCATAAAGGTTTTACTTTCAACCGATAGAGTATCAAGAGAAGCACAGGCGCCTTTTATTTGTCAATTATTATTAGCAACCAAACAGCGGCGAAAAACTTTCCTTTTTATCGCGTGTTTATGTGTATATCGAATTTTCATTTCTAATCATAAACACGTATGAAAAAAGTTTTCTTCATTTTTTCTATTGTCCTTTGCACGTTCGCCGCACAAGCGCAGCGCAACGGCGAAATCGAAATCATCGACATCGACCCCGCAACGGGCGACAGCGTATATCACGCGCCGTCGTCGGTCGTGGTGCTGTACGACACGCGCCCGATATTTCCCCGTCGCAACCCCGCCATACCGGTCGGCAACCCTCCCACCGATTTGTTCCTGCGTATGGAGCGGCAGTTTCAAGACCCGCGCGCCCCGCGCTTCATTCTCATCAACCGCAAGGGTACGGCGGCACTCGGCATCGGCGGATATGTAAAAGGCTCGATGTCGGTCGATTTTCGCGGTATGGCCGACAGCAAAGATTTTATTACCTATACCATTCCCACGCCCAATAATCCGGCTCAAAACGGACAATTCCAAATGGACGCTTCGACCTCCCGACTCTTTCTCTCTTTGGTCGGAAACAACCGCATCATGGGCAATTACACCGTATATCTCGAAAGTAATTTTCGCGGCGGAAACGGCAACTACACCCTGCAACTGCGGCAAGCCTTCATCGATATGCGGAGCGTAAAAGCCGGTCTGGCGTGGAGTACGTTCACCGACGTGGCAGCCTGCCCGCCCACCATCGACTTTCAAGGTCCGTGCGGATTGGTGAGCGCACGCAACGTCATGTTGCAATATCACCCCTCGCTCGGCAGACACTGGAGCATGGCGGTCGCCGTGGAAGCACCGTCGGCAACGATGACCACACGGTCGCAGCAAAGCGAATACATCACCCAGCGTATGCCCGATATTCCGCTTTACCTACAATACGGTTGGGACGAAACGAACAGCCACGTACGAGTGTCGGGTATCTTGCGCGGACTCTCTTACCGCAACCTGCTCACCGAAAAGAACAAAATGCAACTCGGCTGGGGCGTGCAACTGAGTGGAGTCGCCAACATATCGCGCTGGCTTACGATATATGGCGATGCCGTTTACGGAAACGGTATCGAAGAGTATATCAACGATTTGGGAGGTTACGGGTTCGACCTCGTGCCGGCAGCATCGGCAGGCAGCCTCACCGCTCCCGCCGTATGGGGCGCCACCGGCGGCGTGCAGGTAAACATCTCGCCCCGTATGTTTGCATCGGTATCGTACAGCCAATGCCGTATGTACGACGGCGAACTCAACGCCCAAACCTATCGGTATGCCCAATACGTCGTGGGAAACCTTTTCTACAACATTACAAAAGATTGCCAGATAGGCATCGAATATCTCTACGGGCGACGCACCGATCGCGACGACAACAGCGGACACGCCAACCGCCTCAACGCCGCCATACAATACAACTTCTAAGTTCCGAGCGGGACTGCCCCACTCCTCTTTTCTACGCAAAAATCCGACAGCCTATGCTGTCGGATTTTTTTTGTGCGGTTATTTACATATTAAAATCAAGCTGTTAAAAAATCGTAGTGAAAAAATATTTTAATCTAAAAAATGTTTTCACGAACAATTATTATTTTTTTATCTTTGCGGCAATTTATCTGAGTTCACGTATGATTCTGTAAATCTCATATTAATATATTCCGTCATGCAAAAAATCTTCGCGATTCTTCGGGTTCTACGACTGCATCAGTGGGTAAAAAATGCCTTTGTATTTCTGCCGCTGTTTTTCGTCGGCAACTTGTTCGATGCCGGCGAGTTTATCGTAACGCTGTCGGTATTTTTTGCATTTTCATTTGCCGCAAGTGCTATTTACTGCCTCAACGACATCATGGACATCGAAGCCGACCGCACCCACCCCAAGAAATGCACTCGCCCCTTTGCAAGCGGCATTCTGTCGAAAAATACGGGGTGGATTATCATGGGGTGTCTGCTTGTGTTGTCGGGGGCAGGCGAAATTTTGTTCGGCGGAATACATTTTATTCCTGTATTGTCGGTCATTATAGCATACATCATTCTCAACATCGCCTACTGTCTCAAACTGAAAAGAGTTGCCATTGCCGACGTATTTATCGTATCATTGGGCTTTGTTTTTCGGATTTTGGCAGGCTCCCTCGCCACACAAACACCGCTGTCGCACTGGATTGTTCTGATGACATTTCTGCTGGCACTCTTTCTGGCGTTTGCCAAACGTCGGGACGATGTGCTGATTTACAATGAATCGGGCGTAAAAGTGCGCAAAAATGTTTCCCGATTCAATCTTGCTTTTCTCGATGCCTCCATTGTCATCGTTGCCACCATGACAATGGTCTGCTATATCATGTACTCGGTCAGTCCGGAAGTGATGCAGCGGTTGGGTTCCGAGCATCTGTATGTAACAAGCGTTTTCGTATTGCTGGGTATGCTCCGCTATTTGCAGCGGATTCTGGTCGATGGCGCCAGTGGCAGCCCGACACAAATTCTGCTGAAAGACTGCTTTATACAATTTACCATTGCCGGCTGGATTGCGGCATTTTGCATCATCATCTATTTATAGGCAATGCGTACAATAGCGGTGTTCGACTTCGACGGTACCTTGACGGTGCGAGACACATTTCCGGCATTTATCCGTTTCAGCTGCGGCGTTTGCCACTTCGTCGCGGGATTCGCACTTTTCTCTCCGATGCTGGTAGCGATGAAAGTCGGGCTCTACCCCAACTGGAAAGCCAAGCAGCGGGTCTTCGCCCATTTCTTCAAGGGAATGCCGGTCGAACGTTTCGACACGCAGTGCGAGGCATTTTGCCGCGAACGGCTGCCCCATATATTGCGCCATTCGCTGTTACGCACGGTGGCGGAGTATGCCGAGCGGCAGTATGAATTGTGCATTGTCAGCGCTTCGGTCGATCGCTGGATTCGTCCGTGGGCGGAAACCGTCGGATTCTCCCGATTGCTGTGTACGGAAATCGAAGTTGAAAACGGCATACTGACCGGACGTTTCACCACGCCGAACTGCTACGGTGCAGAAAAAGTATACCGGCTGAAAACGGCGTATCCCGACCGACAGGAATATCATCTGATTGCCTACGGCGACAGTCGCGGCGATCGGGAAATGCTGGCTTATGCAGACGAACATT
Source organism: uncultured Bacteroidales bacterium (assembly GCA_947593515.1). GTDB lineage: Bacteria > Bacteroidota > Bacteroidia > Bacteroidales > UBA11471 > Caccoplasma. Next base: position 102,671 of record CANQDQ010000005.1, on the reverse strand, counting down.
ATTTATTGTAAACGAATATGATAAACATTTTATTGATTTTGGCAAGCGTACTGTTGAACAGTGCGGCTCAGATTCTCATGCGGAAAGGCATGATGGTCGTCGGAGAAGTGCATATCTCCAACGCGATGCAGATGCTGATACCGATGATTACCAACATTTGGTTATGGTTGTGTATGGTGTGCTATGCCGTCAGTATTTTCCTGTGGATGGCGGTTTTGTCGAAAGTGGAAGTCAGCTATGCGTATCCGTTTTTGAGTGTCGGCTACATTGTCGCCGCCGTTGCAGGATATTATTTTTTCGGCGAAAATATCAGTCTGATCCGAGTCATCGGAATCGGAGTAATCTGTTTAGGCGTATTTTTAATATCGAGGAGTTAATATGAAATATTACATTATCGGAGGCAACGGCTTCGTCGGTCGATATTTAGCCAAAGAATTGGCACGGCTGAATCGGGAAGTCGTAGTATGCGACCTTCAACCCTGTCCGCATGAAATGATTCCCGCCGAATGTACCTACCGGCAAGTGGATATTCGCAGCAAGGAAAGCCTTGAATATCTGTTTGAAAATCAAGGGGGGGGGGAAATTTATCGTTATAAATCTTGCTGCAAATCAGTATCATACGAAGGTTCCTCGTCGCGCAAAAGAATATTTTTTCAGCGTCAATACGACAGGAACATCTAATTTGCTGGAAGTAATATACGAAAAAGGCTGTCGAAAATTTCTCATGTTTACAACGGATATGACATACGGCAAACCGGAATATCTGCCAGTGGATACCCGCCACCCGCAACGCCCGTTCGGACCCTACGGAGAGAGCAAGAAAGCGGCGGAGGATATATGCCGCCGTTACCGTGAAAAGGGTATGGACATCACCATCATGCGACCGCGAATGATCAACGGTCCCGGACGGGCAGGCATCTTGATCAAGCTCTTCAAACTGATCGACCGGAATCTGCCTGTACCCACCATCGGAAACGGGAAGAACCATTACCAGATGGTTTCGGTATTCGATTGCGTATCGGCTGCCATTGCGGCAATAGACAAAGGCTTTCCGAACAAGGAGTATAATCTGGGTTCGGAATCGTCGCCCGACATTCGCCATTTGTTGCAGGGCGTAATTCGCGATGCCGGCTCCCACTCTTTCGTACTGCCTACGCCCGGGCGGCTCGTCAAATTCATTCTCGGAGTATTCGCCTCGCTCGGAATGCCTATCATGTACAAAGAACAGTATATGATTGCCGACGAAGAATATGTGCTGGACATTTCCGAAACCGTCCGTGATTTGGATTGGCGCCCCCGCTACAACGACGAAGATATGCTGAAAGAAGCCTATCGAATGTATAAACAGAAAACATCTAAAAATTAATCTTATGAATTCTTTTTCGCTTTTTGGAATTAGTGCTTCGCATAGTATAGTTAGAAAAATAGGCTTTTTCTTTCTGATGCTGCCCCTTACGATGTACGTATTGATCGTCGTAAGTTTTGCCATAGGATACTATTTAACGGCAATACCTATCATAGCGGCATTTCTCCTATGTTTCCTTATCATCAATACCGGAAAAGAAGCGATTAAAACAAAAATCGTATGTACAGCCGTAATCTTGACAATAGCTGTACTTACTATCATTACCGCATCATGTCTCTATGATCATTCATGGGATGGACAAGTTTATCATGCAGCCACAATAAAATTGCTCCATGACGGGTGGAATCCTTTCTATAAACCTATACTCAGCAGCGCTGATATGCCATACCTTATTTCCTCTAACATATGGGGTTCCCATTATGCCAAAGGCGTAGAAACCGTCGAAGCAGGAATTGTGGCATTAACCGGTAATTTGGAGTCGGGTAAGGCTCTCAATCTTTGGCTGCTAATTTCTTTGGCTTGTCTATGTTGGGATTTTTTGGATAACTTTGAGAAGCTGCGCAATAAGACGACACGGATATTGCTCACGGCGGTGTGTATATGTAATCCCGTACTCATAAACCAACTGATGACTTATTATATAGATTATACTTGCTATACATTTATCGTAATAGGTATAATTAGCATTTATCAGTTATGTATCCGTGAAGATAAATCTTTTATGTGGCTACTCCTCCTTATGGGGTTCTTTGTTCCGGCAATAAAATTCAATATCGCATTTTGGTTTGTTTTTATTCTTCTTGCCTTTGTAGGATTAATTTACATATTGAAAAAGAAATTTGAATTCAAATTAATACGCAATATGGCATTAACGATAGCAGCCGGTTTTATCATCGGAGCTTTTAATCCATACGTTACCAATTTTTATAAAAAAGGCAATCCGCTCTACCCGCTGCTGGGAGAAGAGAAAATCGACATTATGACCAACCAAACACCCGATGTTATAGTAGGGAAAAACCGTATATATCAAGTACACTATTCCCTTCTTGCCAATCCATATAATGAAATGAAGCAAGAGCATGATGTCAATTTCTTTCAATTAGACAAATATAATTTTTTAAGCAATGGATCGACAGATACACGATTAGGCGGATTCGGAGTGTTCTTTTTTGAGGCGCTCTGCATATTATTAGTGGCGTTCTTCTTCATGAAAAAGGACAAATGGTGGAAAATTATACTTGTATCAATCATATTCCTTTACCTGTGTTTGTTCTTGCTCCCGTCAGGTTTTTGGGCAAGATATGTACCGTTCTTTTATATAGTCGTTTGTCTTTTGAGCGGATATATTTTATATGCGTCAAAATCGAAAGTCCTGTATATAACGGCACAAGCAGCGATGTTTTTGCTGCTTATCGACGGGTTTATTTCAATCGCCTGTATCGGATATGGAAGTTTATCCAAGACGATTAAAGATAAATATGTTATCGATGTTATGAAAGTAACAGAAACAACCCCTGTCTACGTGAACACATGGAGCGTATTATTCTGCGATAAATTGGAACACGAAAAATGTCCCGTAGAAATCAACACCCACGATACCACAACCGATTTTTTGAATCTTCCTCACGGTGTGCTCTTAAATACATCGCTGAATATAAATAATTTTAAGAAAGTTGAAATGCCATGGCTTATGCGGACAGGGCTTTTTAATTTCAAAGTTGAAAATATAAAAGATGATGAGCTATAAAAAAATCCGACAGGGTACTGTCGGATTTTTTATTTTCCCATTCCGCTAAACTCAACACAATCCGTTGCGGCGGGAGGCGGAAATCAAAGCGGTGCAGCGTTGAGTTCCGAGTTACAGAGAGTCAGTTGCACATTATCCGCATTTGGAAGTTCCGCACGAAGTGCATATCAGGCAGCCTTCTTGATAGATAAGCGTTTCCTGTCCGCACTTCGGACAGGTCTGTCCGCTGGCTACCGTACCGTTCGGCATATACTTTTTCAAGGCTCTCTCTACACCGTTTTTCCACGTATTGATAGTATGGCTGTCGAGTTCGAGACTCGAAATGAGCTTCAATACCTGATCGATAGGCATACCGTAACGCAGCACGCCCGAAATCAGCTTGGCATAGTTCCAGTATTCGGGATTGAATTTTTCGGAAAGTCCTTCGATAGTGGTTTTGTAGCCGCGTTTGTTCCGGAATTGGAAATCGTAGTGCTTGTTGCCGTTTTCATCGACGGCTTTGATGATTTTTCCGGAAGTGATATTTTTCGGTATCAGTATGCCGTCTTCGTCGTCGGCAAGACCGGTAAATATTTCGTAAGGCTTGCCGTCTTTCAAACCGACGAAAGCAATCCATTTTTCGCGGTTGTTCTGGAAGCGCACCACGTCGGCATCGAGTTCGATAGGACGTTTCAAAACGAGAGGCTGCACGGGAGCCGCTTTCGGAGCGTCTTTCGAGGCGGCAATCAGCACGCCCGAACGGGAGCCTTCGCGATACACCGTACACCCTTTGCAGCCGCTGCGCCATGCCTCGACATACAACTTGCCCACCAACTCTTCCGTTACGTCGGCAGGGAGATTTATCGTTACGCTGATGGAGTGGTCGACCCACTTCTGCACACGCCCCTGCATACGCACTTTCTGTATCCAATCGATGTCGTTGGCGGTAGCTTTGTAATAGGGCGACTTGGCAACGATGCGGTCTATATCTTCCTGCGTATAGTTGGTACGGACTTCGTATCCGTGCGTTTCCATCCACGTAATGAATTTATGGTGATAAACCAGATATTCCTCGAAAGCGTCGCCCGACTCATCGACGTAGTCTATATGCACGTCGGCATCGTTGGGATTGACTTTGCGGCGACGGCGGTACACCGGCATGAATACCGGCTCGATGCCCGATGTGGTCTGCGTCATCAGACTCGTCGTACCGGTGGGCGCGATGGTCAGACAGGCGATATTGCGGCGACCCGATTTCACCATGTCGGCGTATAATTCGGGGTCGGCTTCCCGCAGGCGGTTGATGAAAGGGTTGTTTTTCTCGCGTTCGGCATCGAACACTTCAAAGGCGCCGCGCTCTTTTGCCATTTCCACCGACGAGCGGTAAGCCGCCAGCGCCAATGCGCGATGCACGGTTTCCGAAAATGCGGTGGCTTTCTCCGTTCCGTAACGCAGCCCCATGGCGGCAATCATATCGCCTTCGGCGGTGGTGCCCACGCCGGTGCGGCGACCTTGCAGCGTCTTGTGGCGAATCTTTTCCCACAACTGTATTTCGGTGTGTTTTATCTCTTCCGATTCGGGGTCGGAATGGATTTTCTCCAAAATCTTGTCGATTTTCTCCATTTCGAGGTCGATGATGTCGTCCATGATGCGCTGCGCCAAAATGATGTGGCGGCGGAACAGGTCGAAATCGAAACGGGCGTTCGGCGTGAAAGGATCGACCACATAAGAATAGAGGTTTATCGCCAACAAACGGCAGCTGTCGTAAGGACAAAGTGGTATTTCGCCGCACGGGTTGGTGGAAATGGTGCGGAAGCCCAAATCGGCGTAGCAATCGGGTATGGACTCCCGTATAATCGTATCCCAGAACAGGACGCCGGGCTCTGCCGACTTCCACGCATTGTGCACGATTTTTTTCCATATCGCCTGCGCATCGACCTCTTTAGTTACCAGCGGGTGGTCGCTATCCACCGGAAATTGCTGCACATAAGGCTTGCCGTCGATAGCCGCCTGCATGAAATCGTCGGTAATGCGCACCGACACGTTGGCGCCCGTAACCTTGCCTTCGGTCATTTTGGCGTCGATGAAAGACTCGGAATCGGGGTGCTTTATCGACACGCTGAGCATCAATGCGCCGCGCCGTCCGTCTTGCGCCACCTCGCGGGTGGAGTTGGAATAGCGTTCCATAAAGGGCACCAAACCCGTCGAAGTCAAAGCGGAATTTTTCACGGGCGAGCCTTTCGGGCGCATATGGGACAAGTCGTGCCCCACGCCGCCGCGCCGCTTCATCAGCTGCACCTGCTCCTCGTCGATTTTCATCACGCCGCCGTAGGAGTCGGCATCACCGTCCATACCTATGACAAAACAGTTCGACAACGAACCTATCTGAAAGTCGTTGCCGATGCCGCTCATCGGTCCGCCCTGCGGCACGATGTAACGGAAATCGCGAAAGACCTCCATCAACTCTTCCACCGAAAGCGGATTGGGATATTTGTTTTCGATACGCGCTATCTCTTTGGCAAGACGCAAGTGCATATCTTCGGGATTCTGTTCGTAAATATTTCCGAAAGAATCTTTCAATGCGTATTTATTGACCCACACACGTGCAGCCAATTCATCGCCTTTGAAGTATTCCAAAGATGAATGGAATGCTTCATCATAAGTATAAGTTTTCGTTTCCACGATGTTTGTGTTTGTTTAATTCGTTTTTTCAGTTTTGGTATAGATTCAAGGCTTTTTTAGGAGTAGAATTTTGATTTTGCAAGTTTACGAAAAAGTTTCTATCCCGTCAAGAGTTATACAAAATATTTTTTCAACATTTCGTAAAGTTTTCCGTTTTATCAAATAATAATATTGATAATCAACGAATTGAAAAATACCAAAGAGAAAAAAGTTTTCCATTTATGAAAATAGAGGCATCAATTTTTCGGCAATGTCTTACCCAATAAGAAGATTTCTTTACATCGCCTCTCCGATAATTTCTTTCTCTTTTTTCTTATCATATTAAAATAAACCGTATATTTGTTCGACTAATTTCATCGACTATGGATTTGAACTTTCTCAAAAATCGTCGCACCATACGGAAGTATAGCGACAAAGATATTCCCGATTCGCTGCTGAACGAACTTTTGGAAGCGGCATTCCGTGTCTCCACCACCGGCAATATGCAGGTGTATAGTGTCGTTGTTACCCGCGACGCCAAGAACAAGAAAAAACTCGCGCCGGCGCATTTCAACCAGCCGACGGTAACGGAGGCGCCCGTAGTATTGACTTTCTGCGCCGACTTCAACCGCTTCGTCAAATGGTGCGAACAACGCCGCGCCGTGCCCGGCTACGACAACTTCCAGTCGTTCTTTACCGCCTGCATCGACGCACTGCTGGCTGCCCAGCAATTCTGTACGGCTGCCGAAGCCGCCGGATTAGGCATCTGCTATTTGGGCACGACCACTTACAACGCCGACCAAATAATCGAAGCGTTGAACCTGCCCCGTCTGGTGGTGCCCGTAACCACCATTACTGTAGGTTATCCGGCTGTGGTGCCCGAACAGCCGGAGCGTCTGCCCCTCGAAGCTATCGTCCACCGCGAAAACTACCACGACTATACGCCTGCCGACATCGACCGCCTGTATGCCGAAAAAGAAAATCTTCCCGTCAATAAAGGATTCGTCGCCGAAAACCACAAGGAAACACTGGCACAGGTATTTACGGATATTCGTTACCCGAAAGCCAACAACGAACATTTTTCCGACGTTTTCCTCCGCGTCATCAAGGAACAGGGCTTCCACTTCTAAACTCGGCTTTGCGTCATAAAACAAGCGGGGCGGGATTATGAAAATCCCGCCCCGCACATTCCGAAATGTTTTTTGAATCCTGTCCTACATCTTCAACGTCTGCTCTATTTCTTCCACCTGCGCCCGCAGTTTTTTGTCTATTTCCACTTGGTCGGCTATCGTCTTGCAGGCATAATGCACGGTTGCATGGTCTTTTCCGCCCAACCGCAATCCGATATATGCCAACGGGTGATCGGTGTATTTTTTTGAGAGATACATGGAAATCTGCCGAGCCAATGCTATTTCGCGCTTCCGCGTTTTCGATTGCAGCAAGCCCACTTCCATATTATAATAAGCGCACACCTTTTGTTGTATCAGTTCTATGGTAATCTGCTGTTTGCGCATCTGAACAATCGATGCCAGCACGCATTCCGCCATATCCACCGAAATCTCCTTTTTGAGAATGACCGAGCGGGCTATCAACGAAGAAATGATGCCTTCCAATTCGCGCACGTTGGAAACATTCCGCGCAATGGAGTCGATTACATCGTCGGTGATGACGATGCCGTCTTTTTTCAATTTATTGCGCAAGATGCTTTTCCGCAACTCGTAGTCGGGACGTTCCACCTCTGCCGAAAGCCCCCATTTGAAACGGGTGAGCAGGCGTTCTTCCATACCTTCGAGCGACACCGGCGGACGGTCGGAAGTCAATACCAATTGTTTTCCCGTCTGGTGCAAATGGTTGAAAATATGGAAAAAAGTATTTTGCGTAGCTGTTTTTCCCGCCAAATCCTGTATGTCATCGATAAGCAATACATCGATGCTTTGGTAGAAATTGATGAAATCGTTTACGGTGTTGTTGCGCACGGCATTGGTGTACTGCACCTGAAAGAGGTGCGACGAGAGATACAGTACGCGCGCCTGAGGATTCAGGACTTTCGCCTTTGCCCCGATAGCCTGTATCAAATGGGTCTTACCTACGCCCGACTCTCCGTAAAGGAACAGCGGATTGAAAGCGGTCTTTCCGGGCTGTTGGGCGACGTTTTCGCCGGCTGAACGAGCCAACAGGTTGCTGCTTCCGGCAAGATAATTGTCGAAACTGTAACAGGGATTGAGCTGCGAATCGAGTTCTTTATATACCGGCTGTTTGAACGGATCGGCCACCCGCGTGGGTTCCGTTACGCCTTTGGAGGATTTTTGAGTTTCGGTAGTGGAGCGGAAAGACACGGTTTCGTTCGTCTCCGGTTCTTTGACGACAGACGTGTGGTAAGACAAGCGAATGTCTTGTCCGAAAACACGCATCAAAGTACGTTGAAGAATATCGGCGAAATGTTCATCAAGGTACTCGCAAAAGAATGTTGAAGGAACCTGTATCGTCAATTCATTATCAGAGTATCGAAGAGCACGAGTCGGTGCAAACCAAGTTTCGTATTGCTTTTCCGATATATTATCTCTGATAATGGATAGACAGCGGTCCCATAATAAGACGTAGTCTAACTCCATTTTACAGTTGTATCAAAAATTCTATTCCAAAAGTGCTCTACAAAATTCCAAATTCTTTTTGGAAAAACAAAATCGATTTTTTCTTGTTTTTTTCGATTTCATTACAAAAAGCTGGCTTTTAGCCCCTTATATTTTATATTTTTTCACGTATCAAATTGTAAAAATGCTTTTATTACATTACTAATAATCAATTGTTTACACGAACAGATAACTTCGTTTTCATATTTTATCTACTTTTTTCAATTGAAAAAAGCCCCCTATTTAAGGAGGCTTTTTTCGAGCGTGTCAAAAAAATGCAGACATCGCCAATATTTAGAACGAATATAAATAATAAATCTGTTATTTCTTACCTCCGAAGACCGAGAAATGAACATAGCGTTTCGGGTGCAGTCGCAAATCGAGAAGCAGGGAATCTGCATCGAGTACGGTAGTATTCAAGGAATTATAAAGCGTTTTGTCCGTAAGCAGGGCGCCCACCGTATTGTCCGGCGATTGCAGCCGAGCCATAAGCATATTGACGGAAAGCACCACCTCGTCGATATGTTTTATGGTACCTTCAATGCCGACCTCTTTGAGTTCGGTCGTAAGATGATTTACATTGCCTGTAATCTGTTTTACATCGTTTACGATAGCCGGCACATCGTCCGCCATCAAACCGGAAAGATTGGCGGAGGCTTGTTTCAGATCCGCCGATACTTTGGTAATGTTGGAAAGCGAAGTTTGCAACTCCTGCGATTGCACAATGGCGTTCAGACCGGTCAAAATGCTGTCTATCTTAGGCATCAGCTCCGTAATCGAAGGCAGCAAATCTTTTTGCACCTCTCCCATCAAACCATTGTCGATTTCACCTACCAGAAAATCACCCGGGTGATGCAGTTCCGATACATACTGGTTCAGAACGAGGTTAAGGGTAACCGTTCCCAACAAATCCGACGTCAAAAGCACCTTACTGCCTTCGGGCACTTTCAGTTTTTTGTCCAGACTCACTTCCACCACGACACCGTGCGAGTTGGCGTAATCGTATTGTATGTCACGCACGAGCCCCACTTTGAAACCATCGACGTTGATAGGCGTCGAGATGGTAAGCCCCGTTACATTTTCATAACGGATATAATAGTAATTCGACGGGTGCATCAGATTGACACCTTTTAGAAACTCTATGCCCGCATAGAGTATTACAGCGCTTATAATCACCGAAATAGCGATTTTCACTTCTTTGGTAAAATACTTTTTCATATCGTATTGATTTATTTCATTTCACTTTGACGCCGTTTTTGAAAGCAACGATGAACGCATCTTTGAACAATCGTTTCACCTTCGGCAATTCGGCAAGCATATCTTCACGTCGGGTCGATTCGCCGTAGGTATATTTGTACATATTGTTTTCTTCGTAATACGACACGGGCGACAATCCCTTAAATTCGGGAGCCTTACCCGTGAGTTTCTTTTTCGATGCCATGAGCTGTATCTTATATACGACACCTGCGGAAGCCTGTGCAGTAGTCCCATTGTCGGTAACCGTCGTCGAATGTCCCGACTGTCTTTTGCGCAGCATCTCATCTTTGTAGCTCACAAAGGCTTTGTATATCGCCTCCGCCAGTTTGTCGCGGGAGGCATCTTTTGCCAAATACGCAGCATCGGCGGGATTGGTAACATACCCCACCTCCACGAGTATGCGGGGCATGGTCGCCTGTCGAAGCACCAGAAAATTGGCTTGGCGCACACTCCTGTCGGGTCGGCGCGCCAACACGCGGAACTGCTCCTGCACCAGCGAGGCGAAGTGTATGCTTTGCTCCATATATTTATCCTGCACGAAATCGAGTATGATACCCGACTCCGGCGAATTGGGGTCATAGCCTTGATAAGAGGTAGAATAATCGTCTTCCAGATAGATAACCGAGTTTTCCCGTTTGGCAATCTCCCGATTTTCCGCCTGTCCCCTGTCGGGCGTAAACACATAAGTCTCCGTGCCGTTTGCCGACGTATTGCCGGCAGCGTTGGTATGTATCGAAATGAAAAGGTCGGCTTTGGCCTTATTGGCGATGTTCGCACGCTCTTTCAAGGTAACGAACACATCTTTCGAGCGGGTATATATCACACGGGCATCGGAACAATTCTGGCGTATCTTTTTCCCCAATTTCAAGGCAATCGCCAAATTTATGTCTTTCTCTTTCTGTCGATTGGCTATTGCACCCGGGTCTTCACCTCCATGTCCGGCATCGATCACGACCACGAATTTGTCTTTCGTTTGCCCTGCCGCCGACCACGAGAGTGCAAACAAACAGACTATCAATATATATATCCTTTTTTTCATGGCTCGCTTTTGCCTTTTTACCCGAAAAATAGCCTTATAATTGTGCAAAGATACGAAAAAATGAAATAACAATATTTTTTACCGACAAAAAGAATATCTATTCCGACGAAACGACGACAAAAAGCCGATATGTCTCTTTTTTACTTTTTTTATTTCTTTCGTCTTACGAAATACACTATCTTTGAAAGAAATTTTTTCCGATGAAAAAACTTTGGTTCGCTTACTTTCTGTTATTTCCGTTACTGTCTGTCGCCCAGACAATAAGAGTCGATGGCGCTTATTGTTTCCAACCTGAAAATGCGGGCGGTTTGGCGGCAATATACGTCGTTTCCTCCGACGAGGCGGCGACCTTGAGTTATGCTTCGTCATCGACAGCGGAGATACGCTGGTATCGCTTCGGCAGCGGCGGCACCTCGTCGCGGGGCGAAGTCGCCGGCGTACAGAGCGGCAACACCGCCACGCTGCCCAATGCCGACAAAGATTGCGGATACATGGTGCAACAAGAGGGTGTCGGCTCCGTATGCATATGGCTCGCCTCGTATCGAAGCATTACCGCCTGCACGGCACCTGCCCCCGATTCGCAGGAAAATGTATGCGAAAGCGTGCTTTTACAGGGAGAAGGTTTTGCCATACCTTATTATACGACAAACGGACGACGGGGATTTATTCCGCGTCAAGTACGCTATACGACCGCCGTATGGGACGAATCGGCACAGGCGATACGCGAAAACGAGACCGTAACGGTTTCGGCATCGGTCGTATCGGACACGGAAATGGAAATCCCCGCCCCTTACGGATATTCCACCATTACCGTAATCGATGCCATACCCGAAGCATGGGGCGCACCGGCAACGGAAATTCCCGCCGGTGAATACGATTCGCCTGCCATACTGATGAAAGCTGTCGTAGAACAGCAGCAGCGCGATGCCGCCAACGAATCGGGCGAAATACCGTCGGAGGGGTTCGGCGGCTCGGCTCCGGTGAACATGACTTTCACCGCCTACGTGAACGGGAACAACTACTACGCATGGGAATTTGCGAGCGACGAAGAATTTACGACCGTCGATGCCATCTACCCCGAACAGCATCTGGAATACGCATTCAAGGAAGAAGGCACGACCTATGTGCGCCTGCACGCCTACAACGACTATTGCGAGCGCGACACCATGTTCACCATATTGGTCGGCGAATCGAAACTGGAAGCACCGAACGCCTTTTCACCCTACGGCAGTCCGGGCGTAAACGACGAATGGAAAGTGGCGTATAAGTCGATTGTCGATTTCAAGTGCTGGATATTCAACCGCTGGGGCGAAGAGATGTTTCGCTTTGACGATCCCGCTTCGGGCTGGGACGGTCGCTATCGCGGCAAACTGGTGCCGCCCGGCGTTTATTACTATGTCATCGAAGCACATGGCGCCGACGGGCAGAAATACAAACTGAAAGGACACATCAACATTCTCCGTCCGAAGAATATCGACAAGGAATGATTTATGGAGGAGAACGAAGATAAAATAGAAATCTGGGGGGCGCGGGTGCACAACCTCAAAAACATCGACGTGGCGATACCGCGCTACCGGCTCGTCGTCGTTACCGGACTGAGCGGCAGCGGCAAATCATCGCTGGCATTCGACACCATTTACGCCGAAGCGCAGCGGCGCTACATCGAAACTTTCTCGGCTTATGCCCGCAACTTCTTGGGCAACATGGAGCGTCCCGATGTCGATAAAATAACGGGATTAAGCCCTGTTATCTCCATCGAGCAAAAGACGACCAACAAAAATCCCCGCTCGACCGTCGGCACGACGACCGAAATCTACGACTTCCTGCGGTTGCTCTACGCCCGTGCGGGAGAAGCCTACTCCTACCTTTCGGGCGAAAAGATGGTGAAATACACCGAAGAACAAATCTTGGAACTCATACAGGAGCGCTACCGCAACCGCAAGACCTACATTCTGGCGCCGTTGGTGCGCAACCGCAAGGGGCATTACAAAGAATTGTTCGAGCAGGTGCGGCGCAAAGGCTACCTGTCGGTGCGGGTCGATGGCGAAATACGGGAGATACTGCCGGGCATGAAACTCGACCGCTACAAAAACCATTCGGTCGAAGTGCTGATAGACAAGCTCGTCGTTTCCGAAAAAGATGAACGCCGCCTCAAAGAGAGCGTCCGGGTGGCGATGAAACAGGGCGACGGACTGCTGATGGTGCTCGACGTCGAAAGCGGCGAGCTGCGCCATTACAGCCGCACGCTGATGGACCCCGCCACCGGTCTGTCGTACAGCGAGCCGGCACCCCACAATTTTTCGTTCAACTCGCCGCAGGGCGCCTGCCCCTGCTGCAAAGGCATCGGATATGTAAACATCATCGACCGCGAAAAAATCATTCCCGATGCCTCGCTGTCGATTTATCAAGGCGGCATACTGCCGCTCGGAAAATATCGTAACGTCTTGCTGTTCTGGCAGATAGACGCCATTTGCGAAAAATACGGCGCCACCCTCAAAACACCGATAAAAGACCTGCCGGAGGAAGCTCTCAACGACATTCTGAACGGGACGGACGAACGGCTGAACATCAAAAACCTTTCCTTAGGAAATTCCAACTATTTCCTCACATTCGAGGGTTTGGTGAAATACATCGAAATGCAGCAGCAAGCCGATGCTTCGGCAACGGCGCAGAAGTGGGCGGGACAGTTCGTTACCACCGTGCAATGCCCCGAATGCCACGGCGTCCGCCTCAACAAAGAGGCGCTGCACTACCGCATCGACGGAAAAAACATCGCCGAAGTTTCCGATATGGATATTTCGGAATTGCGCGAATGGCTCCACGATATAGAAAACCGGCTGCCGCAAAAGCAGGCTGTCATTGCCGGAGAAATCGTGAAAGAGATACGCTCGCGCGTACAGTTTTTGTCCGACGTCGGACTGGAATACCTCTGTCTGTCGCGGGCATCGGCTACGCTGTCGGGCGGCGAGAGCCAGCGCATACGGTTGGCTACGCAGATAGGCTCGCAGCTCGTCAATGTGCTCTACATTCTCGACGAACCGAGCATCGGATTGCACCAGCGCGACAACGTGCGCCTTATCCGCTCGCTGAAACAGCTGCGCAACACGGGCAACTCGGTCATCGTGGTCGAACACGATAAGGAGATGATGCTCGAAGCCGACTACGTCGTCGATTTGGGACCGCGCGCCGGACGGCTCGGCGGCGAAGTGGTGTTCGCCGGCACGCCACAGCAGATGTTGGCGGCAGGCACTCTTACAGCGGCTTATCTCAATGGCGAAAAAGAAATCGCCGTCCCGGCCTCCCGACGTCGGGGCAACGGCAAGAAAATCGTACTGAAAGGGGCACGGGGAAACAATTTGAAAAACCTGACGGTGGAATTTCCGTTGGGAAAATTCATCTGCATCACCGGCGTTTCAGGAAGCGGCAAATCGTCGCTTATCAACGCGACGCTGCAACCCATACTCAGCCAGAAATTTTACCGCTCGCTGACCGACCCGCTGCCCTACGACGCTATCGAAGGGCTGGAACATATCGACAAGGTGGTGAATGTCGACCAGTCGCCGCTGGGGCGCACGCCCCGCTCCAACCCCGCCACCTACACGGGGTTGTTTGCCGACATACGCAACCTGTTCGTCGACCTTCCGGAGGCAAAAATACGGGGCTACAAAGCCGGACGTTTCTCGTTCAACGTCGCCGGCGGACGCTGCGAAGTCTGCGGCGGAAACGGCTACAAGACCATCGAAATGAATTTTCTGCCCGATGTTCTGGTGCCGTGCGAGGCGTGTCGCGGGAAACGCTACAACCGCGAAACACTCGAAGTGCGCTTCAAGGGAAAATCGATTGCCGACGTTCTCGATATGACTATCAATCAAGCCGTCGAGTTTTTTGCCGGCATACCCTCCATACTTGCCAAAGTAAAAACGTTGCAGGAAATCGGATTGGGTTACGTGAAGCTGGGACAGCCCTCGACCACCCTGTCGGGCGGCGAGAGTCAGCGTGTAAAACTGGCGACGGAACTGTCGAAGCGCGATACGGGCAAAACCCTTTACATACTCGACGAGCCGACCACCGGTCTGCATTTCGAGGACATTCGCGTATTGCTGGGGGTACTCAACCGATTGGTCGATAAAGGAAACACCGTGCTGGTCATCGAGCACAACCTCGACGTCATAAAAATGGCAGACCACATTATAGATATGGGACCCGAAGGCGGGCGCAACGGAGGCAGCATACTGATTGCCGGAACGCCCGAAGAAGTTGCCGCCCACCCCGAAATAGGTTACACGGCGCGTTTTCTGCGGCAGGAATTAGGATTGCCGCCTCTTGCTGAAAAATAATCGGAAGCCCCGCTTCCGAAAGCGATACTATCCGAAACGGCTTATCTTGCGCAACTTCGCTTCATCGACAAGCTGGATTTTACGACCATCGACCACGACGATTTTTTCGGCGGCGAAGCACGACAACGTGCGTATGGCATTGCTGGTCGTCATGTTGGAGAGATTGGCGAGGTCTTCGCGCGCCATATAGATGCTCAGCGTGATGCCGTCTTCCTCCAAACCGTAATTGTCTTTCAACATGAGCAGCGACTCGGCGAGGCGGCCGCGAATGTGTTTCTGCGTAAGATTCACCGTGCGGGTGTCCGACATACCCAAGTCGGTAGCCAACTCTTTGATAAAGAAACAGGCAAGGCGATTGTTTTTCTTGATAAGCTCATCGACGACAGGCATCGGCAGAAATCCGATAGTCGCATTTTCAAATGCCGAAGCGGCAGTAATGTAATCTTCGCCGGCAAAATAAGCCCGATAGCCGAAATACTGCACGGGACGTATCAATCGCATAATCTGGCTACGTCCGCCGATGCCCGCCTTGAAAATTTTTACCTTTCCTTTGATAAGACACATCAACAACTCGGCTTTCTCGCCTTCGTTGTAAATCATCTCGTTTTTCTTGAAAGTCTGTATATGGAAGTTTTCCGTGATGATACGCTTTTCGTTGCTGTCGAGAAGCGGCAGCATCTCGCCCAAAGCCTCCTGCGTCAGCGCTTCTATCGAAAGTTTCTTTACCATAACTGTGTTATATAACAATGTTATATAACGCAAAATTAAGAAAATTCCATTAAACTGCAAAGGAATGGCGAAAAAAGATGATTTCGGCATGAAGCGTTTTATTTTTACAGAAAATATTTATTATATTTGTAGCAGGAAAAACATCTCGATTATGAATGAAGCGCACGAAACCCAAGTCGCATCTATCGCCGGAGCTTTTTGCGAAGCGATAGAACAGGTAAAAAACAACGATACGTTTTCGTTGTCGGATATGTTCGTCATTTTCAAAAGCGAAGAACAGCTGCTGTCGCTTTACGACGACAACGAAATGCTGTTGACCCAAATCGGACTGGAAGAGTACGACGAAGCCGGCGACACCGACAATATCCGCATCATCGCCCTGTTGCGGCAGGCTTTGGAAATGCCGGAGGTTGCCGACGCTTTCCGTTCGCTCGATGCCGTAGCTCCGGTTTCCGTCATTCTTCTGAACGATGAAAAAGAAATCGTCTCCGAACTCAAAACTTTCGACGACGAAAAGATATTTCTCGACGACGATTTTCTGAAAAAGGCGGGGAAAGAGCTGGACGACTTCTTCGACCAACTCATGGCGGATATAAAATAAAGCGTGGATAAAATGAAGAACGCCGTGAAAAATATCGCCATATTGTTTTTCGGGATAGTTGTTTTGTTCGTTTCTTCTTGCGAAAAGGAGAAGCAAGAGATTTCATTTTCCCTCTCTCCGAACGATGTCGATACGACAAGCGGCAATACGTTTATGGCAAGATTTTTATCGGCAAAATACTGTTCCGCTTTCTACCCTATCGTTTCAGACAGTTTTCTCGTCGGAAATAATATAGACAGCTTATTGACATTCGGCACAATAAAAATAAAATCCATCGAATCGATAGCCGGTATCGACTCCTCTGAAATCTTAGGTATAAAAACAGCGAAGCAACAAAATATTCAACTATCGATAAACGATATTTTTTCTGCCGCCTCTCCTTTTTATTCCGGATATACCGGCAGTACCAACTTGTACCTGTTACAGATAAAAGACAGTATCGGACAAATAATCGAGGTCGTCGATATACCTTTTGCCGTTACAAAAAATGTCGGCAAAATAAAAACGGATTATCACCGCACCATTTTAGCCGACACCAACTATTACTACGGTTTCGCGGTTTACGGAACGGAAATTTTTAACGGACTTGCCGCCGGCGACCCGGAAGGTTATATCGCCGTCAGTCTGCCAGACAGTACGCAAACGACGCCATAAATAAAAACCGTAAAAAGATAAGGCGGAGCTACCTCTGTAACCCCGCCTCTTTTATGCCGGATTTTGCGATGAAATCGCCCTATTTGTTCCAAATATCCCAAGCGGCGTATGCCTGCAATAGGAGCATTTCTATACCGTTTTTCGTTTCGGCTCCGCGCGCTTTGCACTTCTCCATAAAGAGCGTTGTTTCCGGATTGTACACCAAATCATATACGAGATGTTTTGGCGTAACAAGTTCGTAAGGTATTGCCGGACAGTTTTCTATATCAGGGTACATACCTACGGGCGAGGCATTGACGATGACCGTATATTCCTGCATGATTTCGGGTGTAAGGTCTTCGTAACAAATGGCTTTCTCCTTACGCGTGCGTGATACCCATTGCGGCTCCACGCCCAGCGACAGCAGCCCGTACCACACGGCTTTGGAGGCGCCGCCCGTGCCGAGTATCAGCCCTTTGCGGTGATGCGGTTTCAGACAGGGACGTATGGAGTCGGTAAATCCGATGACATCGGAGTTGAATCCTTTCAAAATCAACTTGCCGCCTTTGCGTATGAATTTGACGACATTCACGGCACCGATGAGGCGGGCGGTTTCGTCCATTTCATCGAGAAAAGGGATAATCGTTTCCTTATAGGGAATCGTTACGTTCAATCCGCGCAGGCGTGGCGTTTCGTTCACGACAAGACGAATATCTTCGATACGGTCGAGTTCGAAATTGCGGTATTCCGCCGCGATTTTTTCATTCTTGAATTTTTCGTTGAAAAAATTCCGAGAGAAAGAGTGGGCGAGCCTGTACCCCACCAATCCGTACACATCGGTAGTTTCCATGTTTCTTATCCTTTATATTTAGCTTTCTTGGTGATTTCGGTTTCGTCGGTCTGCCACAATCGGGTAAGGTCGGCATGCGTCGCTCCGGCATACGCCGACACGATGCGCCAGCCGATGTAGCGGCCTGCCTGTCCGGGCGACTGAGGCGAAAACGGCGCAGTAAACGGGGCGGGCGACAAATAACGTTCTATCGTCAGCGGCGATGCGGCATACAGCGTTTTTTCACGCAAAAGCGCATTCCACATCTCCGATTCGTTTTCGCGGCACCACGCCAACTGCTCCGGCGTGTAGCCCAACAATCTTTCCGGCGGGACGTCCGGCAGGAGCTGTTGCAGCGAATATACGATTTTACCTTCGTAAATCATTTCCCGCAACAGCGTCGTATGTTCGACCGGCAACAGCGGGTGGCGCGTGTAAAGTATGACCCGCAACACATCGGGAACGATATACGCCTGTTTCTTGCCTTCGAGCCGGTAGCGGGGATATATGGAGGCATACGGCGGATAGCCACTGCCTAAATAATGGTCGAGCGAAACCGAAAGCATATCGCCGGCATTCACAATCTGCTGCCGCAAGCCCGACACATGAGCGTAAAAACGGGCGGGCAAAGTATCGTCGGGCAACAAGTGCCGGTAGCGGGCAAGCGCCGCCGAGAGTTCAGCCTCTACATCGGACAAATCAGGAAAAATCGAATCGACAGCCCCGCAAAGCAACTGCATATCGGCAGCGGAAAAGCGATCGGCAAGCCGCGATTTGTCGCAGCCGCTATCGAGAAGTTCCAAAATCGCTTCGGTATATAACCGGTGAAAATCACCGTACTGCCGAAAGAAAACACTGTCAGCAAGAGCATCGGACAGATACGAACACAGCGCCTTGTCGTAGCGATGTATCGCCACCCCGCTCCCTTCGTCGGTCGAAGCACGACAAGAAAACAAACCCGCCAAAGAGAGCATCAAGACAATGCGCAGAGCTGCCATAATTTCTTTTAGAGAGTTACAAATATAGGGAAAT
This sequence comes from uncultured Bacteroidales bacterium, assembly GCA_947593515.1. Lineage (GTDB taxonomy): Bacteria > Bacteroidota > Bacteroidia > Bacteroidales > UBA11471 > Caccoplasma. The sequence continues at coordinate 83,831 of CANQDQ010000005.1, read as the reverse complement.
ATTTTATAAATGAAAAAGAAAGAGAGATTATCGAATGTCAATTAAAAAAAATTCTTGTAAAAATCATTGATAGCGGCAGCGACAAAACGTATTTCCTCGTCGGTCATCACCGGCGATACGGGCAGCGACAAAACCTCGTTTGCCAGCTGTTCGGTCAGCGGCAGCGACAGCCGGTTATAACGCGCATAACAAACCTGTTTGTGCGGTGGCACGGGATAGTGTATCTGCACGGGTATTCCCTGCTTCGAGAGTGCCGCTATCAAGGCTTCGCGCTGCGGAACGCGGACAACGTACTGATGATAAATGTGCTGCCCCTCTCCGCCTCTGTCGGACAGCCCGACGGCGGGAGCGGTTATCGACCGGTCATAGAGTGCCGCCAACTCGCGGCGGCGGGCATTGTCGGCGTCAAGATAATGTAGTTTCACCGACAGAAAAGCCGCCTGCAATTCGTCCATACGGCTGTTGAATCCCTGATATTTGTTGTAATACCGCTGCTCCGAACCGTAGTTTGCCAACGCTCGCGCCGCCTCTGCCAGCGCATCGTCGTCGGTGGCAATGGCTCCGGCATCGCCCAACGCGCCCAAATTTTTGGAGGGATAGAAACTGATACCCGCCGCGTGTCCCAAACCGCCTGCTTTCACAGAGCCGGAAAATCCGCGACACGGAGCGACAGCGCCCAATGCCTGCGCGGCATCTTCGACCACAAGCAGGTCGTGTCGGCGGGCGATGTCGGCGATACGCTCGTCCCAACAGCAGCGACCGTAAAGATGCACGGGCAACAGCGCTTTGGTGCGCGGCGTCAAATGCTCTTCTATCCGGTCGGTATCGAGGTTGTGCGTTACGGGCGACGGCTCTACGAATACGGGGGTCAGCCGGTTGTCGGTTACCGCCAAAACGGTGGCGATGTAGGTATTCGCCGGCACGATGACTTCATCGCCTTCGTGCAGACGCCCCATTTCGATATATGCCCGCAGGATAATGCGCAGCGCGTCCAAGCCGTTGCCGCAGGCAACCACCTGCCGCCGCCCCAGATAGTGCGCCAACTCTTTTTCAAATGCGGCGACACGCTCGCCCAACAGATACCAGCCCGAATCGATGACTTCGGCTGCCACTCGCTTCAGCTCGTCGGCATAGCGAGCATTTATCTGTTGTATATCCTGAAATTTCATAGCCGGTCGATGTATTTCAGATAGTCGTCGTAATCGCGAATATAATCGGTTTCATCGTAAAAATCCGATGCCAAGACCAAACAAATGGAGCCGGACGAGAATGCCTGTTCCGCCGACCAAATGCCGGGCAGCACGTGCAATCCGTAATAGGGACGGTTGAGCGTTACCACCCGTTTTTCTCTGCCGTCATCGAGAAACACCTCGAAAGCGCCGCCCGCAGCCACAATCAGTTGATGACACGCTTTGTGGGCATGAGCGCCGCGCGACTCGCCGCCCGGTATATCGTACAAATAGAAAACGCGCTTGATGTCGAACGGCAGCTCCCCGCCTCCGTGCAGCGGCGTAATATTTCCGCCGCGGTCGTATATGCGGGGAAGTTCCAGTAATTGACAATCGTGTACCGAAGGGCGTTTCATGGCAGAAGTTTTTGATATTCGGCAAAATCGTAAATGTAATCGGACTCGTCGAATGCCCCCGACGACAATACCAGCGCCAGCGAATTGGTGGAAAAATCGGTAAGCTGCCGCCACGTCATAGCCGGCACATAAATACCGTAGTAGGAACGATTTAAGAAATAACGCTCCATCTCTCCCGCTTTGTTGCGTATCTGCAACTCGAAGCTGCCGGAAAGAGCCACGATAAACTCCTGCTGGGTACGGTAGGCATGACCGCCGCGATACTGTCCGCCCGGCACGTCGTAAATCCAATAAGCCCGCTTGATATCGAACGGAATATGCTTGCCCCCCTCGATAAAAGAGAGGTTGCCACGCCGATCTTCAATCTTCGGCAAATCGATTTTTACAACGCTGCCTGCCATGTCAAATGCCGACTTTTATCGATTATTTCGCGTCTTTTGCCAATGCTATGAGGTATTGACCGTACTGGTTTTTTTTCATCGGCTCTGCCTGCGCCAAAAGTTGTTCGGCGGTTATCCAACCTTGATTATAGGCTATTTCTTCGAGGCAGGCAACTTTCCAACCCTGTCGGTGTTCTATCGTTTCGATGAAAGCAGACGCCTCGAACAGGGAATCGTGCGTGCCCGTGTCGAGCCACGCAAAACCGCGCCCCATCAGTTGCACCTTCAACTCGCCCGATGCAAGAAACGCCTGATTGACAGATGTTATTTCCAATTCTCCGCGTGCCGACGGCTTGATATTTTTCGCCACATTCAGCACTTTGTTGGGATAGAAATAAAGCCCCACTACGGCATAATTGCTTTTGGGGTTCTGCGGCTTTTCTTCGATAGAGGTAACATTGCCGTCGGCATCGAAAGCCGCCACGCCGTAACGCTCGGGGTCGTTCACCCGATAGCCGAAAACCGTCGCCAAGCCTTTCTCGGCATTCTGCACGGCAGCAGCCAGCATCGCCGAAAAACTTTGTCCGTAAAAAATGTTGTCGCCCAATACCAGACAAGCCGTATCGTTGCCGACAAACTCTTCACCGATTATAAATGCCTGTGCCAAACCGTCGGGCGAAGGCTGTTCGGCATACTCGAAACGGACGCCGAATTGCGAGCCGTCGCCCAGCAGGCGGCGAAATCCGGGCAAATCGAACGGTGTGGATATAATCAGTATATCGCGAATGCCCGCCAGCATCAATACCGATATGGGATAGTAAATCATCGGTTTGTCGTAAATGGGCAGCATCTGTTTGCTGACGCCTCTCGTTATGGGATAAAGACGGGTACCGGAGCCGCCCGCCAACACGATTCCTTTCATTTTTCAGCGCATTAACGGTTTGAATACATCTGTTCGTAATATTTCTGATAATCGCCGCTGGCGACTTCATCGACCCAATCCTGATGTTCGAGATACCAGCGAATGGTTTTTTCGATGCCCACCTCGAACGGGGTTTCGGGATACCACCCCAACTCGCGCGCCGTCTTCGACGGGTCGATAGCGTAACGCATATCGTGTCCCAGCCGGTCGCCCACGTAGGTAATCAAGTCGTAGTTTATGTTTTCGAGCGGCGTTTTCAATACGGCTTGATAACGGGGTTCTTCTCGCATAAGCCGCGCAATGGTGTCGATAGTGAGCTTGACGATGTTGATGTTCTGCTCCTCGTTGAAACCGCCGATGTTATATACTTCTCCGACCCGACCGCCGTTCAGCACCATATCGATGGCTTTGGCATGGTCTTCGACGTAGAGCCAGTCGCGCACGTTCTCACCCTTGCCATACACGGGAAGTTTCTTTCCTTCGAGAATGTTCTTTATAATAAGCGGTATCAGTTTTTCGGGGAAATGGTAAGGTCCGTAGTTATTGGAGCAGCGGGTGATGTTCACCGGCATTTTATATGTTTCGTGATATGCCCGCACGATAAGGTCGGCGCCCGTCTTCGACGAAGAATAGGGTGAACGGGGGTCGAGCGGGGTTTCCTCCGTAAAGAATTTTTTGCCGTAGGTCTGAATGCGGGTACGCCCCTTTACGACCCGACGCACGTTTTCGTCTTCGATATGCAGCGGCTGCGGCGTATCATAATCTTTTGTCAAAGAGCCATATACTTCGTCGGTCGATACCTGCAAATATTTTTTGCCGGGCAAGTAGGTCGGATAGCCGGCAGCGTCTTTACCGGTCGTCCACGCCCGTTTGGCGCATTCGAGCATGTTTTGCGTGCCCAGAATGTTGGTTTCCAAAAAGAGCTGCGGGTTGGTGATACTGCGATCGACGTGCGACTCCGCCGCAAAATTGACGACAAAATCGACGGCATGACGGGCAAAAATATTCGATACCAGTTCGGCATTGGCTATATCGCCCCGCACAAACTCCACCCGCTTGTCCTGCAATTCCTCTTTTATCGTGCCCAAATTGCCGGCATACGTCAGTTTATCGAGTATGACGATAAATATATCATCGTACTTCTTCAACATATACTTGACGAAATTGGAGCCGATGAATCCGGCTGCGCCGGTTACCAAATATGTCTTCATATATCTTAAATTTATAAATCGGGTGCAAGATACATATTTTTTATTAAATAGAGATAACCCCGCTGCCGAAATTCTGTTTGAAAATGCACGCTAAAATCTTTTTGTAAATTTCAGTTTTCGTATTTCTCTTATTTTCAGAGAATAGAGAAAATCTTTTCATTTTCGGATAAAAGCGATTCTTTTTTTCTCATTTTTTATTGGTCGATAACAAAATATTAACTACTTTTGTCCTACCGTATATAGCTGTATTCGGAAGCAGGAAATGAGTAGAAAAGATACGCATGTAAAACACGAAGGCATCGTCGACCGCATCGATGGTGAGACTGTTTATGTACGGATTACGCAACACTCGGCGTGCAGCGGGTGTCATGTGCAATCGATGTGTACCGTCTCCGACCGTTCCGAAAAAATCATCGAAACAACTTGCCGAACTGCGGATTTACGCAGCGGGCAGCACGTATGGGTAGTAGGCAACGAAGCCATGAGCAGCGAAGCGCTGCGGCTGGCATTCCTCTATCCTTTTCTTGTATTGTGCTGTGCTTTAGGCATCGCGACCTTGTGCACCGACAACGAAATAACTGCCGGCGTCGTATCGCTCTGCTCGCTCGTACCCTATTATTTTGTCTTGTACCTGTTTCGGCGAAAAATTCGCAAAGATTTGGTATTTACGGTAGAACCGCTGACAGAAGAAACTCAAAACCTATCATAAATTAAAAAGAAATGGATTTAGTATGGATTGCCACCCTTTCATTGGGGTGTATCGGTGCGATAAGTGCTGTGATATTGTACTTCGTCGCTCAAAAATTCAAAGTCTATGAAGACCCGCGCAACGAAGAAGTAGTGAAAGTGCTTCCGGGAGCCAACTGCGGCGGTTGCGGCTATCCGGGCTGCGGCGGCTTCGCTGCTGCGTGCGTGAAAGCCACCTCGCTCGAAGGTATGCTCTGCCCCGTAGGCGGTGCGCCTGTCATGGCTAAAATTGCCGGCATACTCGGCATGGAGGTTGCCGAAGCAGCACCGAAAGTCGCCGTCGTGCGCTGCAACGGCACTTGCGCCAACCGCAAGAAAGTAAACACCTACAACGGTGCCTCGAACTGCGCCATCGAAGCGGCTCTGTACAGCGGTGAAACGGGCTGTTCGTTCGGTTGTCTCGGAAACGGCGACTGCGAAAGAGCCTGCCAATTCGGAGCCATTCACGTCAACCCCGAAACGGGCTTGCCCGAAGTCGATGAAGAGTTGTGCACCGGTTGCGGCGCATGCGTAAAAGCCTGCCCGAAAATGATTATCGAGTTGCGGAACAAAGGTCCGAAATCTCGCCGTATGTTTGTATGCTGCGTCAATAAAGACAAAGGCGCCGTAGCCCGCAAGGCTTGCACGGCAGCCTGCATCGGTTGCGGAAAATGCGCCAAAGAGTGTCCGTTCGAGGCTATTACGGTGGAAAACAATCTGGCTTACATCGACTTCCAAAAATGCAAGTTGTGCCGCAAATGTGAAGCCGTATGTCCGACCGGCGCCATTCATTCGGTAAACTTCCCGCCGCGTAAACCGGCAGAACCGAAACCCGAAGCTCCGGCACAGCCGGCGGCACCTCAATCGGGAACCGCCGCAGCTCCGACAGCTCAGGCATAATTCAATAGTAATCAACAGTAAAAACAAACAGATATGTTAAAAACATTTCGGATAGGCGGTGTTCACCCGCCTGAGAACAAACTATCTGCCGGACAAGCCATAAAGACAGCCGAGCTGCCCAAGCAAGCCGTTATCATGCTTTCGCAGCATATCGGTGCACCCGCGCAAGCCGTCGTCGCCAAAGGCGATAAAGTGAAAGTGGGCACCCTGCTGGCACAAGCCGGCGGATTTGTTTCGGCAAATATCCACTCGTCGGTATCGGGCACGGTCGCCAAAATCGACACGGCAGTCGATGTCGCCGGATTTCAGCGTCCGGCAATCTACATCGACGTCGAAGGCGACGAATGGGAAGAGAGCATCGACCGCAGCGAAACGCTGGTAAAAGAGTGCAACCTCGATTCCAAAGCCATTGTCGAGCGCATCAAAGAGGCAGGCATCGTCGGTTTGGGCGGCGCAACTTTCCCCGCTCACGTAAAACTCACGCCTCCTCCCGGAGCAACTGCCACGATTCTCATCATCAATGCCGTTGAGTGCGAACCCTATCTCACCGCCGACCATCAGCTCATGATGGAAAAAGGAGCGGAAATACTCGTCGGCACGGAACTTCTGCGCAAAGCCATCAACGTTGAGCGCGCCGTCATCGGTATCGAAAACAACAAACCCGATGCCATTGCACACATGAAAGAGCTGGCGGCAGCATATCCTACGATTGAAATCTGCCCGCTGAAAGTGAAATATCCGCAAGGCGGCGAAAAACAGCTCATCGACGCCGTGATACGCCGTCAGGTTCCGAGCGGAGGTCTGCCTATCGCCACCGGCGCCGTCGTGCAAAACGTCGGTACGGCATTTGCCGTGTACGAAGCCGTGCAGAAAAACAAACCGCTGTTCGAACGCATCGTTACCGTTACCGGCAAATCGCTTGCCCACCCGTCGAATCTGAAAGTGCGTGTAGGTACGCCTCTCTGCCAACTCATCGACGCGTGCGGCGGTCTGCCCGAAGACACGGAGAAAGTCATTTCCGGCGGTCCGATGATGGGAAAAGCCGTCGTATCGACCGATACACCCACCACGAAAGGGTGCTCCGGCGTGCTGATTATACGCGACTTGGAATCCCGACGCAAAGAAATGACGGCGTGTATACGCTGCGCCAAATGTATCGCAGCCTGCCCGATGGGGCTTGCACCCAATACGCTCATGAACGCAACCGACCACAAGGATTGGGAGCGCGTCGAAAAAGAACACGTTATGGACTGCATCGAATGCGGCTCTTGCAGCTTCACCTGTCCCGCACACCGTCCTCTGCTCGACTACGTGCGCATGGGCAAAGCCCGTGTAGGCGCCATCATTCGCAGCCGTAATGCCAAATAATAATCTCAGAAAACTATCACTATGAGTCAAAATTTTATTGTATCGCCTTCACCGCACGTACATAGCGGCAATTCGGTATCGAAGTGCATGTACGGCGTGCTGATAGCCCTGATACCGGCATTTCTCGTGTCGCTTTACTGCTTCGGCATCGGAGCTTTGGTGGTAACGCTCACGTCGGTATTGGCGTGTGTACTTTTTGAATACCTTATTCAGAAATACCTTTTGAAAGTAAAACCGTCGATATGCGACGGTTCCGCGATTCTCACCGGCGTACTGCTGGCGTTCAACGTACCTTCGAACCTGCCGATTTGGATTATCATTATCGGTGCGCTCGTTGCCATAGGTATCGGTAAAATGACTTTCGGCGGACTGGGGAACAACATTTTCAACCCCGCCCTCGTAGGTCGTGTATTCCTGTTGATTTCGTTCCCCGTGCAAATGACTACGTGGCCTGTTCCCGACCCGTTGAGCATGAATTACCTCGACGCCGAAACGGCTGCCACGCCGTTGGGATTGATGAAACAGGGTCTGTCCGTCGAAGCCATGACTACCGATATGCTGCTGGGAAACATCGGCGGAAGCCTCGGCGAAATCAGCGCCATAGCCTTGTTGATAGGATTTGCCTACATGTTGATACGCAGAATCATTACGTGGCATATTCCCGTTTCCATTCTGGTTACGGCTTTCGTATTCTCGTTCCTCGTTAATGGATTCGATGTCGAAGGCGCCTTTCAACAACTATTGCTCGGCGGTATGATGCTCGGCGCCATTTTCATGGCGACCGACTATGTAACGTCGCCCATGACACCGCGCGGCATGATTATCTACGGCATAGGCATCGGCTTGCTGACTATCATCATTCGCCGCTACGGCGCATATCCCGAAGGTATGTCGTTCGCGATTCTCATCATGAACGCCGCAACGCCTCTTATCAACAAATATGTGAAACCTAAACGATTCGGGGAGGTGAAAAAATAATGGCTAAACAATCATCATTCGGAAATATGCTCATCGTGCTTACGGTCATCACCGTACTGGTGGGCGCATTGTTGGGTTACGTATATGGCATCACTGCCGAGCCTATCGCGCAAGCGAAGAAGCTGAAACAGGAAAATGCCGTAAAAGACGTAACACCCGCATTCGACAACTCTCCCATCGACGAACAATATACCGTTACGGTCAATGGTATGGAGCTGAAAGTTTTCCCCGCTACGAAAGAGGGTGAAAAAGTAGGTGCCGCCGTAGAGAGCAAAACGAAAAACGGCTTCGGCGGAGAAGTGGTCATCATGGTCGGCTTCGAAGCCGACGGCACGATACGCAACTACCGCGTACTCTCCCACGCCGAAACGCCCGGTCTCGGTTCCAAAATGGAAGAATGGTTCCGCACCGAAAGAGGCTCGCAAAGCGTTTTGGGCAAACACCCTGCAAAAGATAACCTGACGGTAAAGAAAGACGGCGGAAGCGTCGATGCCATCACGGCTGCCACAATCAGCTCGCGGGCATTCCTCGACGTCATAGCCAATGCCTATACCGCTTATACGAACAATAACTGCGACGGCGCTACCGGCGCTACGCAACAGGAAAAGGAGGCAGACCATGAATAAGCTGAAAATCATTCTGAACGGTATCATTACCGAGAACCCTACATTCGTATTGCTGTTGGGTATGTGCCCCACGCTGGGTACGACTTCTTCGGCTATCAACGGTCTGGGCATGGGGCTGGCGACGATGTTCGTGCTCATCTGCTCCAACGCCGTGATAGCCCTCATCAAAAACCTGATTCCCGACAAAGTGCGCATACCGTCGTTCATCGTCGTCATTGCCGCATTCGTAACCATATTGCAAATGTGCATGGAAGCCTACGTGCCGGCTTTGTACGAAAGTCTCGGTCTGTTCATTCCCCTCATCGTGGTGAACTGCATCGTGCTGGGTCGTGCCGAATCGTTCGCCGCCAAACACAACGCTTTCGACTCGATGCTCGACGGCGTTGGCTGCGGACTCGGATTCACGATAGCCCTCACCCTGCTGGGCAGCGTGCGCGAACTGCTGGGTACCGGCAAGATATTCAATACCGCCATTTTCCCCGAACACTTCGGTGCACTGGTATTCGTACTGGCGCCGGGTGCATTCATCGCGCTGGGCTACCTTATCGTCATTGTCAATAAACTTAAAACCAAATAAGCGATATGATTACCTACATTTCCATATTTATTACCGCCATATTCGTCAATAACATCGTTTTGGCGCAATTCTTGGGTATCTGTCCTTTCTTGGGAGTATCCAAAAAAGTAAGCACGGCTACCGGCATGGGTGCCGCCGTCGCTTTCGTTATGACAATCGCCACGATATGCACCTATCTGTTGCAGAAATACCTGCTCGATGCGTTCGGTATCGGATTCATGCAGACGATAGTGTTCATTCTCGTCATCGCCGCTCTCGTGCAGATGGTGGAAATCATACTCAAAAAAGTATCTCCTCCCCTCTATCAGGCACTCGGCGTATTCCTCCCGCTCATCACTACGAACTGCGCCATTCTGGGTGTAGCCATTCTGGTAATCCAAAAAGAATACACGCTGCTCGAATCGGTGGTATTCGCCATTTCCACCGCTCTCGGTTTCATGCTCGCCATGGTCATCTTCGCCGGTATCCGCGAACAGTTGAGCACGACCCGCATACCGAAAGCCCTGCAAGGAATGCCCATCGCCCTCATCGTGGCTGGTCTGTTGGCTCTCGCCTTCATGGGCTTCGCCGGCATAAAAGTGGGATAACGAACACGACGCTATTACACAAAAAAGGTTGCGAATGGATTTCGCAACCTTTTTTGTTTTTCAAACCCTTTCGTAAACAATTTCAGAATCGCGCTATCATCGCCATAGAATAAAAAGACTGCCGGAAAATAATTTCCGGCAGTTCGGTCCCCAAAGTAGTATTAGAGCATCTTTGTTTTTAGGGACACCGTCAGTAATTGATCAAAAGTCAAAAAGCAATTTTTATCATAGAGTCCTCAATTATTCACATAAATGTATTTCATCGATTTTTTATTTCGTTTGATATAAAGAGACGTATGTCGATATTTTTCTATCACCGGCACAAAAATTTTTTTCAAATAAAAAACGGAAGCCGTATGTTTCCATACAGCCTCCGGATATACCGGCTCTCGAACGGCAATAAAAAACTCCGCGCAATCGAAAATTACGCGGAGTAAACGTTTGCGGTGCGGACGGGACTCGAACCCGCGACCCCATGCGTGACAGGCATGTATTCTAACCAGCTGAACTACCGCACCTCAAGGTCTGCAACTCCTCGCGCTGCGTCGGAATTGCGGCACAAAAGTAATTGTTTTTTTCACATTCTGCAAACGGACGGCAAAAATTTTCTGAAATTATTTTCGGACAATCTTGCCCGATTCTCAAAAATATCCCTACCTTTGTCGCCGTATTGGTTTGAAGTACCCATTCGGGGTATGGAAATTAAAAGGGAATCGGGTGAAAATCCCGAACAGTCCCGCTGCTGTGAGTTCTATCTCTGCGCAAGCCATCTATTGCCACTGATTATTTCGGGAAGGCTGCTTGCCGCAAGAACAAGTCAGAAGACCTGCCATACAAAACCTCATTCAACAGCCTTCGAGGAAAGCGCTTTTGAGCATCGACGCGACAAATCAAGGATTTACTTTTCGCCGACAAATCAAGTTTTTTCCCGAAGCCCTGTGTGAATGTTTGCATCAAAAAACATTCGACATGAAAAAGGCGGCAGTCATCTGTCTGTTGATTACGGGAAACATTCTGTCGTGCACGGGGTTATGTGCACAGGGGAAACTCGACTCGCTGCAACATCTGCACGAGGTGGGCATTTCTGCGCGCCGTCAAGTCGAAATCATTGCGCCGCAACAGCTCGACGGGAAAGAGTTGGAACGGCTCAACAGCCATTCCGTCGCCGATGCCATACGCTATTTTTCCGGTGTGCAGCTGAAAGACTACGGGGGCATCGGCGGATTGAAAACGGTGAATATACGCGGCATGGGCACCAACCATACGGGTGTCTTCTACGACGGCATACAGCTGGGCAACGCCCAGAACGGGCAAATCGACTTAGGAAAATTCTCGCTCGACAATATGGAGGAAATCGCCCTCTACAACGGGCAGAAAAGCGAAATACTGCAACCGGCGCGCGACTACGGCACCTCGGGGTCGGTGTATCTGAAAAGCCGCCGCCCGAAATTCACGGAAGACGAAAAATACCACTTGCAGGCGACAATGAAATGCGGGTCGTTCGGACTTGCCAATCCGTCGATACTCTGGGAGCAAAAAATAACCCGTCGCACGAGCAGCCTGTTCAACGCTGAATATACTTATGCCACAGGAAAATACAAATTTCGCTACCGCCGCACGCAACCCGACGGCTCGGTGGCTTACGACACGACAGCGACGCGGGAAAACGGCGATATAAAGGCGCTGCGGCTCGAAGGGGGATTCTTCGGCACCTCCGAGCGGGGCGAGTGGAACGCCAAACTCTATTATTACGATTCCGAGCGGGGCATTCCGGGTCCTATATTAAATAATGTATGGCGGCACGGCGAACGGCAATGGGATCGCGATTTTTTTGCACAAGGGCATTACCGGAGCAACTTCGGGAAACGGTACCGCCTGCTCATCAACGGCAAATACGCCTACGACTACACGGAATATCTCCGCGACGACTATCGGGAGTTATACATACACAACCATTACCGCCAGCACGAGTGTTACCTGTCGGCAGCCCAGCAGATAACGCTCTTTTCGTGGTGGGACGTTTCGCTATCGACCGATTTTCAATGGAACACCCTGAATGCCGATTTGCGGGACTTTCCCTTCCCCACCCGCTACACCGAAATGGCGGCAATCGCCACGACGATGCAATGGGAACGGGTGCAAATACAGGGCAGCCTGCTGGGAACATTCATACAGGAGAGTGTGCGGAACAAACAAAAAGCGTCGGCGGCTTCGCCAAACAAAAACGAGCTGTCGCCGGCGGCTTTCGTATCGTTCCGACCGTTGGAGCATCACGATTTGCAACTGCGGGCATTCTGTAAAAAATCGTTCCGTATGCCCACCTTCAACGACCTCTACTACACCGACATCGGCAACAAATACCTGAAACCAGAATACACCGTGCAATACGACGGCGGATTCCTTTTCCGGAAAAACCGGACGCACGGAGCCTTCCGCCATTTCGAGCTGCAAGGCGACGGCTATTACAACGTAGTTACCAACAAAATCGTAGCCTATCCTACGGGACAGCAGTTCCGCTGGACGATGCTCAATCTGGGGCGCGTGGAAATACGCGGCTGCGACCTCGCGGCACAAGCGGGCGTGCTGTGGGGCAAAGTGGGTCTGAACGTACGGGTGTGCTATACCTTCCAGCGGGCGCAGGACTGCACCGACCCTGCCGACCGCTATTACAAAGACCAAATTCCCTACATACCGCGCCATAGCGGCTCGGCATTGCTGAGCGCCGAATGGAAAGGGTGGAACTTCAATTACAGTTTCATCTACACGGGCGAACGGTACAGTTCGTCGGAAAACAGCCGCCTCACCCGCCTGCAACCGTGGTACACGAGCGACTTTTCGGCAAACTACTCTTTTTCGGTGAAAAAAGTGAAATGCCGCGCCACCGGCGAGGTAAACAACCTTTTCAACCAGCATTACGACGTGGTAGCCAACTACCCCATGCCGGGCATCAACTTCAAAGTCATCTTACGCATCGAGATATGAAAAGGATACTCTTTCCACTTCTACTGCTTTGTCTGTCAGCAGTAACAAGCTGCCGGCACGAAGAGTTGATACTCTACTCCGACACCTACGAAACGACCACACCGCAATACACCTCCGTCGCCGGCTTCTACCTGCTCAACGAAGGAAACATGGGAACGAACAGTTCGACCCTCGACTATTTCGACGCAACGACCGGTGAATACCATAAAAATATTTATGCCGAAACCAATCCTACGGTCATCAAGGAGTTGGGCGACGTAGGCAACGACCTGCAAATTTACGGCAGCCGGCTCTATGCCGTCATCAACTGTTCGCACAAAGTGGAGGTGATGCGCGCCGCCGATGCCTCGTATATCGGGAAAATAGACCTGCCGAACTGCCGGTACATCAGATTCCATGAGGGATATGCCTACGTCAGCTCCTATGTGGCACCCGTTCGGATAGACCCGCACGCGCCGAAAGGGTGCGTATTCAAAATAGACACGGCGACCCTGCAAGTGGTCGATACCGTTACCGTCGGCTACCAGCCCGAAGAAATGGAAATACGTTTCGGAAAACTTTACGTCGCCAATTCCGGCGGCTACCGCGTACCCGACTACGACAACACGGTGTCGGTAATCGACCTCGCCACGTTTCGGGAAATAAAGAAAATCGAGGTGGCGATAAACCTGCACCGCCTCAAAGGCGACCGCTACGGCTATCTGTACGTCAGCTCTCGGGGCGACTATTACGACACCCATTCCAAGCTGTACGTCATCGATGCCCGCACCGACAGGCTTGTCGATTCACTCGACATAGCAGTGAGCAATATGTGCATCGACGGCGATTCGGCATACGTGTACAGCACCGAGTGGAACTGGACGACAGCACAAAACACCGTTACCTACGGCATCATCGACCTGAAAGAGCGCCGCATCGTCAATCGCAGCTTCATCACCGACGGCACCGATGCCGAAATCAAAATTCCCTACGGCATCGCCGTCAATCCCATAACCAAAGAAATCTACGTTACCGATGCGAAAAACTATGTCGTATCGGGCACCCTGTATTGCTTTTCCCCCGAAGGAAAACGCCTTTGGAAAGTGCCGGCAGGAAACATTCCCGCCCACTTCGCCTTCAAAGGCGAATACCGGATAGAACATACCTACACCAACTAAAAAAAATTGGATATGAAAAAAGCCATTTTATCGTTTCTCTGCCTCATGGGCAGCGGCACGTTCTTTTCTCCGGCAACGGCGCAATCGCCGTACATCGCAAAAGTAGTCGAATTCAGACCCGCACCCGGACAATTCGTCAACGAACTGCCCGAATACGAAGGCGGAGATACGGAAGAGACCATGCGAGCCAAAGCCGAAGAATACATCGCCCACAATAATAAAAACATGATTTCGCTCGGCGGGTATGGCGGATATGTCGTCGTGGCATTCGACCACACCATCGTCGATGTGCCCGGCGTATGCGATTTCAAAATATCGGGCAACGCCTTTTATGCCGATGCCAATCCCCGTCCCGATGCCCCGCTCGGAGGGAGCTGCGAACCGGGTATCGTCATGGTGGCTTACGACCGTAACCGCAACGGACAGCCCGACGATGACGAATGGTACGAAATAGCCGGCAGCGAATACGAGAAAAAAGAGACGCTGAAAAACTATTCCATCACCTATCACCGCCCCGCGCCCGACCACGTGGCAACCCCTCACCCCGTCAACAAATTTCTGAACGACACCACCTACATACGTTGGAACGACAATCGCGGAATAACGAGCTATATGCCGCGCAACACGTTCCACGCGCAAAGCTATTATCCGGAATGGATAAAAGACGACTCCCTGACGTTCACCGGAACGCGGCTTGCCGACAACGGCATCGACGAGTCGGGCAACGGCACTTATTTCGTGTTGTATGCCTACGGATTCGGGTACGCCGACAATCGCCCCAACGCCGATACGCTGTCGCATATCGACATCGGCTGGGCGGTCGATAGCGAGGGCAACCCCGCACATCTGCCCGGCGCCGACTTCATAAAGGTATATACGGGTGTCAATCAATACAACGGCTGGCTGGGCGAATGTTCCACCGAAATATTGGGCATGGAAGATTTGCACATCGATGCCGTGATGTCCGACATTCACGAAAACAAACAGCACGTTTGCAATCTCTATCCCAATCCCGTAAAAACACACCTCATCGTAGAATCGAATGAAGCGTGCCTTATCGAAATACTGGCACTTGCCGGAAACCGGATTTTGCAGAAAAAAATCGAAGTCGGAACCAACCGCATCGACCTGAGCGGCTGCCCCGTCGGCATATACTTAGCAAAAATCGGAAACAAATCATATAAGATCATTAAAAACTAACCATTCTCCGTTATGAAAAAGTTATTCATCTTTTTAGGGATTCTCCTGCTGGCAGCAGGAA
Organism: uncultured Bacteroidales bacterium; assembly: GCA_947593515.1. Taxonomy (GTDB): domain Bacteria; phylum Bacteroidota; class Bacteroidia; order Bacteroidales; family UBA11471; genus Caccoplasma. Next base: position 68,571 of record CANQDQ010000005.1, on the reverse strand, counting down.
ATTCGGCAGCACAAATGCGGGTGCAAGGCATTCCGTATTTCAATCCGAAAATGAAAACGCTCTCGGCAGAACAACCCCAAACGATAGCGGCAACCGGTGAAGATTTCACCTTCGACGACATCGACTTCTGGGTAGGCGAAGGCGAAAACCGCGCGGCTCTTGTCGTACAATGGACTGACGACCGCGAAACGACAGCCCTTGCATGGGGTTACCGCTGGGACGGCGAATCATCCGGCGACGATATGGTGAAAGCCATTGCCGAAGCCGACCCTCGTTTTTACGTCCTTTTCGGAGGACCTACGGGTTACGGTCTTACCATCGGCGGCATGGGCTACGACCTCGACAACGACGGCGACATCGCCCTGTATTTGGATAACGAAGAATATCTCCTTCCCAACGGGTACTACATCACCGGAAACATGAATTACGATTACGATTCATGGTCGGCACGCGACGCCGACGACTTGTGGGGAAGCGGCTGGTATCAGGCTTTTTGGTCTTACTGGGTAAAAGACGATGCGTCATCGGAATTTTCATTTGCCCAAGTAGGTGCATCGACACGCAAATTGAAAGACGGCTCGTGGGACGGCTGGAATTTCGAGCCGGGCATGAAGTTATATCCGTGGAAACCGTTTGCTCCCGCACCGGAGCCTGCCACGTCGTACAATGAAGGTATATTGTTCCTCGACGAGAAAAATACGCTCTCGTTTCTCACAAAAAAAGGAAATTTTGAATACGACGTATTCCGCTCTATCAACGGCGAAGCCATAGACGACCGCATACAAACCCTGTTCAATTTCGGAGGCTATACTTATATCCTCACCGACAAACGATTGATAACCGCTACCGAAAAAGGATTGGAAAAGAGCGGCGAAACGGAAACGCAAGGCTTCACCTCCATTGCCGGCATATCGCCCGATAAACTCTATCTCTACGGCAACAAGGGCGTGGGCATATACGACCTCGAAAACAAAAAAATTTCAGGCACGCTCACGTTGAACAGCGACGCACCGGTAAGGCAAATCGTCGTTGCAAAAGGCAGCGCCTACATTCTGCAAAACAACCGATTGAGCATCGTCGATACCAAAAGTGACCGTTTGATTACATCGTTCAATGCTTCTTATGAAACATTGATACAGGATTGTAACGGGTGCATCTGGGGAATTTACGGGTCGTCCCTCGACTGCATCGCCGGCGAACAAACCGGCAAAACGGTCGCTTTTTCTTCTATGTCGCACTACACGGGCAAAGGACAAATCGTCGCCCACGCCAAGAAAAACTACTTCTGGTGGATTTCGGGACAGCAGATTATCCGCTTCGATACCGATAATGCCGCAACAGCCGGCTACCCGTTCTTCTCTTGCGAAGAAGAAGGCGTCGTACCGGTAAACCTCTGCCTCTACTATAAAAAAGAGGCATTGGCTATCCTTGCCGAAGATACGCTCGACCGCAAAGCCGTCGTGTATCTGCTCGATGTCGAAAGCGGCGACCTGCTCGACCGTTACGAATCGGAAGCGCCGGCAATACTGGGCATCACAGCCGATATAACGCCCAAATTGAGCGTCGAAGGCAGCCTGACACTCGAAACGAACAGCGACCGCACCACACTCCCGTTCACGGCTGCAGACGACGATAATGCCGCCATACTCTTCAACCTCACGGCAACGACAAGTGAAAATGCTCCGTTCAGGATTGAACTCGGAGACAGCCTGACCGTTACGCCGATAGCCGACAAAGACGGAAGCGGAAGCATTACCCTGCAACTCGTGTCCAACGGACGGAAAGTCGAAAAACAGATCGGCATCCGGGTGAAACGCTCACTTCAAAATTTCGCATTTACCGCCGATACGGTATCCCTGAACTCCTGCGACACCCTTGCTCTCCGATTTACTTTCCTGCCGGAAAACGCCACCGACAAGCATATTTCCTTACGTTCCTCCAACAGTTATTCCGGAGTTGAAATAACCGAAGACGAACGCATCGTGGGTTTGAGAGACGGCAGCTACAAACTATACGCCACCGCCGATGACAATCCGGAATTGAAAGATACGTTAATCGTCGAGGTATCGGCAGTAGCGCTGGATTCCGTCGTCTGTCCGCGCGATACCATCACCGTACTGGCAGGCGCCAAAGATACGTTCCTACTCCGATACTACCCGCAAAATGCGACAAGCAAATCGACCACATATAAAATTGCCGATACAGATATTGCGGCAGTTACAACAAATACACTCTCTTCGTGGGACAGTTACAGCCGCGCCGTCATAACAGGAAAAAAGGCAGACACGACTCTGCTGCAAGCCATCATAACAGAAACAAAAGACACGCTGCGTATTCCTGTCGTCGTACTGGCAAATCCGGTAACGGGTATGACGATAGACCACGATACGGTAGATTTAATCGTACCGAAAACCCAACGCCTCGAAGTATCGGTAACGCCGAACAACGCCGCCAACAAATCGGCGATATGGACAACCTCCGATGAAAGTGTCGCCACCCTATCGACAAAATCGGCATCGTCATACTGCACGGTAACAGCGAAAAGCGCAGGTACGGCAATCATCAGAGCAACTTCGGTCGATGGCGGATTCGTCGATTCCTGCCTTGTGCGCGTAACCTACGTTCCGCTCGACAGTTTTACCATAGCCATTCCCGACCAACCCGAACTGTATGAAAAAGATGACAACATCTATTCTTTCACCAAAACATTCTACCCCGAAGACGCCAGCGACAAAACGCTGACGTGGCATTCGTCGGACGATAATGTCGCCACGGTAAGTACAACCGGTACTATCAAAATACAAGGAAAAGGCAACGCGGTAATCACCGCCATATCGAATGACAATCCTGCCTTGCGCGACAGCCTGATGATTGCAGCCGTCGATACGATATACCCGACCGTCTGCATACTCGACAAGCACGAATCGTACCTGCAACCCGGACGTACAGAATATATGTCTTACACGCTCGAACCCGGCAGCGCAAACTGGCGAAAACAAACATTCCTCTACGAATCGGCAGATGACAGCATCGCCACCGTAAGCACCTACGGATATGTAAAAGGAGAAGCCATCGGCGATGTGTGGGTACGCATCACCTGTATGCCGGTAGGTCTGGTCGATTCGTGTCTCTACCACATCGCTCCGTTAATTACCGAAATCGGCATACAAGCCGATACCACCCGCCTTGTCGTAGGCGATACCTTACAGTTGCAAGCTAAAGTCAATCCCGAAGAAGGCAACCCCGTCGTTACGTGGCTGAGCCACGACAAAGCGACCGCCGCCGTCGATGACAACGGCAGTGTCGTCGCCCTGAAAGCCGGCACGGTCGAAATATCGGCAACGGCAACCGACGGCTCGGGTATTATCGGCAAAATAGAGCTAACCATTGAAAACCAACAGGCACAAGAATTGCACCTCTCTGCCGAAGCGGATTCGTTGAAAGTCGGAGAAAAAATGCCGCTCTTGCTCGAAACGCTTCCGGCAAACACGACCAACAAACGGGTATGGTGGAGCAGCAGCAATCCCGATATCGCCCTCGTGAGCAGCACGGGTACGGTCGAAGGGTTGGCGGAAGGCACGGTTACCATCACCGCCATCAACCGCGACAATATGCTCGCCCGCGATGAGATGGCTATACGCATCATCGCCGTCGAAACCGACCCTGATGTCGATGCTTTGACAAGCAGCGACAAATCCGACAAGAAAATCTACATCGCCCAAAACACACTGCATATCGAAAATGCCGCAGGCGAAACGGTGATGCTGTACAACAGCAACGGAATCGTCCTGTTGTCGGCAATCTGCCATACGACGCACGAGACATTCGGTTTGAACGTTCCTGCCGGGCTGTATATCGTCAAAGTCGGAAACTTCCGAAGCAAACTTTCCATCAAATAAGTCTTTCTTGCGGGGAGAGTGTGCATGAGTACATTCTCCCCGATTTTTCAAAAAACGGAGCTATGAAAAAAATCTTTCCTCTCCTCCTCTGCGGCATCTGTCTGTACAGCGGAAATGCCCGCTCCCAAAACACGGACGACACTCTGACCGATAGCCGGAGCGACTATACGACCGGCGTTTTCGTACTGAACGAAGACTGGTTCGGACACCAAAACAGTACAATCAACTATTTCACCGATTCCTGCACATGGGTATATCGCGTCTTTCAGAAAGAGAATCCGGGACACGAATTGGGGTGTACTTCCCAGTTCGGAACCATCTATGACGGACGTATGTACATCGTATCGAAACAGGAGAAAGACGGCGGCGCGACAATTACCGGCAGCCGGCTGGCAGTGTGCGACGCCCGAACGATGAAACTGGAAAAAGAGTTCGCCGACATCGCTCCCGAAAACGGAAACAGCGCATCGGCAGACGGGCGCACTTTTCTCGGTATCGACCGGCACACCGGCTACCTCGGTACGAGTAACGGCATCTACCTGTTCGATATCGACAAGATGAGCATCGGCGCGATGATAGAAAACACGGGAAACGCCAGCGGCAGCCTCTACGACGACCAGATAGGCATGATGACACGTGTCGGGAGGTACGCTTTCGCCGTACATCAGGCAAAAGGCTTGCTGGTTATCGACACGGAAACGCATACACTGGAAACCATCATCGAAGGAAAATACAACTCTGTCATTCCCGCCCGTGACGGAAATCTGTGGCTCAGCAGCAACGACAACCTCGTATGCCTCGACCCCTACACGCTGAAAACCGAACAGCACCCTGTTCCCGTGCCGCTGCCGGAATCGTGGTATGCGTGGACAGCCGACCCGTTTTGTGCCTCCTATCAGGAGAACAAAATCTATTGGGCTTATTCCCAAACAAACGATTGGTGGGGACAGGACGTCATCTATTGTTACGACATCGACAACGAATCGAGTTCCGAAATTTTCGATTTCGGAACGTACGACGACGGAAGTTGGACGTTATATCATGCCGGATTCCGCATACACCCTGTAACCGACGATATATATGCCATGATATATCGCTCGAACACAAGCCGGAAATACCGTATGCTTCGCCTTTCAAAAAACGGCGGAGAAACGTGGAAAGTCGCCGGCAAATACGACTTGGAAAGCAATTACTGGTTTCCGGCGTTAGTCATTTTTCCCGACACTGCCGCACCGGTCGTCTCTGATGAATTTCCCGACAAAATCGTCTTCGACTCCGAACAGCGTCGTTTCTCGCTCTATTTGGGCGACAAAGTGTCCGACGACGACAATCTTGCCTGCACAATCGTGAAATCGGTGATTACGACAAATAAAGCCGTGCTCGATGCCCGCATCGAAAACGATTCGCTCATCGCAGAGCCGGTCGGTAACGGCACCGCGACCCTGACGGTCGTATTCAACTCCAACGGCAAAACCGTAGAGAAAGAAATATCCGTAACCGTTTCGGGACTTTCAAGCAACCGAGAAACTGCCATGTCCGAAAAAACATACCGCATCTACCCCAATCCCGCCCAACGGTATTTTACGATAAATACGGAAGAAAGCGTGACGGTCGACATTTTCAGCCTTGACGGGCAGCGGCTGCTCTCCTCGCCGGTGGAAAAAGGAGAACCGGTATCGGTGGAAACACTGTCGGCTGGGCTGTACATGGTGCGCATCTCCACGTCGTCGGGCAGCGGATATGCCCCGCTTCTCAAACAATGAAACGACTGCAAAGACAAAAAGCTCACAACTGAAAAAAGTCGTATCTTTGCACCCGTTTTGCATTAAAAAATAAACGTTCCCTTAAACACCTAAAAACTATCTACGTATGAAAAAAAGTCTTTTATGCACATGGTTATGCGCGGCAGCTCTCCTGAGCGGCTGCAACAACGAAGACGAAAAACTGCTTCTGCCTGACACTCAAACGACGACACCCGGCAACGGTTCGTTCTATCTGCTCAACGAAGGCAACTATGGTCAAAACAATGCGACACTCGACTTCTTCGATGCCGAAGACGGAACGTATTATACCAATATCTATCCGTCGCGCAATCCCGAAGTCGCCATGGAGCTGGGCGGTACAGGTACGGATTTGAAAATCTACGAAAACCGTCTGTATGCCGTAATGAACGGTTCGCACAAGGTCGAAATCATGACCGCCGACAGCGCCAAACACATTGCCGGCGTCGATGTGCCCAACTGCCGTTACATCTGCTTCGAGGGCGGCTACGCGTATGTAAGTTCATACACTGCGCAAGTTTATAAAATAGATATTGCCGCCGCCAAAGTGGTCGATAGCGTAAGCGTAGGTCGCGAGCCAGAAGAAATGGCTGTCGTCGGCGGAAAACTCTACGTCGCCAATTCCGGCGGCTACAGCTACCTTTCGGGAGAATACGACAGCACGGTATCGGTAATCGACCTCGCCACGTTCACGGAATCAAAAAAAATAGAGGTGGCGATAAACCTGCATCACCTCAAAGCCGACGGCAAAGGCAATCTCTATGTTACCTCGCGCGGAAATTATGGAGATATTCCGTCGAATCTCTACGTCATCGACCTTGCTACCGAAACGGTGAAAACGCTGAACATCGCCGCTTCCGACATCGGTATGGACGACGACATCGCCTACGTCTACTCATCGGAATGGAGCGATGTAACAGGCAAAACTACCTACACGAGCCACACCATCGACTTGAACAGCCAAGCCGTGAGCGAAGGGCATTTCATTCCCGAAGGCGTAGCGCCGTACAGCCTGACGGTGAATCCGATAACGAAAAAGTTGGTGGTAACCGATGCCGGCGACTATACAACGTCGGGAAAGGTATATTTCATCACGCCCGACGGGGAAATAGAAAATACGGTATTTGCCGGAGTGAGTCCGGGACACGTCGCATTCAAATAACGGGATAAAAGCAAGCGGAAAGGGAAGCATTTTTCGGTATCGGAAAAACTTTTCTTTCCGACTTTTTCCGAACGAAAACGATGCGCTCTGCGTTAGAGAAAAGAGGTTTTGCCGAGCTGTCGCAACCCAATGCGCATATAATCCCGCGCCATATCGCGAGGGCGCAGTATGCGGTCGTCCCACACGACGACGTCGATGTCGAGCGGAACAAGTCCGAGCGTCTTGCATTCGGGCGTGCGACCGAAATCGGTTTCCATACCTTTGAAAAAGCGTTCCAGCGTTTCGCATTCGGTATCGGTCGAAAACAGGGCTACGGCATTGCAATAATCGGGTGCCCCTGCACAACTGCCCTCCGCAGGCGTCGTGTATATCGACGAAGCCCGGAAATCGAAGAATCGCGCCGCCAGCATGGCGCACGCTTTCGCCACCGTCGCTTCCCGGTCGGCGGCGTTGGAGCCGATGCCCACGATAACCCGATGCAAAACCGTCATATCGAAAAAGTTTGTTTTTCGTTGCAAAAATAAACTTTTCCCGACAAACGGCAGAAAGGTTTTCCAAAACGATTGAAATCTTTTTGCGGATAACGATAAAAGCGCTACCTTTGCGCCGGCAAAAATCAAGGTAAAAAAGAAATTCCCGCCAGCCTGTTTTCGGACGGGAGAAAACAAACCATTTTTCAAAACAAAACAGAGATGAATTGGATTGAAAATCTATTGTACACAACCGATTCCGTTGCTCACACCGTTTTGCTTTTTGCTTTCGTCATCGCGTTGGGAGTCTATTTGGGAAAGCAAAAAATATTCGGCATTTCATTGGGAGTAACTTTCGTGTTGTTCGTGGGGCTGTTTGTCGCCCACTTCGGATTCACCGCCGAAAAGAATATTCTGAACTTCACCAAAGATTTCGGACTTATTTTGTTCGTCTATTCCATCGGGCTGCAAGTGGGACCGGGCTTTTTCTCTTCGTTCAAAAAAGGGGGCATGAGGCTCAATATGCTTGCCGCCGGCGTCGTGCTGCTAAATATCGTTGTCGTTTGCACGATTTACGCCATCGCGCACGACCGCGTGTCGATGCCCGAACTGGTGGGCATTCTCTCCGGTGCGGTAACCAATACGCCCGGACTCGGTGCCGCGCAGCAAACCTTGTCGCAGCTGCAATACGACGGAAAGATTACCGAAGTGCCCGAAATCGCGTCGGGTTATGCTGCCGCCTATCCGTTGGGCGTCATCGGCATCATTCTGGCGATAATCATTATCCGTTTCGTGTTCCGTATCAATAACGATGCCGAAGCCAAACAGATAGAAGATGAAAACGAAGCCAGTACGCTGGCTCCCCATATCGTAACCTACAAAGTGGAAAACCAACTGATTGTAGGTCGGACGCTCGAAAAACTGGCAGCCCTCATCGACCGCAACTTCGTGGTATCGCGCGTGCAGAAAAACGGAGAAGTAATCATTCCCGACAACAATACCGTCATCGGACAGGGCGATTTGCTGCTGACCGTACTTTCGGAGCAGGACGAAGATGCGCTGAAAGCCTTTATCGGTCCTATCGTCGAAATGGACTGGGAAGCAATACCCTCGCCGGTACTGTCGCGCCGCATCGTCGTTACCAAGTCGGAATACAACGGTCGCACCATCGGCTCGCTGCGGCTGCGCATGGGTTACCGGTTGAACGCCACCCGACTGAACCGCGCCGGTGTCGATTTGCTCGTTACACCGAACCTCGTGCTGCAAATCGGCGACCGCCTCACGGTCGTTGGAAAACTGGAAGACATCAACCGACTGGCATCGCGATTGGGCAACTCCATGAAACGGTTGAACGAACCGAACATGATTACGATTTTCATCGGCATATTCTTGGGTATTTTGTTGGGCAGTATGCCCCTCTCCATACCGGGTATGACGTCGTCGATGAAACTCGGACTCGCCGGAGGTCCGTTGGTGGTAGCCATACTGATAGGACGCTTCGGGCATAAAATGAAACTGGTAACATACACCTCGACCAGCGCCAGCCTGATGCTGCGCGAAATAGGCATCTGCCTCTTTCTCGCCAGTATCGGCATAGAGGCAGGCGGCAATTTCGCCGCGACGGTATTTACCGGCGACGGACTGCTGTGGGTATTCTGGGGATTCCTCATCACCCTTGTTCCGATGTTGGTCATCGGCATCATCGCGCGGTGGCGCTACAAGCTCAACTACTTCACTATCATGGGTCTGTTGTCGGGCAGTATGACCGACCCTCCCGCACTGGCATACGCCAACAAAGTTTCGGGCAACGATGCGCCGGCAGTCGCCTACTCCACCGTATATCCATTGACCATGTTTCTACGGGTGCTCACCGCCCAGCTGCTGATTCTGTGCTTTGTATAACAAGACCGAAAGCGAGCTGCCTGCAAAGCGACTCGCTTTTTCTTTCGTTCGGCGGTAAAAATCGTTTTTTCGTCGATAAAAACAGGGTTTATTTATAAATCGGTTGCCGGCTAACATATTCTTTCTTACCTTTGTAGCCGATAGAGGAACGCGTCTTTTCTGTTCCTAAAAACAGACCATTCATGAAACGAATCTTTTTCTTCGCAGCAGCCTCTCTGCTATCCGCTGCCGGCTACGGGCAAACAGAGCCGAAAGCATGGACCCTGAACGAGTGCCTGCAATATGCCTACGAGCAAAACATCGACTTGAAGAAAAGCCGCCTTTCGCTCGAAAGCAGCGTCATAGACCGCCGCAACGCCAAAGCGCAGCTCTTTCCCTCGTTGACCGCCGGCGTGAGCTACCAGTTCACCAACTCGCCATTTATCGAAACCGGTATCAGCGACCTCGACAATTACATCGTTACCGGCAACAGCGGCAGCAACAAAAACCAATTTACCGGCAGCTACAACCTGCGAGGCTCTCTGACGCTGTTCAACGGCGGGAAAAAACTCACCCGCATAAAGACCGAAAAAGTCAATGAACAGAAACAGGAAAGCCTGCTCGAAGAGACATTCGACGACATCGAGTCGGCTATCGTATCGGGCTATCTGCAAATACTTTATGCCCAAGAGGCAGTGCGTATCAACGAAAACACCGTAGAGGTGTCGAAGGCGCAATGCGAGCGGGGCGAAAAACTGCGGGCTGCCGGTTCTCTGTCGGAAAGCGACTACGCCCAACTGGTCGCCCAATATAGCAACGACCGATACCAGCTCGTCGTATCGCAAAACACGTTGGAACAAAACCGGCTTACCCTGAAACAGATTTTAGAGTTGGGCATTGACGAAAGCATAGAAATCGTCGTACCCGAAATCGACGACAGCGACGTGTTGGCGCCATTGGCTTCCAAAAACGAAATCTATCAAACAGCTCTCGCCTGCCGGCCGGGCATCAAAAGCAGCGAACTCGACATTGCCGCCGCACAACTCGCCCTGCGCAGCGCAAAAGCCGACTACTACCCGTCGCTGTCGCTGTCGGCAGGTATAAGTACGGGACACCTCTCTATTTCCGACGATGCCACCGGCAAGCAGCTGAAAAACAAACTCAACGAATCGGTGGGACTCTCGCTTTCCATTCCGCTGTACAGCAACCGGAACACGCGCTCGGCGGTATCGAAAGCCCGCATCTCTCTTACGACTTCGGAACTCGAATTGCAGAATACGAAAAAAAATCTGTTGAGCGAAATCGAAAACCTCTACCTCGAAACACAGGCGGCACAAGAGCAATACGTGTCGGCGCAGGAACAGGTGAAAGCAACCCGCAGCAGCTACGAACTGATGCAGCGCAAATTCGATTCGGGCATGGCGAATACACTCGAACTTCTGACGGAAAAGAACAACCTGCTTGCCGCCGAACAACAGGTGCTGCAAGCCAAATACATGGCGATACTCAACCGCCTACTGCTGGATATTTACCAAAACAAACCCGTAACTCTTTAACGAAATAACATTCCATCTATATGAAAAAAAGCATTGTCATCGGCGTCTGTGTGGCTGTCGCGGCAGCTGCCGGCTGTTACTTTTATTTCTTCGAAAAGGGAGAAAAGCACAAAATTTCGTATGCGACCGTTACCGTAGGGCGAAGCGACATTTCCAACTCGGTAACCGCCACCGGAACCATCGAACCGGTTACCGAAGTGCAGGTAGGCACGCAGGTATCGGGCATCATCGACAAAATATACGTCGATTACAATTCCGTCGTGAAAAAAGGGCAGTTGATTGCCGAAATGGACAAAGTTACCCTGCAAAGCGAACTTGCCTCCGCACAAGCCGCTTACGACGGAAATCTGGCAGAATACGAATACCAGAAGAAAAATTTCGAGCGCAACAAAGGTCTGCACGCCCAATCGCTCATCAGCGACATGGAGTACGAGCAGTCGGAATACAATTACAAGAAAGCAAAAAGCGCTTTCGACAGCAGTAAAGCCGCACTCGCCAAAGCGCAGCGCAACCTCTCCTACGCCACCATTACGTCGCCTATCGACGGCGTGGTAATAAGCCGCGACGTAGAGGAGGGACAGACAGTGGCATCGGGATTCGAGACGCCTACCCTTTTCAACATTGCCGCCGACCTGACGCAGATGCAGGTGGTTGCCGACGTCGATGAAGCCGACATCGGCGGCGTGGAGGAAGGGCAACGGGTAAGTTTCACCGTCGATGCCTACCCCAACGACGTATTCGAGGGAAAAGTAACGCAGATACGTCTCGGAAGCACCGCCAGCACCGGCGCCACGACTTCGGAAAGCGTCGTTACCTACGAGGTAGTGATCATGGCGCAAAATCCCGATTTGAAACTGAAACCGCGACTGACCGCCAACATCGCCATTTACATACTCGACAAACAAAACGTATTGAGCGTTTCATCGCGCGCCCTGCGTTTTTCGCCGACGGTTCCGCTCATCGGTAAAGACGACATCGTCGTCGACTGCGAGGGCAGCAGCAAACTGTGGACGCGCGACGGAAACACCTTCACCGCCCACCCCGTGCAAACCGGCATCAGCAACGGCATCATGACCGAAATTTTGGGCGGCATCGACGAAGGAACGGTCGTTGTCGAAGAAGCGATAATGGGTGCTGCGGCAGAGGAAGAAGCTAATACGTCCAGTATAGAGCGGAGCCCTTTCATGCCCGGTCCGCCCAATCGGAATAATAACAAGAAGAAATAACGTCGGCTAAGATGGAAAAGAAAGTCATCGAATTGCAGAACATTCGTCGGGACTTCCGCGTCGGCGATGAAACGGTACACGCCCTGCGCGGCGTATCGTTCACCATCACCGAAGGCGAATTTGTAACCATCATGGGCACATCGGGGTCGGGCAAATCGACTCTGCTCAATACGTTAGGCTGTCTCGACACGCCGACCTCTGGCGAATACCTGCTCGACGGCATCGCCGTGCGCACCATGAGCAAACCGGCAAGAGCCGTATTGCGCAACCGCAAAATCGGTTTCGTGTTCCAGAATTACAATCTTTTGCCCAAAACGACCGCCGTCGAAAATGTCGAACTCCCGTTGATGTACAACTCCTCCGTCAGTGCTTCGGAGCGGCGGCGCCGCGCCATAGAGGCGCTGCAATCGGTAGGGCTCGGCGACCGGCTGAACCATAAGTCTAACCAAATGTCGGGCGGGCAGATGCAGCGCGTGGCGATAGCCCGCGCATTGGTGAACAATCCCGCTGTAATCCTCGCCGACGAGGCGACGGGAAACCTCGATACGCGAACGTCGTTCGAGATACTTGTCCTCTTTCAGGAACTGCACCGGAAAGGGCGCACCATCATCTTCGTAACGCACAACCCCGAACTGTCGCAATACAGCAGCCGCACCATACGTCTGCGCGACGGACAGGTAATCGAAGACAGCACAAACCCGAATATTCTGTCGGCAGAAAAAGCCTTAGCCGCCCTGCCGAAAAACGATGAAGAATAATCGCCATGAACGCTACCAACCTTTTCAAAATAGCCTTTCGGGCACTCGCCAACAACAAGCTGCGCGCCTTTCTCACCATGCTGGGCATCATCATCGGCGTGGCATCGGTCATCACCATGCTGGCTATCGGACAAGGCTCGAAAAGAAGTATTCAAGCCCAAATATCGGAAATGGGCTCGAACATGATAATGATACACCCGGGCGGCGACCGGCGCGGCGGCGTGCGGCGCGACCCGTCGGAGATGCAGACGCTGAAACTGGAAAACTACGAAGCGCTGCGGAACGAAACCAATTTTCTGGCAGCCATTTCGCCGAACGTCAGCACTTCGGGACAATTCATCTGCGGCAACAACAACTATCCCGCCACCATCAACGGCGTGGGGTTGGGATATTTGGATATACGGCAGTTGAAAGTGGAAGACGGAACGATGTTCACCGAAAGCGACATACAAGGCTCCGCCAAAGTGTGCGTCATCGGGAAAACCATCGTCGACAATCTCTTTCCCGACGGCAGCAACCCTATCGGCAAAGTGATACGGTTCAACAAAATACCGTTCCGCGTCATCGGTGTGCTGAAATCGAAAGGATACAACTCGATGGGACAAGACCAAGACGCCGTCGTGCTTGCCCCCTACACCACCGTCATGAAACGGCTGCTCGCCATAACCTACCTGCAAAGCATCTTCGCTTCGGCGCTCTCGGAAGATATGACGGAGTATGCCACCGACGAAATCGGCAAAATTCTCCGCCGCGAACACAAGCTGAAAGAGGGCGATGACGACAATTTCACCATACGCACCCAACAAGAAATAAGCACCATGCTCAACACCACGACCTCCCTGATGACCACGCTGCTTGCCTGCATCGCCGGTATATCGCTTATTGTCGGAGGAATAGGCATCATGAACATCATGTACGTAAGCGTTACCGAACGCACGCGGGAAATCGGATTGCGCATGAGCGTAGGCGCACGCGGCATCGACATACTCGCCCAATTCCTTATCGAGGCGGTGCTTATCAGCATCACGGGAGGCGTCATCGGTGTCGTCTTGGGCTGCGGGGCAAGCTGGGCGGTAAAGAGCATCGCCCACTGGCCGGTATTCATACAGGTGTGGAGCGTAGTACTGTCGTTTGCCGTCTGCACGGTTACCGGCGTATTTTTCGGCTGGTACCCCGCCAAAAAAGCTGCCGACCTCGACCCTATCGAAGCCTTGCGATACGAATAAAAACGAATCCATGAAATCGGAAAGCCGACACAAAACCGTAAGCATCGCCATTCACATCATCGGGTGGGGATTCGTATTCGGCTTGCCGCTGCTCTTTACCGACCACACGGCAAACGGCTACTTGCAGCATTACCTGCGATTTTCCACCATACCGCTCGCCCTGCTTACGGTATTTTACATCAACTATTTCTTTTTGGTCGAGAAATTTCTGTTCGACAAGAAATCGCTTTCCCGTTTTTGGATTTTCAACCTCGTAATGGTCGTTTGCGTTTCATTCGCCTTGATGGCGATACGCCACGGACAGCATCTGCCGCCGCACCCCGAAGAGAGTTTCCTGCAAGCGGCATTCGGTTTCTTTTTCAGAGACATGATACCGCTTATCTTAGCCGTAGGCATGAGCGTGGCGCTGAAAGTAACCAACCGCTGGGTCGCCATAGAAAAAGAACTCGAAACGCTGGAGAAAGAGCGCATGGAGGCGGAGCTGAAAACTTTGAAAAGCCAAATCAATCCGCATTTCCTTTTCAACACGCTCAACAACATCTATTCGCTGACAGCCATTTCGCCCGACAAGGCACAGCAGGCAATTCTGGAACTGAGCAAACTCATGCGTTACGTGCTGTATGAAAATACGCCCCGCTACGTGCCGTTGGGCAAAGAGATAGATTTTATCCACAATTACGTGGAATTGATGCGGCTGCGACTGACTACCGACACCGAAGTCATCGTGGAGCTGCCCACCGGCAAAGAGCGCGACATCGAGGTGGCTCCTCTCCTTTTCATCGCCTTGATAGAAAACGCATTCAAACACGGTGTAAGCAACACACGCCCCTCTTTCGTACACATAAAGCTGCGCGCAACCGCCGCACACGACATCGAATGCCGCATCGAAAACAGCTGCTTCCCCAAAGACGAAAGCGACAAAAGCGGCTCCGGCATCGGGCTCGACAACCTGCACAAGCGGCTCGACATACTCTATGCCGGACGCTACGACTACACCGTCGAGCAAAACGATACGCGCTATTGCGCCACCTTGACCCTGCACCCGCAAAAACAACTGCCATGAAACTACGCTGCGCCATCATCGACGACGAACCGCTGGCTGTAAGCCTGCTCGAAAGCTACGTTGCCAAAACGCCGTTTCTACAACTCATCGGCTCTTACACCAACGCCGTGAAAGCGATGGAAGGGGTTTCCGACGACTGCCCCGACCTGCTCTTTCTCGACATACAGATGCCGGAGCTTAACGGTTTGGAGTTTTCGCGCATCGTCGGCGAGCGGTGCCGGGTCGTATTTACGACGGCATTTGAACAATATGCGGTGGACAGCTATCGGGTGAACGCCCTCGACTACCTGTTGAAACCGATTGCCTATCCCGAATTTCTGCAAGCCTGCGAAAAGGCTCGGCAATGGTTTGCCCACACGGCTCCCCAACCGCCGGAAAGCGATACGCCGACTTCCATTCTCGTAAAGACCGACTACAAACTCGTGCAGGTGGAGCTGGCCAAAATCATCTACATCGAAGGACTGAAAGATTACGTAAAGATATATATCGACGACGAGCCGCGCCCGCTGCTTTCGCTGATGAGTCTGAAATCGCTCGAAGAGCAGCTGCCGGCACAACAATTCGTGCGGGTGCACCGCTCGTTCATCGTGCGGACGGACAAAATCAAAGTCATCGAGCGAAACCGCATCGTCTTCGGCAAAGAGTATATCCCCATCTCCGATTCGTACAAGTCGGCTCTTATGGAACAGCTCGCCCGACACGCCATTGTCGGGAAAGGATAAAAAAGCGGGGACGAACGATTCGCCCCCGCTTCTGCATTCGGGTATGTGGTCGGATTATATAACGCCCTGTGCCAGCATGGCTCGGGCAACTTTCATGAATCCGGCAATATTGGCGCCTTTCATATAGTTGATGTATCCGTCGGGTTCCGTACCGTATTTCACGCACTGCGCGTGTATGTCGCGCATGATACCGTGCAGGCGTTTATCCACTTCGGCAGCGTCCCAACTGAGGTGCATGGCGTTCTGCGTCATTTCAAGTCCCGACGTGGCTACGCCGCCGGCATTGACAGCCTTGCCGGGTCCGTACATGATGCGGTTTTCGATAAAGAGGTCGATAGCTTCGGGACGGCAGCCCATATTCGATATTTCACCGACGCATATCACGCCGTTGTCGATAAGGCGGCGGGCATCGTCGGCATCGAGTTCGTTTTGCGTGGCGCAAGGAAGGGCAATATCCACCTTCTGTTCCCACGGACGACGGTCGGGGAAGAATTGCACGCCGTATTTCTCGGCATAGGGTTCTACAATATCATTGCCCGATGCCCGCAATTCGAGCATATAATCGATTTTTTCGCCGCTGATGCCGTCGGGGTCGTAAACGTATCCGTCGGGTCCGGAAATGGTAACGACCTTGCCGCCCAGCTCCACAGCCTTAGTCGCTGCGCCCCATGCCACGTTGCCGAATCCGCTGATAGCAATGGTCTTGCCCTTGATGTCGATACCTTTCGTCGCCAACATCTGCTGTACGAAATAGAGTCCGCCGAAACCGGTGGCTTCGGGACGTATGAGCGAACCGCCGAATTCAAGACCTTTGCCGGTGAATGTTCCCGTATTTTCCCGTGCCAGTTTTTTATACATTCCGTACATGTAGCCCACTTCGCGGCCGCCTACGCCTATATCGCCGGCAGGCACGTCGGTATCGGGACCGAGATGACGCCACAGCTCCAACATGAAGGCTTGGCAGAAGCGCATGATTTCGGCATCGGATTTTCCGCGCGGACTGAAATCGGAACCGCCTTTGCCACCGCCCATAGGCAGGGTGGTCAAAGCGTTTTTGAATGTCTGTTCAAAACCGAGAAATTTGAGAATGGAAAGATTTACCGACGCATGGAAACGTATGCCGCCTTTGTACGGACCGATGGCATTGTTGAACTGAATGCGGTAGCCGAGGTTTACCTGTACCTCGCCTTTGTCATCGACCCAAGGCACTTTGAAAGTAAAAATACGGTCGGGCTCGACCATACGTTCGATAAGTTTGGCTTTTTCAAATTCGGGGTGTTGATTATAAATCTCTTCGATAGAGAGCAATACCTCGTGTACGGCTTGCAAATACTCCGACTCGCCCGGGTGCTTCGCCGACAGATTGTTCATGATTGTCTGGATATTCATAACGTCAAGATTTAAGGGTTAATTTTTAATACTACAAATATACATATTATTTTGACGTCCGCAAATATTTTCTGACAATTTGCCATTTTATTTTTACTCTAAATGCGATTACCTACTACTTTTTCTCTTTTACGATGAAAAATATTTATCTTTTGCTGGCAAAAAGTCAATTTCATAATAAAAGCATACCGTCGCATAAAAGCACAAAAAAAGCATCGGAAAAATTCCGATGCTTTTTATTTTTATCTGTGAATCCGTTTTATTTAACGCGAATTACGAGATAACGCGATACGCTCCAAAATTCGGCAGGATTGGTAATTGCCAGTTCGGTATAGCGTTTTCCTTCTTTTACCAAAGTATAAGAACCTGCGGGATGAGCCGTCAGAATAGTAGCTCTTTTCACATTATTCAAAGGAATAGAGGTAAGATTGCGCAAATCGACTTCCGTGAACAAAGCGTTGTTTACTTCGCCTTGCAGAGCACGACCTTTGATTACAACACCGTTGGCTTTGAGATCTTTATATTTGGAAACCATGTAATATACGGTATTGAGCACTCTGTCTTGTGCACCGATAACACCTTGCTGTTCGGCAGACTCAGCGGAAAGAGCAGAAACTTTGTCGTTCAAAGAAGCAACAGAAGCATCGAGTTCTTTGATTTGGGCATCGCGCTGTGCAAGTTCTTGTTGCAATTGGGTGATCATAGCCACTTTTTCTTCGTTTTCGGCTTTGAGGCGTTCGATCGTTTTGTTCAATTGCGAAATAGTATAGCCGCGAGATTTATATTTCTTTTCCAAATCGGCGAGTTTAGCTTGGTTCTCTTTGAGAATGTCCACGATTTGAGCGATATCGGCTTTGAGACGTTCACCGTCTTCTTGGCTCAAACCGGCTTCGGTCTGTTCAACCTGCAGGAAACCGGCTTCGATTTCGTCCATCATTTGGAGCAATTCGTCAAATTCGGAGCTAATGCGGGCGTTTACCTGCGCAATAGAGTCGTTTTGGAATTGCAAACGAGCAATCTGATCTTTGTAGCCCTGGCAAGATACCAAAAGAAGCATCGAAAGGGCTGTCATGCTTAACACTACTTTTTTCATAATTTTTGTTTTTAAAAGTTGTTTCTATTTTTGTTGTTTTTCTTTTATGTTTTTTCGAGGTTTCTCCTCCGCAAGCGAAGTTCCCTCTACTATGATTACACATTCACCACGCGGCTCCCGTTCGGCATATCGGGCAAGAAGCTCGGTAAAAGTACCGCAAAGAGTCTCTTCATGAATCTTTGAGATTTCACGGCTTACCGATACTTGTCTGTCCGCACCGAAAACCGCAGCCATCTGTTCCAACGTCTTGACCAATCGGAAAGGCGCCTCATAAAATATCATGGTACGCCGCTCGGTCGCAAGCTCATTCAGTCGGGTGGCACGACCTTTTTTCTGGGGCAGAAAGCCCTCGAAAACGAATCGGTCGCACGGCAACCCCGAATCGACAAGCGCCGGAACGAATGCCGTCGCTCCCGGCAGACACTCGACTTCGACTCCCGCCCGCCGACAAGCCCGTACCAAAAGAAATCCCGGATCGGAAATAGCCGGTGTGCCTGCGTCGGAAATCAATGCAATCGTCTCGCCGGCAGAGAGCCGCTCGACCACCGCATCGACGGTTTGGCGTTCATTAAATTTGTGGTGCGACTGCATACGGGTTTTGATGCCGTAATGTTTCAGCAGGATTCCGCTGGTGCGGGTATCTTCCGCCAATATGCAATCGACTTCCTGCAATACGCGCACGGCTCTCATCGTCATGTCTTCGAGATTACCGATCGGGGTGGGTACGATGTAGAGTTTCGACATGGCTGTTACTCAAAACGCTGCTGTATCAACATACACAGCAGACCGACTGTCTCCGACTCGAAATCCCACGCAAAATGCGTATGCAGATACGCCAACGACGCTTCGTATGACGTTATATGATTGAGCGCGTCGATAACGGACGCCATCAACTCCCCGTCTCCATCGAAAAGTTCTCTCCGAAAGAGAAAACGGTCGTTGATGCTCATCATAGTCTCTAATTCTTTTCCCTGTACCGGTTGTCCATTTTCCGATGCCGAAATTTCATTTTCTTTATCGGAAACGGTCTCCGACGATTCGTCCGGAACCGAATCTTCTGCCGCCGGAGTTTCGTCCTCCGCCGATGCAAGTACGGCAGATTCTTCGGCTTTTTCATCTTCTGCGGCAGGGACATCGGACGATTTTTTCGTCGGGATAATTCCGTCAAAAAGACAAAAGTCCTCATCGGAAGTATCCCATGAAAAGGGGGAAGTCTCCGGCGCCGAATCGTTTTTTTCTTCGGGCTTCGACTCATCTTCTTTTCCGTCCACACCGGTAGAAGTGTCGCTCGCAAGAGCCTCTGCCGACACGGGAATGCTTGTTTCAATAGCTTTATCAGGCATCACGGCTGCCGCTGCAACCGTTTTGTTATCGGTAATGAATGCCCTCACCTGTTCACATAACGACTCCCCCTTTTCGAGAGTTATTTTGTATAAAATTTCCGGCGTTTCTGGGGAATTTTTTGCGATAAGTTCCACCAACTCTTGCAATTCCGAAAGCGTCGTTTTTATGCGTTCTATGCAAACATCGGACATTTTACAGTGCCTTTTAGCGACAAAGGTATATAAAAAATTTATATTTCACACAAAACGGAGATTTTTTTTTTATCGGAAGCGTCTTTTTTATTTTTTAACTTTCTTTTCTTTGACAGATTGAAACTATTATTTTACACTTTTTACGTGCATTTCTCTAATTATCACAATATGAGAATAGTATATATCATATATTTTCACAATGATATTTCTTATAAAAAAACTATAAAAAAGAGGAACCTGATTTCAAGCTCCTCTTTTCATTTTCTTCAATATTTTACCGTAAAAACAATAAAGGTCAAGGCGAGTTGAAAAAATCGGACGGTAGAGTCAACCGGCAAAGGCAACATTACAAAAATATCCTTTTAAATAAAAATCATTCAAACAGACAATACTTACAAGGTGTGTGGGTAGCGACGTGGAGTTTTTTTTATTACCTTTGCCACAGTTTCAAGTAATCAAGATTGTGTTTTATCCGCAGAATTTTGAAGAGAAAATCGGGTTCGACAAGATACGCCGGTTGATTGCCGACCGCTGCCTTTGTCCGTTGGGCGAAGAGCGGGTGGAGCAAATGAAGTTTATGACTTCGTTTGCCGACATCGATGCGCGCTTGCGGGAAACGGAGGAGTTTTGCCGGCTGCTGTCGGCGGAGGAAAATTTTCCGTCGGACAATTTTTTCGACGTGCGTCCGTCGTTGCAGCACGTGCGCATTGAGGGGACTTTTCTCGATGAATCCGAGCTTTTCGACCTGCGGCGGTCGCTCGAAACGATAAATGGCATCGTGCATTTTCTCGTGCCGGACGATGAGGAGAGCGAGCGCCCCTACCCGCACCTGCAATCGCTGGCGAGCGAGGTGGCGGTATTTCCGCAGCTGTTGGTGAAAATCGACCGAATCATCGACAAATTCGGTCGTGTGAAAGATAATGCGTCGCCGGAATTGGCGGAGATACGCCGCGAATTGAGCCGGACGACGGCAGGCATATCGCGCAGTCTGAATCTGATTCTGAAAAAGGCGCAAAACGATGGTTTTGTCGATAAAGACGTGGCTCCGTCGCTACGCGACGGTCGGTTGGTCATACCGGTAAGCCCTGCCTACAAACGCCGCATTCAAGGCATCGTGCACGACGAGTCGGCGAGCGGAAAAACGGTGTATGTGGAGCCTGCCGAAGTGGTGGAAGCCAACAACCGCGTGCGGGAACTCGAAGGGGAGGAACGGCGCGAAATCGTGCGCATTCTCACCCGCTTCACCGACGAACTGCGCCCCACCCTGCCCGACCTGCTGCAATCGTATGAATTTCTTGCCGACATCGATTTTATTCGCGCCAAAGCCTTGTTGGCAGCGGAGATAAACGGGTTATTACCGCACGTGGAAGAGTGTCGGCAGATAGAGTGGTATCATGCCGTGCACCCGCTTCTGTATCTGGCGTTGAAAAAGCAGCAGAAACAGGTCGTACCGCTCGACATAACGCTCACGGAAAAACAGCGCATACTGCTCATTTCGGGTCCGAATGCCGGCGGCAAATCGGTGTGTCTGAAAACGGTGGGACTGTTGCAATATATGTTGCAGTGCGGTATGTTGATACCGGTTTACGAAAATTCGCATACGGGCGTCTTCGAGCGCATCTTTATCGACATCGGCGACGAGCAATCGATTGAAAACGACCTGAGTACGTACAGCTCGCACCTGACGAACATGAAATTTTTCGTCCGGAACTGCGACAACGCCACCCTCCTGCTCATCGACGAGTTCGGCAGCGGTACCGAGCCGCAGATAGGCGGCGCCATAGCCGAAGCGCTGCTCGACCGCTTTAACCGGAAAGAGGCTTTCGGCGTCATCACCACGCATTACCAGAATCTGAAACATTTTGCCGAAGATACCGCCGGCATCGTCAATGGCGCCATGCTCTACGACCGGCACCTGATGCAGCCGCTGTTCAAGCTCTCCATCGGCAATCCGGGCAGCTCGTTCGCCATAGAGATAGCCCGCAAAATCGGACTGCCCGAAGAGGTCATCGCCGATGCGTCGGAAAAAGTGGGCTCCGACTACATCGATATGGACAAGTACCTGCAAGACATCGTGCGGGACAAACGATATTGGGAAAACAAACGTCAGAATATCCGCCTGCGGGAAAAGCAGCTCGACGAAATCACCGAGCGGTATTCGGCAGATTTGCAGGCGATAGAGAAAGAGCGCAAGCGCATTCTCAAAGAAGCCAAAGAGAAAGCCGAGCAACTCGTCGCCGAAGCAAACGCCCGCATCGAAAATACCATTCGCACGATAAAAGAAGCCGACGCCGAAAAGGAGAAAACCCGAAAAGCAAGACAGGAGTTGGCCGCATTCAAAAGCGGACTGGCAACAGAGAGCTGCGACGACGATACCATTGCCCACAAGATTTCCAAAATAAAGGCGAAAGAGGAAAAGAAAAACCGTCCCAAGAAAGAGGCGAAACCCGCACCGACAGAAAGCGTCATCGCCGTAGGCGACGCCGTGTGCCTGCAAGGGCAATCGACCGCCGGCGAAGTGGTGGAGATAAACGGGAAAAAAGCAACCGTCGTCTTCGGGCAGGTGAAAACGACCGTAAAAACCGAATTGCTCGAAAAAACAAGCCCCAACCGGATAAAACGAAACCCGACGGCAAAAGCCACCTTCGTGAGCGAAAATACCGCCAACAGTATGCGGGACAAGCAGCTGCACTTCCGTCGGGAGATAGACATTCGCGGCATGAGAGGCGACGAAGCCCTGCAAGCGGTCATCTACTACATCGACGACGCCATACAGACGGGCGCCGAGCAGGTGCGCATTCTGCACGGCACGGGCACGGGCATTCTGCGGCAGCTCGTGCGCCAATACCTGAAAGGCGTGGCGGGCATACGCGATTTTCACGATGAACACGTGCAATTCGGCGGAGCGGGCATCACCGTTGTCGAGTTCGAATAATTATGCCGTCGCTTCGGGAAAAAAAGGAAAATTCATTTATTTTTGCCTACGACACATCTACTTGTAAAAAAAACGTATCTTTGCAATTCTATTGCATGGATATGAACACGGAAAAAAGAGAAATACTATCTACCATATATATTCCCGACGACCTGCGGAAACTGCAACTCGACCAACTGCCGCAGGTGTGCAACGAATTGCGCGAGTTCATCATAGATTCGCTCTCGAAAAATCCCGGACATTTCGCTTCGAGTCTGGGTACGGTGGAGCTTACGGTGGCGCTGCACTACGTGTTGAACACGCCTTACGACCGCATCGTGTGGGACGTGGGGCATCAGGCCTACGGGCATAAGATACTGACGGGACGGCGGGAGCGATTCGACACCAACCGCAAATTCGGAGGATTGAGCGGATTCCCCTCTCCTGCCGAAAGCGAATACGACACATTCACCGCCGGTCATGCCTCCAACTCCATTTCGGCAGCGTTGGGTCTTGCGGTCGCCTCCCATCTGAAAAACGAAACCGACCGTCTGGTCGTAGCCGTCATAGGTGACGCAGCGATAGGCGGCGGATTGGCTTTCGAGGGGTTGAACAATGCCGCCATAAATCCGAACAACCTGCTTATCATTCTCAACGACAACGATATGGCTATCGACGACAACGTCGGAGCTTTTCATAAATACCTCTCCCGATTCAACACGCTGCCGCTGTACAACAACATACGGTACAAACTCTATCGTCTGCTGGTGCGTATGCGCCTCATCTCCGAAAAACAGCGAGGCGCCATACTGCGCTTCAACAACAGCCTGAAAGCCCTCATCGCCCGACATCAAAACATTTTCGAGGGCATGAACATTCGCTATTTCGGACCGATAGACGGACACGACGTGAAACATCTCGTGCGGGTGCTGAACAACATCAAGGATATGTCGGGGCCGAAAATCCTGCATATCAAGACCGTAAAAGGCAAAGGCTACGCCCCTGCCGAGAAAGATGCCACGACGTGGCACGCACCGGGTCGGTTCAACAAAGAAACGGGCGAACGGCTGTTGCCGGACGAAACGAATCTGCCACCCCGTTTCCAAGACGTATTCGGACACACATTGGTGGAACTGGCAGATGCCGACGAAAGAATCGTGGGCATCACCCCCGCCATGCCCACCGGCTGCTCCATGACGTACATGATGGAAAAATATCCGCGTCGCACGTTCGATGTGGGAATAGCCGAAGAACACGCCGTAACGTTTTCGGGAGGGCTTGCCAAAGAGGGGCTTATCCCCTATTGCAACATCTATTCTTCGTTTATGCAGCGGGCTTTCGACGAAGTGATACACGACGTCGCCATACAAAACCTGCACGTCGTGTTCTGCCTCGACCGCGCCGGTCTGGTCGGCGAAGACGGCGCCACGCACCACGGAGCATTCGACCTTGCCTATATGCGGTGCATTCCCAACATGACCATCGCGTCGCCCATCGACGAACACTACCTGCGCCACCTGATGTTTACGGCGCAAAAAGCCAACGGGTGTTTCACCATACGCTACCCGCGCGGGCGCGGGTCGCAGGTGGAATGGCAATGCCCCATGCAGTTGCTCGAAACAGGAAAAGGTCGCCGCCTTGCCGACGGCACCGACATCGCCCTCGTCGCCATCGGACCTATCGGCAAGATAGCGCAGAAAGCGGTGGAGAAAGTCCGCGCACAAGGCATATCGGCAGCCCTCTACGACATGATATTTCTGAAACCGATAGACACGGAAATATTGCATGAAATCGGACGGAAATACAAACACATCATCACGCTGGAAGACGGTATAGTGAACGGCGGATTGGGCAGCGCAGTCATGGAATTTATGGCGGAAAACGGCTATACGCCCCACATAAAGCGCATCGGGTTGCCCGACCGTTTCGTCGAACACGGAAGCGTAGCCGAGCTGTACACCCTGTGCGGCATGGACGAAGAAAGCATCGTCGCAGCCATAGCGGAATGCGTGCGCGGCGGCGCGAAACAATAGAAAGGTAAAAATTTTTACAATATGAAAATCGTTATCGCAGGTGCGGGTGAAGTAGGCGTCCATTTGGCAAAGCTGCTTTCAAAAGAAGAGTTGGATATCGTCCTCATCGATACCGACGTGGAAACGTTGCGATGGCTCGATTCCAATTACAACCTGATGACCGTTACCGGCTCGCCCACCTCTATCCACATTTTGGAACAGGCGAATGTAGGCAATGCCGACCTGTTCATCGGCGTCATGCCGTCGGAGACACGGAACATTTTAGCCTGCCAGCTCGCCAAACATCTGGGCAGCCGCAAAACGGTGGCGCGCATCGACAACTACGAATATATGCTGCCCGAAAACCGCGAACATTTCAAGGCGATGGGGGTCGACGACCTTATCTATCCTGAAATGCTGGCTGCCGAAGAAATGATTACCGCTCTGAGCCACAACTGGGCGCGCAACTGGTTCGAGCTATGCAACGGCGAACTGATACTCATCGGAGCGAAAATACGCGAAAACGCCCACATTCTCAATCAGAAACTTTTCGAGCTGAACAAGACGCACCTGCTCTACCACATCGCCGCCATACGGCGTAAGTCGGAAACCATCATACCGCGCGGCTCCGACATCATAGAGGCAGGCGACATCGTGTATTTCACCACCACGCCCGAACATATACACGACATACAGCAGCTGACCGGAAAAATAGAAATCGACGTCCGCAAGATATTGGTGATGGGCGGCAGCCGCATCGCCATACGGCTCGCCCGCATACTGCCGGAGTCGATGCGCATGAAAATCATCGAAATCGACAAAGACCGCTGCTACCAGCTCGCCGAAAAGATACCCGACATTCCTATCATCAACGGCGATGCCTGCGACACCGAAGTGCTTCTGGAAGAGGGCATACAGGATACCGACGCTTTCATCGCGCTGACCGACAGCGCAGAAACCAATATTCTCGCCTGCCTCACCGCCAAACGCTTCGGGGTAATCAAGACGATAGCCGAAGTCGAAAACCTCTCGCTTATTCCTACGGCAGAAGGACTGGACATCGGTTCGGTCATCAACAAGAAACTGCTTGCCGCCAGCCGCATTTTCCAAATACTGCTCGACGAAGATTCGTCGAACGCCAAATGCCTTGCCCTTTCCGATGCCGAAGTGGCGGAACTTGTCGTTAAAGAGGGCGCAGCCATTACGAAAAAGCCGGTCAAAGATTTGGACTTGCCGCGCGACCTGACGCTCGGCGGTCTCATACGCGACGGAAAAGCGATGATTGTAAACGGCAATACGCAGATAGAAGCCAACGACCACGTCATGGTATTCTGTCTGAATACGGTACTGTATAAATTGGAGAAACTTTTCGGATAAATCATGTTCAAGATAAATTATCGGCTCATACTCAAAACCATCGGCGTGCTGTTCGGCATAGAGACGCTGTTCCTGCTCCTGCCGTTGGGCGTATCGCTTTGGTATGGCGACGGCGATTTTCCGGCATTCGCCATAACGACAGCCATTTCCATCGTTTTAGGTTGCATCGCCTATTTCCAATATCCGAATGCCGAACACCGAACGTTCGGCAAACGCGACGGATTCCTTATCGTTACCTCGTCGTGGCTCTTCTTTTCGGTAGTGGGAATGCTGCCCTACCTGATTTCAGGAAGCATAGACAATGTAACCGACGCCTTTTTTGAAACGATGTCGGGCGTTACGACGACCGGCGCCAGCGTGATACACGACATCGAAAGCCTGCCGCACGGCATACTTCTCTGGCGCTCTATGACGCAGTGGCTGGGCGGATTGGGCATCATACTTTTCACGTTGGCGGTCATGCCGTTGCTCAACAAAGGCGGAGGCGGCGTGCAACTGTTCGCCGCCGAAACGTCGGGTATCATGTACGATAAGATACGTCCGCGCATCAGCCAGACAGCCAAGCGGTTGTGGACGACCTACATCGGCATTACGGCTCTGATAGCCGTCCTGTTGTTCGCCGGACCGATGGGAGGATTCGACGCCGTATGCCATGCCATGACGACCGCTGCCACTGGCGGTTTTTCGACAAAGGCAAACGGACTTATGTATTGGGATTCGGCTTACATGGAATACGTCATCATCGTGTTCATGTTGCTGTCGAGCGTCAATTATTCATTGGTATATTGGGCAACGCAGGGCAAATTCAAAAAAATGTTCGGCAACGAAGAGGTGCGCTGGTTTCTGTTCATCGTCGCCATTGCCACCGTATTTATCGCCGCCGGTTTGTTCGTAACGGGCACGGGCGAAACATGGGGCATCGAACGGACGCTGCGCACGGCTCTGTTCCAAGTGTCGGCAATTATTTCTTCAACGGGATTTCTTACCTCAAACTATGCGGAATGGGGCGCCTTCTTCTGCGTCATCATCTGCCTGCTGATGTTCTGCGGCGGGTGCGCCGGCTCCACCAGCGGCGGCGCCAAAGTGATACGCATCGTCGTGCTGATGAAAAATACCGTCAATGAATTTTACCGGCAGATACACCCGAATGCCATCATTCCGGTGCGTGTGAACCAGCAAGTCATCTCCTACGAAATCGTATCGAAGATTTTGGCGTTCTTGTTCATTTACGCTTTTCTGGCGATTGTCAGTTCGCTGGTGCTGTCGGCTATGGGATTGACCCTCGAAGAGGCATTCGGCTGCTCCATATCCTGCATCAGCAACATCGGTCCGGCACTCGGCGGAATGATCTTTTCGTTCGAGACGATACCCACCGTCGGCAAATGGCTGCTGACATTCGATATGCTGGTGGGTCGTCTTGAAATTTTCACCGTACTGATACTCTTTACTTCTTATTTTTGGAAAAAATAACCGTAAGTTTTCTCGATAAAATCGCTCTTTTTATCAAAAAGTCATTACTTTTGTAATCCGTAAAAACGAGAATATGGCAACCAAAAAAGTCGATAATACCAAGCCTAAAAAAGAGAACAATGCCGCAATACCTCCGCGCGAAGGTTTCCTGCATAAAACCCGACGGGTACTGCAAGACGAGCGCACCCGTTTCATCGGAGGGCTGTTGCTGCTGATATTCACCATCTTCCTGACAATTTCGTTTATCTCCTTTTTCTTTTCCGGTGCAGCCGACCAAAGCCTCATCGACCACCATTCGATAAAATCGCCCCGCTATATCGGGAACGGCATACATAGTTGGACAGGATTATGGGGCGCGTATTGCGCCGACTTGTTCATAAACCGCTGGATAGGCATATCGGCATTTTTCATCGTGTTCTTTTTAGGCAGCGTGGGATTGAAACTGATGAAAGTCATCACATTTTCCACTGCCAAAGCATTGGCATATACAGCCGCGCTCTGCATCATCGTATCGCTTGCCTGCGGATTTTTCTTTCGCCACCTCTACGAAGACTCCTATCTCTTTTTAGGCGGGTATCAAGGCTATTACGTAACCTTGTGGCTGGAATCGGCAATCGGTTGGCCCGGCACGCTGCTGCTTATCATCGCCGGCATATTGCTGCTGGCTATTGCCATAAGCCGCCGCACCATATCGGCGCTGCGCCACCTGTTCCGCATGGACTTCATCAAGCGGAAGAAAAAAGAGCCGGTCGTTACGTCGGAAGCAACGATGAACGATGCCCCGCAAGAGGAGGAAAATGGCGAATCCATCGAAAAAACTCCGTCCGATATAGAAATGACGATTATCGATGCTACAGCGTCCGATTCTTCCGAACCCGATGCTGCTGCACCGGCAGCCGAAATGCCATACCCGTTCGATACGCCCGAGCAAGAAGATTTTACACTTTATAACCCCGCTCCCGACAAACTGACGGAAACGCCGGAGGAACCGAAATTTGAAATAAACGCAGGCAAGAATGAAGCCGAAGCTACGAAACAGGCAAAGCTCGACAAATACGACCCGACACTCGATTTGTCGTACTACATGCCCCCGTCGTTCGACCTGTTGAAACCCGACAATTCAAGCGGCACCAATATCGACATAGCGGAACAGGAAGCCAATAAACAGCGCATCATCACCACGCTCGAAAACTACGGCATACGCATCAGCTCCATCAAAGCGACCGTCGGTCCTACGGTAACGCTTTACGAAATCGTGCCCGAAGCGGGGATAAAAATTTCAAAAATCAAAAATCTCGAAGACGATATAGCTCTCAGCCTCGCCGCTCTCGGAATTCGCATCATCGCCCCCATTCCGGGCAAAGGTACAGTAGGTATCGAGGTGCCGAACCACAACCCGCAGACGGTAATGATGCGCCCGATTATCGCTTCGCAGAAATTTCAGGAATGCACCTACGAATTGCCGCTGGCATTGGGCAAAACCATTACCAACGAAATATTCATGGTCGATCTCTGCAAGATGCCGCACATACTGGTAGCCGGTGCGACCGGTCAAGGAAAATCGGTGGGACTGAATGCCATTATCACCTCGTTGCTGTATAAGAAGCACCCCTCGCAGTTGAAATTCGTGATGGTCGACCCCAAGAAGGTGGAATTCAGTTTGTACAGCTCTATCGAGCGCCACTTCTTGGCAAAGCTGCCCGACAGCGAAGATGCCATTATCACCGAAACCGACAAGGTGGTGCAAACGCTCAATTCGGTGTGCGTGGAGATGGACAGTCGTTTCAAACTGCTGCAACTCGCCCGTGTACACAACATCAAAGAGTATAACGACAAATTCATAGCCCGCCAGCTCAACCCCGAAAAGGGACATCGCTATATGCCCTATTTAGTAGTGGTCATCGACGAGTTCGGCGACCTCATCATGACGGCAGGACGGGAAGTCGAGATGCCTATCGCGCGCATTGCCCAACTGGGTCGTGCGGCAGGGTTACATATGATTATTGCTACCCAACGCCCCTCGACCAACATCATCACGGGCAGCATCAAAGCCAACTTCCCTGCACGCATTGCGTTCAAAGTGGCGTCAATGATCGACTCGCGCACCATTCTCGACACGCCGGGCGCCAACCAGCTGATAGGCAAAGGCGATATGTTGATTTCGTGCAACGGCGGCATCACCCGCGTACAGTGCGCTTTCATCGACACGCCCGAAGTCGAAGGCATCTGCCAGTACATCGGAGCGCAACAAGGCTATCCTACCGCGTACTTGCTGCCCGAATATGTGACGGAAAACAGCGGTGCCACCGGAAACGCCGACGACTTGAAAGACCGCGACCCCTTCTTCGAGGACGCCGCCCGATTGATTGTCGCCAACCAGCAAGGCTCGACCTCCCTCATTCAGCGGAAATTCGCTATCGGCTACAACCGTGCCGGACGGCTGATGGACCAGTTGGAGGCTGCCGGCATCGTCGGTCCGTTCGAAGGCAGCAAAGCCCGCCAAGTCCTCGTCATGGACGATATGCACCTCGATCAGATATTGGAATCGCTGCGATAGTCATGTTCAAAAAGATGCTTTTCATATTGCCCCTTCTCCTGCTTGCCCTTCCCGGTAGGACAGAAGAGAATGCTATTGCTTCGCTCGACAAAGCCATTGCGAAAATAAGCGAAGCCGAAAGCATTTCGATAAACTTCACGCTGTGTCAAGAGGGCGACGAAACCGCAGGAACGCTCGATATGCAGCGCGAAAAATTCGTCTTGCACCTCCCTGACATGACGGTATGGTTCGACGGCACGACGCAATGGACTTACATCGAATCGGCACAGGAAGTGAATATCAGCACCCCCGAAGCCGAAGAATTGGAACAGACCAATCCGCTCCGGCTGCTGCAATCGTACAAAAAGGATTTCATCTGCCAATCCACCGAAAAAAACGGAGATATGTACACCGCCGTACTTCGACCGAAAGAGCCGTCGGACATACAATCCGCAACGGTAACATGGGACGCAAAGAAGAATGAAATAACCCGACTATCCGTTACACAAGAGGGAGGCGCCTCAATAGAAATAACGCTGCAATCGTATGAAATGGGCAAAAACTTTTCGTCCGACCATTTTGTTTTCGACAAAAACAAATATCCGAATGCCGAAATCATAGATTTACGCTGACATAAACACTCTAAACATCAAAACTATGGAAACAATCGAAAGAATCCGTTGTCTTATCGTAGGTTCCGGACCTGCCGGATTTACCGCCGCCATTTATGCCGCACGCGCCAATCTCTCGCCCGTATTGTACGAAGGCATACAACCGGGCGGACAACTGACCACGACCACCGATATAGAAAACTTTCCGGGCTATCCCGAAGGCGTATCGGGAACGGAAATGATGGAACAGCTGCGCCAACAGGCGCAGCGTTTCGGCACCGACATACGCAACGGCATCGTTACGCAAAGCGATTTTTCCCATACCCCCTACCGCCTTACCATCGACGGCGAAAAAACGGTCGAAGCCGATGCACTGATTATCGCCACCGGCGCTTCCGCCAAATATCTCGGACTGCCCGATGAAACGAAATATGCCGGTCAAGGCGTCTCCGCCTGTGCCACCTGCGACGGATTTTTCTATCGCAAAAAACGCGTGGCAGTAGTCGGCGGCGGCGATACGGCTTGCGAAGAAGCCATATACCTGTCGCATCTGGCATCGAAAGTATATATGATCGTGCGGAAAGACTACCTGCGCGCCTCCAAAATCATGCAGGAACGCGTGATGCAGAGCGAAAACATCGAAGTGCTGTTCGAGACCCAAACCGTCGGACTGTTCGGCGAAAACGGCGTAGAGGGAGCGCATCTCGTAAAATACAAGGGCACAGACCGCGAAGAATATATCGACATCGCCATCGACGGATTCTTCCTCGCTATCGGGCACACGCCCAACACAAAGGCGTTCCCCGACATCGCCACCGACGAAGCGGGTTACATCGTAACCGACGGACGTACCACCGCCACCAACATTGCCGGCGTGTTCGCTGCCGGCGACGTTGCCGACCCGCTGTACCGCCAAGCCGTAACGGCTGCGGCAAGCGGCTGCCGTGCGGCTATCGACGCCGAAAAATACCTGCTGGAAAAAGG
The DNA here is from genome assembly GCA_947593515.1 of uncultured Bacteroidales bacterium. Lineage (GTDB taxonomy): Bacteria > Bacteroidota > Bacteroidia > Bacteroidales > UBA11471 > Caccoplasma. The sequence continues at coordinate 36,906 of CANQDQ010000005.1, read as the reverse complement.
CTTGTAATTTATTCCAACAAAAACCGCAAAAAAGGTTAGAAAATTTCTAACCTTTTTTATTTTTAATATCTTTTATTTTAATATCTTTGCACCGTAAATCATATCATAAAATTAAACATTATGAAAACTACAAAAACTTTATTCCTACTGGGCGGTGCCATAACATTGCTCGGTTTGGGTGCCGCTTCATGCAGCGACGACAAAGATGAACAAGAACCTCAAGCAACAGTAACAAAAGCGGAATACACCATTTCTATCGATCTACAAGCCGATGAATTGGCAATATTCGACCTGACTGCCGAATACACCGATTTTGCCGGCAAGCTCCAAACGGAACCCATTACGACAGAGAAATGGGAAAAGACTCTTGTATGCGAAAAATTCCCAAGCAATTTTTCGTTGAAAATAGTACGTACACTCCAAAGCGGAGCAGAATTAACAAAAGAAATTTATAATCTCGGTTATACCTATGCAGACGAAACAAACTATTTCCTTTCCAACTCCGCTACCCCCATTTTTTTGGAACGCTCTGATAGGGAGGACAAAATGGATATAGAAAAAGAGAATATTGAAGACTACTTAAAATTAGATGATTACGTAACCTCTTTTATGCTTAACTTGACAGAAGAAAAAAATCATGTCGTAAAAACGGGGTCAACTCCGAATATTTAATAAAGAGCATCTTGAAAATTTTTATTATAAAAACATTATGAAAACTACAAAAACATTTCTATTAGGCTGTGCCATAGCATTGCTCGGTTTGGGTGCCGCTTCATGCAGCGACGACGACAAAAAAGATAATGAACCCCAAAATCCTACCGAATCGTCAACGATAACGAAAGCGGAATATACTTTTTCGATCGAGCCGAACGCCGATCAGTTAGAAGTATTCGACCTGACTGCCGAATATACCGATTTTGCCGGCAAGACCCAAACGGAACCCGTTACGGGAAAATGGGAAAAGACCTTTGTATGCGAAAAATTCCCGAGTGATTTTTCGTTGCAAATAGTACGTACACTCAAAACGGGCGTGGAATATACAAAAGATAATTACGGTATTGGCTATTCTTACACCCGTACAACAAAAATCTTTCTCTCCGACGGCAAAGATAAAGATAGCTCGATAACACACGGCGGAACTAACTTAACCGCGACAAAAGATAAAATCGCCAGTGTCGAATCGCGCCCCTTATATCGTACCGCTTTTACGGTTGACTTGAACGCAGAAAAAGACAAGATCGTCGAAACCAGCAAAACCAACTAAATAAAAGGAGCATCACACCGGATATTCCGATAAAAGAACGACCGACAGCACACCGTGCCGCCGGTCGTTTCTTTATAAAATTATTGCAATTACTTTTTCTCTTTGAGGAGGTCGCGAATTTCTTTCAGCAACTTCACATCGTCGGGCTCCACAGGTTCGGGAGCAGGAGCCGCAGCGGCAGCGGCAGCCTCTTCGGCAGCTTTCTTCTTCGCAGAGAAACGGTTGATGAGCTTTATCACCATGAAGATAGAGAAAGCGATTACCAAGAAATCGAAAGTTACCTGTATGAAGTTTCCATAATTCACGGTTACTTCATGCGATGCCAAATCGAAACCCGGCGCTTTGAAGGTCCATTTCAAAGAGGTAAAATCGATACCGCCGATCAAAATACCGATGAGCGGCATGACAACGTCGGCAACCAACGAAGAAACGATTTTGCCGAATGCACCGCCGATGATAACACCGACTGCCATATCGACCACATTGCCACGCATGGCAAATTCCTTAAATTCCTGAAGCATTTTCATAGCACATAAATTTTAGTTTGTTTGCAAAAATATATGTTTTATATGTAAAAAACAAATTTATTGCCCACGACAGCCTCATTGAACGCACGCTATCGGGAAAATAAACGTTAATCCGCCGTCGTGTATCGGTAGAAATGTAAAAGTTTATGTATTTTTGTTCCGACTTGAACGACACCATGCAAATTATCGAATCTCTACCGTTCCGTCCGGAAAAAGGATTGGCAGCCACTATCGGATTTTTCGACGGGGTACACGCGGGACATCGCGCCCTGCTCGCCGACGTACAAACCGCTGCCGCCGAAAAAGGGCTGGCATCGGGAATCATCACTTTCCGCGAACACCCGAAAACCGTACTGACACACGAGCGTATGCCGCTGCTCACCACGACCGAAGAACGAATGGCATTGCTCGCCGCGACCGGCATCGACTTCTGCATACTGCTCGATTTCACCCCTGCCGTCGCCGGCTTGTCGGCATATGATTTCATGGCGTCGATACACGAACGTTACGGTGTGCAGCATCTGACAATGGGATACGACCACCGGTTCGGACACGACAGCAGCGACACGCCCGACGATTACCGCCGCTACGGCGAGAGGCTCGGCATTACGGTATCGCAAGCGGCAGCCTATATGCCCGACGGACGCAAAGCGAGTTCTTCCGTCATACGCCGGCTGCTCGACAGCGGACAGGTGCGTGAAGCCGCCCGCCTGCTCTCCTACGAATACCGTCTGGGAGGCACCGTAGTGGAAGGACAACAACTCGGCAGGCGCATCGGATTTCCGACTGCCAATATCGTTCCTGCGTGTGCCGACAAGATAATTCCCGCCAACGGGGCATACGCCGTACGGGTATGGCTCGACGGCGGCAAAGAATACGGCGGTATGCTGAACATCGGAACGCACCCCACCGTTACGCCCGACAGCCGGGAGAAAAACATCGAAGCGCATCTGTTCGATTTCAAAGGCTCACTCTACGGGCAGCGGCTCCGCATAGAATTTGTGGAGTTCCTGCGACCGGAATACCACATGGACAATATAGAATCGCTGCGCATGCAGCTGCTGCGCGACCGAGAAAAAGCGCTCGGCATTCTGTTCTAAGGAGTATTGAGAAAAGAAAAAATCCGTTCTTGCAAAAGGACGGATTTTTTATAACAGACCATGCGCCTCACTCTTCGGGCTTATTGATAGGAATTTCCCTGTTAAGACTTTGATCGAGCGATATGAGGGTTTCGGTCGATACGACACCCGGAATCTGCTGTACATGGTCGTTTATCAACTGCATCAGATGTTCGTTGTCGCGGGCGTAGAGCTTGCAGAGCATCGTGTAGGGACCGGTGGTGAAATGGCATTCCACCACTTCGGGAATCTTCGACAGCTCGGGCACGACATCTTTATACATGGAGCCTTTTTCGAGACGGACTCCGATATAGGTGCATGTGCGATACCCCAAAATTTTGGGATTGACGTGATAGCCGGAGCCGACGATCACATTCATATCGATCAATCGCTGTATGCGTTGGTGTATAGCAGCACGCGAAACGCCGCATTTGGCTGCAACATCTTTCGACGGAATACGTGCATTGCACATGATGATTTCGAGGATTTGACGGTCAAGATTATCAATCTTCTCCATAATATCGGTTTTTAATTCTGATTTGGTAAAGCAAAAATACACCTTTTTTGATATTGTTGTTCATTCAAATAGTGAAATAATGTATTTTTTCTCTAAAATTTCTTTTTAATAAAAATCCGTTTCAAAAAAAGAAAGGTTCGGAATAAATCCCGAACCTTTCTGCATAAATAATAACTATCTGTTATTTGTTATTTTACGATTTCCAACAATTCTACATCGAAAACGAGAACCGAATTGGTGGGAATGAGGGCGCCGCGACCGCGCACGCCATATCCCAACTCCGAAGGAATGTATATCGTATATTTGGCGCCGGGCGACATCAGCATGAGGGCTTCGTTGAATCCGGGCACCATCTGACCGATGGTCATCTGCACGTTATCGTTGGCATCGAATTGCTTGCCATCTGCCAACGTACCTTTATAATTCACTTTTACCTTATCGCCCATTTTGGCAGCTTCGCCCTTGCCCTCTTTCTGTACTTTGTAGAGCAGACCGCTGGGAGTGGCAACGATGCCCTCTTCTTTTGCTTTGGCAGCCAAGAAGGCTTCACCGTCGGCTTTGTTCTGGATAGCCTCCGGCGACGAAGCTATTTTTCTTTCATCGGCAGCCGTCAAAATCGATTGCCATGCCATTTGGGCAGTCATCTCGTTCATCAACGCGGTGGAATCTTTCTCTACGGCAGCGCAAAGAGCCGCCATGAACACGTCTTTATCGACGGTCAAATTCAATTGCTTGTACATTTTTTCCATTTGCTGTTTCATGGAGAGTGCAAAGGAGTAACCCAATTCATACGAGAATTTGGTGGAATCGCCTTTCAAGCCCTCTTTTGCGCCTTTGAAAAATTGAGCCATATCCACAGCAGGGTCCATACGCTGAACGCCGTTCAACACATCGGAACCGGCTAAAACGCCGAATGCGTAGGACAACGAATCGGTTTCGCTGTTCAATTCCTTAACCGACTTGCAAGAGTCGCACGATACAGCGGCAAACGACAAGGCTGCCGCCAAACTGATTACGATTTTTTTCATTGTTTTATGATTAAATGATTTTTATAAGTTCCACTTCAAAAACGAGTGCGCTGTTGGGGGCAATGCTGCCTCCGGCACCCCGTTTTCCGTATGCGAGTTCGGAAGGGATATAAAGTTTCCAGCGCGAGCCTTCGGGCATGAGTTGCAGCGCTTCCACCCAACCGGGTATCACCTGATTGACGCCGAACACGGCGGGCGTACCCCGCTGCACGGAGCTGTCGAACACCGTACCGTCGATGAGCGTGCCGTGATAATGGCACTGCACGCGGTCGGTCGCCGACGGACGACGCCCCTTGCCCTCCGCCAGCACTTCGTACTGCAATCCGCTGGGCAGCGTTACCACGCCGGCACGCTTTTTGTTTTCTGCCAAAAAGGCTTCTCCGGCACGCAAATTACGCTCCTCGACCTCTTGCTGCAAACGGGTGAAATAGTCGTTCACGATTTGCTTGGCTTCGTCGTAGTTCATTTCCGGTTTCGCATTTTCATAAACAGCTTGCACGCCGCGCGCAAAATCATCGACCGACAACGCTGCGATGCCCGACGATTTGAAGTTGTTGCCCATGCTCAAACCCAAAGCGTAACTTAATTTATCCATATCCGTGAGTTATGATTTTATTGGAAACTTTCACATTTCCGTGAAAAGCGAGGCGAAGATACGGTTTTTATTGCAGAGATTTCTTTTTTGAAACAAAAAAAATTCTAATTTTGCAGGAAACGTCGCAAAAACACATTGCATCATGAATAAAAAACATTTGGTCGTCCTTACGGGCGCAGGCATGAGCGCGGAAAGCGGCTTGGCGGTTTTTCGGGGAAGCAACGGACTCTGGTCGGGCTACCGCGTCGAAGATGTGGCTACGCCCGAAGGGTGGGCGCGCAACCCGCAGCAGGTGCTGGATTTCTACAACGCCCGACGGCGGGAATTGATGAACGTATCGCCCAACGACGGGCATCGGGGGCTTGCCGCTCTCGAAAACGATTTCGATGTGCGCATCATCACGCAAAACGTGGATAATCTGCACGAAGCCGCCGGAAGCCGGAACGTCATACACCTGCACGGGGAGTTGATGAAAGTGCGCTCGTCGGTCGATGACAATCTGGTCTACGACGTCGCGCCCGACCACTTGGATACCAAACTCGGCGACCTTTGCGAAAAAGGGTCGCAGCTGCGCCCGCACATCGTATGGTTCGGCGAGGCCGTGCCTTTGATTGAAGATGCCATCGAGGAGGTGGAAAAAGCCGATATTTTCGTCGTCATCGGCACGTCGCTGAATGTCTATCCCGCCGCAGGGCTGTTGCGCTACATACGCTCCGGCGTGCCGGCATTCCTCATCGACCCCAACCCCGTAAACGACGTGAGCGGGCGGATAACGCACGTCATCGCCAAAGGGGCGAGCGAAGGGGTGAAAGAGCTTACCGCCCTGCTGCAAGAATACAAATAACCGACGGCACGGCGACCGTCGCCGTTACCGTATCGTAACCTGCGTAGCGCCGAATCCGTATTCCCGAAACGAGGCGTCCTGATAGTCATAGTGCTTGTAGCGGCGCTGCAACTCGTCGAGAATAGCGCGCCGCAGCACGCCGTCGCCTTTCCCGTGTATGAATACGATTTTGCGGCCTTTCTCGCCTTTATGCTGTTCGAGCGTATCGCGGAAAGTCTGCAATTGCAGTTGCAGCATATCGCCGTTGCTCATGCCGGCGGTCGTATCGACCAGTTCGTGAATGTGGAGATCGACCTCCACGATTTCATTGCGGGGCTGCTTGCGGGGTTCAGGTCGGCGTGCAGGGGCGTCGTCGTGTTTCTCGTGCATAGCCCGCACCAACGCCTGCGCATCGATATGCAGCGATTTCATCGGCAAATCCCGCTCCACGAGCGGCAGCACCCACGTCATTTCATCGAAAAATTCGCTCGTGCCGAAGGTGTGCAGTTTATAGAATTTCACGGGGTCGATATGCAGCGATACCGACACCGGTTCTTTGCATTCGAAATTTTTACCTCGCTTGTAGGCAACGGCTTGCATCGAAAGATGCTCCCACTCGCCGACCGTTTCGCGGTCGAAAGTTTCCAGACACACCTGTATGTTCGGCTCCGCCGTGCCGCGGCTGCGCAGCTGCCAGCTGCCGTCGTCGCAGCGGGAAAGGCAGATATAGTCGAGATAATAGTTGCTGTCGTTTATCAGATAGGCATCAAACGTCGTTTTATCGAGCCGTGCGGTATCTTCGGGCACGAATGCGAGGTAGAGGCTGAGCCGCTCGCCTTCGCGGGTTTCCTCGATGGGAATCTTCATTTCCTCGTCCTCATCGTCAGGCTGCGGGGTTGCCGGCTGTTGGGGCGACCCGCCGTGCCGGCGCGGCTCCTCGTCTTTGCCGACGGGCGGCACACCCTTGTCCTGCACCCTGCCCTCCTCTATCACTACGCATTCACGGGCGAGAATCGGCGTTTCAAAACCGTCTTCCTCCTCCACAAAAACGATGTCGCGGTCGATGCGGCGCACTACGCCCCCGCCTACGGCATTCAGAAATCGCACCTTGTCTCCAATCTTTATCATGGTCTTTTTTGATTTATCCTGCAAAGATGCCTATTTTTGCAGAAATATTCAACAACGAAATGCAAAATCCGAAAGATATACGCATCGACGACTACGACTACCCGCTGTCCGGCGAGCGCATCGCGAAATTTCCGGTCGCTCGCCGCGACGCCTCGAAACTGCTGCTCTACCGGAACGGGGAAATTGCGGAATCGACTTTTCGCTCGCTCGCCGATTATCTGCCCGACGACACCCTGTTGGTGTGCAACAATACGCGGGTGATACAGGCGCGGCTGCACTTCCGCAAACCGACCGGCGCACTGATTGAAATTTTCTGCCTCGAACCGCTGTCGCCGTGCGACTATCTATCTGTATTTCAGACTACCGGACGCTGCGTGTGGAGTTGCTTGGTGGGCAACCTGAGCAAATGGAAACAGGGCGCACTCGTCCGCACGCTGACAATCGACGGACGGGAAGTAACGCTCACGGCGGAACGCGGCGCGACACACGGCTCGCAGGCGCACGAAATCATTTTTTCGTGGGACGATGCCGAAACGACATTCGCCGCCCTGCTCGAAAGTTTCGGCGAACTGCCCATTCCCCCCTACCTCCACCGCGAAGCGGAGGAGTCGGACAAGACGACTTACCAAACGGTCTATTCGCGCATCGAAGGGTCGGTTGCCGCTCCAACAGCGGGGCTGCACTTCACGCCCGAAGTTTTCGACGCGCTGCAAAAGCGGGGCATTCCTCGTCTGGAACTGACGCTGCACGTGGGGGCAGGCACGTTCAAACCGGTAAAAAGCGATACCATCGCCGACCACGAAATGCATCTGGAATATATTTCAGTGCCGCGCGACACGCTCCGCACCCTCGCCGCGACCGACCGCCGCATCGTGGCGGTGGGCACCACATCGGTACGCACCCTCGAAAGCCTCTATTATATCGGCTGCCGGCTGATTTCGTCGCCCGACGTCGCCCCCGAAGAATTGGTCGTGGCACAATGGCAGCCTTACGAACCGGCGCCCGACATTCCCGTGCGCGAGACATTGCAGGCAATTGTCGACTATCTCGACCGGAAACGCCTCGACCGGTTAGTGTCGGCAACCCGCATCATCATCGTACCCGGCTACCGCTACCGCCTCGTGCGCGGTCTCATCACCAACTTCCACCAACCGCGCAGCACGCTGCTGCTGCTCGTATCGGCGTTTATCGGCAACGATTGGCGGCGGGTTTACGACTATGCGCTGGCGCACGATTTCCGCTTCCTCAGCTACGGCGACAGTTCTTTATTGCTACCTTCCTTGTAACAGCCTATGGAAAATGACATACAACACGTTTTAGGACGGCGGGTCGCCTATCCCGACCGGTATGCACCCGACATCTTGGTGCGCGTGCCCCGCATCGAAAACCGCAGAAAATACGGCATCGACGAATCGCACCTGCCGTTCACAGGCGCCGACTTGTGGAACTGCTACGAAGCCAGCGCACTGACGGACAAAGGCGCGCCGGTGAATTTCATCGTGCGGATTCGTTACGCCTGCACAAGCCGCTATATCGTGGAGAGCAAGTCGCTCAAACTTTATTTGAATGCGCTGAACATGACCCCGTGCGGCGCAACGCGGGAGGTGGTGCGGCAATTCCTGACGGAAACGATAGCGCGCGACCTGTCGGCTCTGCTCGAAACGGAAGTTGCCGTATGCGCCGAAACGCCGGAAGAAGCGGCACGGCACACGCTTTCGCACCCGTCCGCCGAAAAAGGAGAAACAGCATGGGAATACTGGGGCATCGAACAGCTATCGCCCGAGCCGCTGTCCGCCTACACGCAGGACACCGCGCTGCTATGCCCCGAAAGCGGTCGAAGCGGCGCACTGCAAGGACACACCGACCTGTTGCGAAGCCGCTGCAAAATTACAAGCCAGCCCGACTGGGGCGACCTCTATCTCTATATGAAAGGCGACGAGTTGCCCGCTGTCGATTCGCTGCTGCGCTATATCGTTTCGTTCCGCAACGAGAACCATTTTCACGAAGAAGTGGTAGAAATGATTTTCAACGCGCTACACACGCGGTTCGCCCCCGAAGACTTATTAGTCATGGCATTTTACACCCGTCGGGGCGGCATCGACATCAACCCCGTGCGCGCCACCGATGAAAAACTTATCGAAACGTTCTGCGGGCATCTGACGCACTTTCGCACGCTTGCCGTGAAACTGCCCCGCCAATAAACCTGCTATTTCACCGATTCGATACTGTTTTCGAGAATCCGTATTTCTCTTTTCTTGTAAAGGGCACCGAGCGCTTTCTTGAAATTCTTTTTGCTGCAACCGAACCGCTCGGCTATGACATCGGCATCGCTCTTATCGGTCAAAGGCAGGAATCCGCCCGCCTCGCGCAGCGCATCGAGTATCGTCTGCGAAAGCGCCTCGACACTTTCGTAACCCGCCGGACGCAGAGCCACATCGACTTTTTCGTCGGCGCGGATATGGGTAACATATCCTTTCAACCGGTCGCCGCAATGCACGGGCGTAAATATTTCACTATGATAAATCATGCCCCAGTGGGCGTTGTTCACGATGACCCGAAAGCCCAAATCGGTACGCTGCACCACCAATATATCGACCTCCTGATTGTAGCTGTATTCGACCGACGTGCGGTGCAGGTAGCGATTTATCTTGGCAGTGGCGACAATGCGTCCGCTCGCTTCGTCGAGATAGACATACACCGTATAATATTTGCCGACACGCATTTCCGCCCGCTGTTCGCGGAATGGGACGAGCAGCTGTTTGCCCCGAAGCCCCCAATCCAAAAAGACGCCGACACGATTCACCGAATCGACCCGCAGGCAGGCGAAGTCGCCGACTTGGGCATAGGGGCGTTCGGTCGTGGCGATGATACGGTCGTCGCTGTCGAAATAGATAAACGCCTCTATTTCATCGCCGACCTTGCAATCCGGCGGCACGGTATTTGACGGCAAAAGTATTTCACCCTGTTCCCCGCCGTCGAGATAGACGCCGAAATCGACGCTCTTGACGACCCGCAACGTATTGTATCTGCCTATTTGCAACATGACGATTCTTATTTTTCCGTCGGCAAAGATAGGACAAAGCCGGCGAAAGACAAAATTTTTCACCGGCACGCTTCCGTTTCTGCCCCGACAACGGAAGAAACTTAGCCGGCGCTTTTTTGTTTTACAAACGGAGAAAAGGAATTTTCAATTTTTTCTCGTTATATTTGCAGTATAAACAAAAACGACAGGAATATGAAATTCGTACATAAGACAATAGCCTTGATGTTGATAGGCGGAATGACGGGCTTGGGGTCGTGCCGCTACTTTCAATCCGAAAAGGAAGACAAGGCTCAAAACACAAGTACCGAAACACCCGCCCCGAAAAAGGAAGCCGCCGCACCGAACAAAGAATTGAAACTCACCACCTTCTCCGAATCGCGAAAGGGGCATATCGACAACGATGCCGCCCTGCCCGCCTGCACGGCGGAGGTGTCGCTCGTATATCCCGACGGCGGTTACACGGGCAAACTGTCGCTGAAACAATTGCAGCAGCTCTTTCTGAAAAGCCTGCCCGAAAGTATGCAAAGCGATGCAACACCGTCGGTTGCCGCCCGCCGGTTCATCGAGAATTATATTCGCGAATACCAAAGCGAAATGAGCGAATACCGGAAAGAAGCCAGCAAGAAAGATAATGCGTGGATGAATTACGAAACCATCGTTTCGAGCAAAAGCCTCTACAACAAGCACGATTTCTGGGGATACAGCGTAGAGGTGTACCAATACACGGGCGGAGCGCACGGCATATCGACCACGACCTACAACGTCATCGACTTGAAAAGCGGTCGTCCGCTGTCGCTGGAAGACCTCTTTGCCGAAAGCGATTACGCCGTAATAAACCGTATGCTGCGGCAGCAGCTTGCCGACGATACGGGCACAAGTGTCGATAAGCTCGACAGCGATTACGACGTGGACAATATCGTCGTAAACGATTCGTTCATGCTCGGCAGCGACGCCGTTACATGGCTGTACAACCCCTACGACATCGCCCCCTACTCGTTCGGCACCATACGCATCGCGCTGCCCTATCGGGCAATTGCCGGCTATCTGAAAACGAACTCGCCCCTGCGTCGGGTGCTTCCGGAATAGTCGCGCCATGCAAATCATCGAAAAATATTTCCCCACACTCACCGAACGGCAGCGCGAACAGTTCGGTGCCCTGCAAGTGCTGTACAACGACTGGAATGCGAAAATCAACGTCATTTCGCGCAAGGACATCGACAACCTCTACCTGCATCATGTACTGCATTCGTTAGGCATCGCACGCATCATACAGTTCACGCCCGACACGTCGATACTCGACGTGGGCACGGGCGGCGGCTTTCCGGGCATTCCGCTCGCCATACTCTTTCCCGAATGCCGCTTCCGGCTCATCGACCGCATCGGCAAGAAAGTGCGGGTGGCACAGGAAGTGGCGCAAGCCATCGGGTTGCAGAACACGACGTTCGCCCATTGCAGCGTCGAGGAAGACAAAGCCAAATACGACTTCGTGGTAAGCCGCGCCGTCATGCCGCTGGGCGACCTGCTGCGGCTGACCCGCAAAAATATCGACAGCAAGCAGCACAACGCCCTGCCCAACGGCATCATCTGCCTGAAAGGCGGCGACGTGCAAGCCGAAGTGGCACCGGTGAGACGCACGGCATCGGTATTCGATTTGAAAGATTATTTCCAAGAAGAATTTTTCGATACGAAAAAAGTCATCTACGTACAGATTTAATTCATATCATGCTGAAAATAAAATCATTCGAGTTCAATCCCATTGCCGTAAACACGTATGTGGCATGGGACGACGAGTCGCTCGAAAGCGTCGTCATCGACGCAGGGTGCTACACGCCTGACGAGAACGAAAGGCTGCGGCAGTTCATCGTGTCGGAAAATCTGACGGTAAAACAGATATGGGCAACGCACCTGCACTTCGACCACATACTCGGCAACGCATTCGCCGCCGAAACATTCGGTGCGGGACTTGCCGCCCATCGCGACGACGAATTTCTATTGAAAAATTTCAAGCGGCAGACCGAAATTTTCGGACTGGTGTCGAACGGAGAAACCGTCCCTATCGCCCGATACGTCGATGAGGGCGACACACTGTCGGTGGGACGGTACGGCTTCACCGCCCTGCACGTACCCGGACACTCGCCGGGCAGCCTCATCTATTACTGTGCAAAGGCAGGCGCGGCATTCGCCGGCGATGTGATTTTCCGCGACAGCATCGGGCGCACCGACCTGTGGGGCGGCAATTACGAACAACTCATCGAGGGCATCGAAACGAAATTGCTCACACTGCCCGACACGACCGTCGTCTATACGGGGCACGGTGCGGCGACGAGCATCGGCTACGAAAAGACGCACAACCCCTATCTGCAATAACGTCCGTTCACAAAAAAAATGCGGGAGAGAAATTCAAGAATTTCTCTCCCGCATACGTATTGTATGGTTCGTTATCACGCTATCATCGAACGGATTACCGCCATGACGTCGGCGGCTTTCGCTTCGGCAAGCTGCATGGTGGCAGCTTCGGCATAGACGCGGATTATCGGTTCGGTGTTCGACTTGCGCAGGTGTACCCAACTGTCAGGAAAATCGATTTTCACCCCGTCGATGTCGGTAACTTCGTAAGAAGCATATTTTTCTTTGACGGCAGCCAGCAGTGCATCGACATTTATCGCAGGCGTAAGCTCGACCCGCTGTTTGGTAATGCAGTAAGGAGGATAACCCGCCCGCAGCGCGCTGACGCTTTTACGCGACTTCGCCAGATGCGAAAGGAACAGGGCAATGCCTACCAAGGCATCGCGCCCGTAATGGGAAGCGGGATATATGACACCGCCGTTGCCCTCGCCGCCGATGACGGCTCCGATTTCTTTCATCTTCGCCACGACATTGACTTCACCCACGGCGGCAGCCTCGTAACGCTGCCCGCAGGCGCGGGTAACATCGCGCAGCGCCCGCGACGAACTCAGATTGGAGACCGTGCTGCCGGGCGTATGGTGCAGCACATAATCGGCTACGGCAACCAGCGTATATTCCTCGCCGAACATATCGCCGTTCTCGCAAATAATCGCCAGTCTGTCGACATCGGGGTCGACCACGAATCCCACGTCGGCTTTGCCCGATTTCATCAGGTCGGAAATTTCGGTAAGATGCTGCGGCAGCGGTTCGGGGTTGTGCGGGAAAAGTCCGTCGGGCGTGCAGTTGAGCTTTACGATTTCTTTCACGCCCAGCGCTTCGAGCAGCGCGGGAATAGCAATGCCGCCGACCGAATCGACGCAATCGACCGCCACGCGGAAACCGGCGGCGCGTATGGCATCGACATCGACCAAATCGAGCGCCAACACATTTTCGATATGCCTGCGCGTAAACGAGTCGTCGCACCGTACGTGCCCCAAATGTTCGACATCGGCAAAGTCGAAATCTTCGGCTTCGGCGATGCACAGCACTTCATTGCCCTCTGCCGCATTCAGAAACTCGCCCCGCTCGTTCAAGAGTTTGAGCGCGTTCCACTGTTTCGGGTTATGGCTTGCCGTAAGGATTATGCCGCCGCAAGCCTTTTCCATCGTTACCGCCAATTCGGTGGTAGGCGTCGTGGCAAGACCTATATCGACGACATCGAAGCCCATGCCCATGAGCGTGCCCACCACGCAGCGGGCTACCATTTCGCCCGACACGCGGGCATCGCGACCCACCACAATTTTCGACGACGGATTTTTCGTCGTCCGGCGTATAAAGGTGGCATACGCCGCCGTAAACTTCACAATATCCAAAGGATTGAGTCCTTCACCGGCACGACCGCCGATCGTGCCCCGTATTCCCGATATGGATTTTATCAGTGCCATTTCAGTATCAGTTTTCTTTCAGGTTATATCTTATTTTGAATAAATAGGGTATCACATTCGATATTTCAGTAGCAAATCCCATTTTGGAGGGAACGATGAGGTTGAGCACCGCCCCGTTACCCACATAACGTAAGGGATATTCTATGCCCAAGCCGTATTGAAAATACTGGGAATAATTGGTACCCTCTTGCGTAGTATAATCGAAAAAGTAAGTATCGCTCGCACCGGAGGAATCGCTCCAATTGCCGCCCCATCTTTCGACACCGGTTGCCCACAACGTAAGACTCATGCGCTCGAAACGGAAATATACGCGGTCGCCCGAGCGGAAAAACGTGCCGGTGGAATCACGATACCCCATTCGCGCAATCTGCATATACACGCCGTCGGGAAGAATGTAGAAAGGAGCATTTTCCGAATTTTCCAGTGTCAGAAAATTTCCGTCTTCCGGCAGGGGCGCCGTTGTCCGACCGTCGCTCGACAAATATTTATTGATAGCATTATCTTCTTCTTTGCGCAGCTCGATGTACGATTTCCCGTTTTTGCAAGAGAAAAGCAGCATACAAGCCAATGCGGCAAACACGAGTCCTGTTCCGATTTTTATCTTCTTCATATCACGATTCTTTTTTTGCCTGTTCGGTAAGACGAGCTATCAGCGGCAACAATTTTTTCAATGCCTCGCAAGCCTCCTGCAACGTACCGAAAAATTCTCCGCCCGCCGCGTTGAGGTGTCCGCCGCCGTTGAAATACTCTTCCGCGATTTTATTGGCAGGGAACGAGCCTTTCGAGCGCAGCGATATTTTTATCAGATTGGTTTCTTCGCGCACGAATGCCGAGAAATAGATATTTTCTATCGACAGCGGCACATTGACCAGCCCTTCGGTATCGCCCTTCTGGTAGCGATAGTGATTCAACTCCCGCTGCGAAAGCGAAATAATGGAGGCTCCCTGCAAGGGAAACAGCTCCATTTTCTTGGAAATCGCGTAACTGTTGAGTTGCAGTTTTTCAGCGCGGTTGTTATTGTGCAGCCGCGCATACACGGCGTCCTTGTTCAATCCTTTTTTTATCAGCTCCGCGATGATGAGGTACGTTTCGGGCGAATTGGAGTTGTAGGTGAAATTGCCCGTATCGGTCATCATACCCGTATAAATGGCGGCGGCTGCGTCGAGGGTCAGCCGGTCGAACAAGCCCAGCGAACAGATAACCCGAAAAAGGAGTTCGCAAGTCGAAGATATTTCGGGGTGCGACACCGTCATGTCGCAAAAGGGTTTCGGAGCGAGATGGTGGTCTATCAAAACTTTTTTCGCCGGCGAGGCACACAAGACGGCTTCCATCTGATCGACCCGTTTCGGCTCGTTGAAATCGAGGCAGAAAACGAGGTCGGCACGACCGAGCAGCTCTTTTGCAAAATCGACATATTGGGAATAAACGAGAATATCTTTACACCCTTTGAGAAAACGCAAATCGGCAGGATAGGCATCAGGCGTAATGATTTGGACATCTTTTCCCAATTCGGTCAAAAGATTCCACAACGCCAGCGACGAACCTACGGCATCGCCGTCGGGCGCCACATGACAGACAATGACGATGCGGCTCGCCTCATCGATCAACTGCCCCATTTCGTCGGCTTGCGCTTTGGTCAGAATCTTCGGTATCATATCTTCGTTTTTTCAACCTACAAATATACGGATATTATTTTGAATAATCCACGCTTTCGGCATACGATTTATCAATCGCATTTTTCCCGTTCCGGTTGAGAGCTTTAACTTTTTTCAAAATAAAATTTCTCTATTTTTATCATCATCGGTTAATCATTTCGGATATTATATATATTTTTGCATCAATATTTCTGTATGTTCATCGCATCAATCCTATGCCATGCTGTTCAACTCCCTGAATTTTCTACTCTTTTTTCCGGTTGTCTGCATCATCTATTTCGCCATTCCGGCGTTGAAGTGGCGCAACCTCTTCTTGCTGGCGGCAAGCTATTGGTTTTACATGAATTGGAAGCCGGCGTATGCACTGCTGCTGCTCACGAGCACAGCGGTTACCTACACCGCCGCTCTCGGCATCAACCGTTGCACGGGCAGACGGGGAAAACGGGCGTGGCTGACGGCGAGCCTCGTACTCAACCTCGCCATTCTGTTTCTGTTCAAATATTATAACTTTGCAGCGGAATCGCTCTCGCTACTGCTCGAACATCTGGGGATTGCGCTGCCGATGCCGGAGTTCGGACTGCTTCTGCCGGTGGGCATATCGTTCTACACGTTTCAGGCGCTGGGTTATTCCATCGACGTCTATCGGGGACAGACGGCGGTCGAAAAAAACTTTTTCACCTACGCTCTGTTCGTTTCGTTTTTCCCGCAGCTCGTGGCAGGTCCTATCGAGCGTTCGACCCACCTGCTGCCGCAATTCAAGGTGAAGCAGCGTTTCGACTACGACGCTGTCATGGAGGGTATCCGTCTGATGATTTGGGGCTATTTTCTGAAACTGGCTCTTGCCGACCGATGCGGCACCTATGTCGATGCCGTTTATAACAACCTGATACAGCACAACGGCGGCTCCTACCTGCTGGCATCGCTGATTTTCCCGTTCCAGATTTACGGCGATTTTGCCGGCTATTCGCTCGTGGCTATCGGGGCGGCGCGGGTGATGGGCTTCCGACTGATGGACAACTTCCGCCGACCCTATTTTGCGGCTACGGTTACCGACTTCTGGCACCGGTGGCACATCTCGCTTTCCACGTGGTTCAAGGACTATGTCTATATTCCGCTCGGGGGAAACCGTGTGGGCAAGGCGCGCGGCTATTTCAACCTGTTGGTTACGTTCGTCGTTTCGGGGGCATGGCACGGAGCCAACTGGACGTTTATCGTGTGGGGCGCGCTGCACGGCATCATTCTCTGCCTCGAGAAGTTCTTGGGCTTTTCCAAAAAGCCGATGTCGGGTGTGCGCAAGTTTTTCCATTGGCTCGTTACATTCTGCCTCGTGGCATTCGCATGGATATTTTTCCGCGCCGAAACGCTTTCTGATGCCGGACGGATTATCAAAGGCATTTTTACGAATTTGGAAATGCCTTTTTTACGCCTCGCCGACCTTATGGCTATTTTCATGGCGTTGTCTATTGTGCTTTTCAAAGAGTGCAAAGATGAATTTCATTGGAATATCCACCTGTCCGATTCCCCATATTGGGTAGTACGACATATGTATATTGCTGCCGCCATTTCTTACATTCTTCTTTTCGGCGTGTTGAACGGCGACCAATTCATCTACTTTCAATTTTAACAGTATGAAACGACTGATATATAGCGTATTGTTTATAATAATTCTTTTATTTGCTTTCGATAGGATAGGCGGTGCCGTGATGTGGTGGGTCAATCAACACTCCAATGATGTTTCTGCGCCTAAAATCAGGTATTTGACAGATATCTGCAAAGAAGATATTTTGCTTTTGGGGAATTCCCGATGTAATGAACATTATGTTCCGTCCATATTGATGGATACGCTGAATATCGATTTCTATAATGGTGGTATTGCGGGTTCCGAAAATATATATTCGCAATATATGGTGCTGAATTATATTTTGTCGCATCATATCCCGAGAATTATTTGTTTGGAGGTGAGTGCAGCCGATTTTTGGGAAGAAAGGACTCCTTTTAAGGCAATTTCTTTTTTTGCTCCATACGTCGGTCGCAACAATAATTCCGACTCGATATTTCGGGAAGCGGGGAAATATTGGCGATACAAAATTTCACATCTGTACCGATATAATGCCAAAGCTGTTTCTAATGTCGCAGGTTTATTGGTCAATCGACAAAGTAATGAGGACAACGGCTATATACCTTTTCCGCCGCCTCCGCATTTTCCCGATACATTGAAGAATAGCGACTTCGTCTTTTCATGCGACAGCAACAAAGTGAAATATATCCGAAAATTCATATCGTTGTGCCGCGAACACGATATTCTGTTGGTTTTCACCGTATCGCCACGTTACGAAATTGTTGTGCCCGGTCAATACGGCGTGCTGAAACAGATTGCCGCCGAAAACGATATTCCGTTTTTCGATTACCATTCGGCAGGACTGTATCTCGACCACCCCGAATATTTCAGAGACAAACTGCATTTATGGGACAAGGGGGCGCGACTGTTTACCTCCGTTTTTGCCCATGACCTGAAAACGTATCTCGATTCCATCGGATTCTTTAAGCAAGAGGTAGAATAACAAACAGGCAGGCGCGACCCGACGGGTCGCGCCTGCCTGCATTATATAAATGCCGTTTATTTCTTTGCGTTCAAAGACGACTTCGCCAGATAACCGATCAACAGCAGATACATCACCAAACCGAGCGATTGCTGCATGGTTTCGTTCCATGTGCAAACGTATTCAAATCCGGCAAAACGTATCGCCGCGCTTACCACGCCCATGAGCGCACCGCCGGCAATGAATCCCGAAGCCAGCAGCGTGCCTTTTTCCAAACGGGCTTTGTTGAGTTCCTTATCAGTAGAACGGGTGGAGACATACCAGCTTACCAATCCGCCGATAACCAACGGGATATTCAGTTCCAACGGAATGAACATACCGAGCGCAAAAGCCAGCGCCGGCACTTTGAGCCATGTAAGCAGCAAGGCTATCAATGCCCCTACGCCATAGAGCAGCCACGGCGCGCCCTGCCCCGACATAAGGGGCTGTATGACAGCAGCCATGGCGTTGGCTTGCGGGGCAGCCAGCGCATGGTCGCCCGTGAAGCCGTAGGTCTTGTTCAGAATAATCATAACGCCGCCCACCGTAGCCGCAGCCACCAGCGTGCCGACGAATTTCCACGTCTGCTGTTTGGCGGGCGTGGAGCCTAACCAATAGCCTATTTTCAAGTCGGTAACCAACTCGCCGGCTGTAGAAAGGGCGGTGCATACCACACCTCCGATGACCAATGCCGCCACCATGCCCGACGTGCCCGACAATCCCGATGCCACCAGCACCACCGACGCCAAGATAAGCGACATGAGCGTCATGCCCGATACGGGGTTGGTGCCCACAATGGCAATGGCATTCGCCGCCACCGTCGTAAAGAGGAAAGCGATAAGCGTTACCACGACAAAGGCGATGAGAGCCTGTACGAAATTGTGTATCACGCCGAGATAGAAAAAGAGCAGTATCAAAACCAGCGTGAGCGCAATGGCAAGCACGAGCGATTTCATGGCGATGTCGCGCTGCGTGCGTTTCACGACGACACGCGAGGCGGCAGCCTGTCCGCGCAGCTCTTTCGATGCCAGCCCCACCGCACTGCGTATCACGCCCCACGAGCGAACAATGCCGATGACACCCGCCATGGCTATGCCGCCGATGCCGATGTAACGGGCATAGGTGGTGAATATCTGTTCGGGCGTCATGTCGCCGACGGCAACGGCTACGTCGCCGCTATTGAGTTGCAGCACGGTATCGCCCCATATCAGATTGAATCCGGGTATCAGGAGCAGCCACACGAATATGGAGCCGGCACAGATAATCAGACAGTATTTCAGCCCGACGATGTAACCGAGCCCCAATACGGCAGCGCCGGTATTGACCTTGAACACCAGTTTGGCTTTTTCGGCAACGGCTTCGCCGAAAGGCAGCACACGGGTGGTGAGCACCTCGCTCCACCAACCGAACGTAGATAAGACGAAGTCGTAGAGTCCGCCGATAAGTCCGGCGAAAATCAGCGGCTTCGCCTGACTGCCGCCCTTCTGTCCGGAGATGAGAATCTGCGTCGTCGCCGTAGCTTCGGGGAAAGGATATTTTCCGTGCATATCCGACACGAAATATTTGCGGAACGGTATCAGAAAAAGAATACCCAAAACCCCGCCCAAAAGCGAACTCAGAAAAATTTGCAGGAAACCTGCCGACAGTCCGGGTATGATGTAAAGCGCAGGCAGGGTGAAAATCACGCCGGCGACGACATTGCCCGAACAGGCTCCGATGGATTGTATGATGACATTCTCGCCCAGTGCATCTTTACGTTTGGCGGCGGTGGAGAGTCCGACGGCAATGATGGCGATAGGTATGGCAGCCTCGAACACCTGCCCCACTTTCAGTCCCAGATAGGCGGCAGCCGCCGAAAAGACGATTGCCATGAGAATGCCCCACGACACCGACCACGGGGTTACTTCACGATAGTTTTTGTCGGGCGACATGACGGGACGGTACTCCTCTCCCTCTTTCAGTTCCCGAAAAGCATTTTCCGGCAGACCCGCCGGAAGTTTTTCTTCTTCTTTCATCGGTATTTTTATTATGTATATCACCTCTCTGCGGAGAAGCGGGCGCAAGTTAGCCATTTTCCCCGACATATCGACATAAAGCCGGAATATCTTTGTTCCCTGTCAAAAAGATTTTTTATTCCGTACGTCCGCCGGCAAGATGCTCGGCGGCAGCTTTCAGGTCGAATCGCAACAGGTAGGTATCGGGATTCTGCAAATGCAGCACGACCGGAAAAAGGTCGGGATTCTGCTGTATGGCAGGATAAAGGTAAAGCGGCGTAGAGCTGTAACCCAACTGTTCCAAAATGACGAAATCGGCTTTTCGCGCCACGAGGTCGGCAATGAGAGCGTCGGCATCTTTTGTAAACAGATAGCGGTCGGCAAAGTGATCCGGTGCAAAATAGGAGAACAGTTCCGGCTTGCGGCAAACGACTATCGCACCGGCAGGCAGTTGCTTCTGCATGGTTTCCGCAATCCTGAAATAGTTGCGGTAAGCGGGCGGGAACGGCTGCCGCGACAGCTGCGCCTGCGCTTCTACGGGTGTGTACATGGGGATAAACAGGAACAAAGCCGCGTATGCCCAACGCTGCACGCGCACGGAATCGAATGCCGTTTTCGTCATTTTACGGGCTGCCAGCACCAACAAATTGTACAGACCGAAATAGAAAAACAGGTAGAGAAACGGAGCCACCGGCACAACATAGCGGCTGCCGTTGCCGCCATGCCACAAGGCAAACAGCCCGATATTCGCCGCGATGAATCCGAGAAAAGGATAGCGGAAGTTTTTTCCGCCCAGCGACCAGCAGCCATACAACACAACCGCAAGTATCGCCAAGCCGGCAACGATGCCGCCGAATCCCGACGGGTGCTGATAATCGATAGAGAGGAAAGGAAAAAGAATTTCGGCAAACCCTTTGAGCACGGTTTCGTCGAAGTTGGTTATCATTTTGGAGAACATCTCGCCCGCGCTCGACACGGTTCCCATTTCGGGACGCCACGGATTGACGACCATAATCGTACCGAAATAGCGCGACTCTATGCCGCAGACCGCATTGCGTATCGACCACGGCAGGAGCAGCAGCACGATGCCGCCGACGGAGGCAGCCGCAGCTTTCCACTCTTTGCGAAAGAGGAAAAACAGCAACACGGCAAAAAGTATCGACGCGCCTACGGTGCGAATATAATAGGCGGCTCCTGCTGCCAACAATGCGGCGTAAAACCACGGCGACCGGTAAAACGACGCCGGCTGCTGCACCGCATACCGGTACAACGCCGCGAAAGCAAGCACCACGCAGGCAAGATAGAGCATTTCGGACATCGCCATCGACGCGAAGTGCATCAGGTGCGGCGAAAAACAGGTAAGCAGCGCCGCCGTCGCCGCCACAGCGACATTGTTTCCCGAAAGGCGGCGCGACAGAGCGAAAAGCGCCACAATGGAAAACAGCAGCAACAACCCGTTGAGAATTTTGAAGAATACGAGGTTATCGATTCCCACCCACATGAACAGCGCCAAGAAAAAAGGATATCCGGGCGGGAAATGTCCGGCAGGGGTAATACCGCCGGGCGCGACGTTGGAGTAGCCCAATCCGTGCGAGAGATTTCGCGCCAACTGTATATAGGCGGCATTGTCGCCGTTCAGGTCGAGTTTGGCATCGAAACAGAAGGCATAGACGGCGGCAAACACCAGCACGACAGCCAGCAGGGGAATGTATTTCTTCATCATAACCTCAATTATTTTCTATGGAAAAGTTTCGACTTTGCCAAATGCCACTTGCACAAGCGGTAAAGAAACGAAACCCACAGCACGCCCAATCCGTAAACGGCGCTGCGCCGCAGGTTGATGGACGAGGCTTCGGCAAAATATTTGGTGGGACACGTGATTTCGCCTATTTCGTAACCTGCCCAGAATATCTGCGCCAGCATTTCGTTGTCGAACACGAAGTCGTCGGAACCGGCATGATAGTCGATAGCCCGCAGCACCTCTGCCGAAAAAGCCCGATAACCGGTATGATATTCCGAAAGTTTTTGGTTGAGCAGCACGTTTTGCACGAATGTCAGTATGCGGTTGGAAATATATTTGAGCATGGGCATACCGCCTTTGAGTGCGCCCTTTCCCAAGATGCGCGATGCCAGTACGACGGGATAAACGCCGTTTGCAATGACGTAAGCCATCGAGGCGATAAGTTTCGGCGTATATTGATAATCGGGGTGCACCATAATCACCACATCGGCACCCAGCGCCAGCGCACGGTCGTAACAGGTTTTCTGATTTCCGCCGTAACCTTTGTTACGCTTATGTACCAATACTTCCTTTATGCCGATGCGGCGGGCTTCGTCCACCGTATTGTCGTTGCTGCAATCGTCGGTGAGTATCACCTCATCGACAATATCGAAAGGTATTTCATCGTAAGTCTGCTTCAATGTTTGCTCGGCATTGTAAGCCGGCATCACGACTACGATTTTTTTATTCCCTATCATTTTTTTTCGTTTTGGGGCAAAGATACATATTTTTATACTTTTCTTTTCATTTTTTATCAACATCACGAAATAAATTACCCCAAAGGTGCTGTTCACAAATTCTCGAAAAAATATTTTTATCGGAAATGTTGGCGATACCATTTTTTTTGTACTTTTGTAAGAACGAATGTACGAAGCGATGATACCGAAAACACGACAACTGCCGACGGGAAACGGATTCAAACTCTTTTGCAGAAAAGGGGCGCCGGCATCGTTTCGTCGAACGACCGTTCCGGAAATGTTTCCGGCTGCGGTCTTTTTTATGCCCGACTTATTTAACGCAACCATATTATGAAAAAAGAGAGTTTAGTTTCCATTACCGACTACTCGAAAGACGAAATACTCGAAGTGCTGGAAACCGCCAAGCTGTTCGAGGCGAATCCCAATCGCCGCGTGTTGGAGGGGAAAGTCATCGCCACGCTGTTTTTCGAGCCGTCGACGCGCACGCGACTGAGTTTTGAAACCGCCGTAAACCGGTTGGGCGGACGCATCATCGGATTTTCCGACGCTTCGACCACCAGCTCCACCAAAGGCGAGACGCTGAAAGATACCATTATCATGGTAAGCAACTATGTCGATCTTATTATCATGCGCCACTACCTCGACGGCGCCGCCCGCTACGCCTCGGAAGTATCGCCCAAGCCTATCATCAATGCGGGCGACGGCTCCAACCAACACCCGTCGCAGACGCTGCTCGACCTCTACTCCATATACAAGACGCAGGACACGCTCGAAAACCTGAACATCACCATGGTGGGCGACCTGAAATACGGACGCACGGTGCACTCGCTGCTGATGGCGATGTCGCACTTCCGCCCGACCTTCCACTTCGTGGCGCCCGAAGAGCTGAAAATGCCCGACGAGTACAAAGTGTATTGCGACAAACTCGGCATTCCCTACGAGGAACACCGCGACTTCACCGAAGACATCATCAACCGCGCGGATATTCTCTACATGACGCGCGTACAGCGGGAGCGGTTCACCGACCTGATGGAATACGAGAAAGTGAAAAACGTATATACGCTGCGCAACGCCATGCTCGCCGGCAGCAAGCCCAACCTGCGCATACTGCACCCCCTGCCCCGCGTAAACGAAATCGCTTACGACGTCGATGACAACCCGAAAGCCTACTATTTCGAGCAGGCGAAAAACGGGCTGTACACACGGCAGGCTATCATCTGCAAAGTGTTAGGAATAAAAATCACGGATTAATCGACCCACAAAACATACCGTCATGGAACTGTCCGACAAAGAACTGAAAGTGGCTGCCCTCGAAAACGGCACGGTCATAGACCGCATACCTTCCGACCAACTGTTCAAGGTCGTATCGCTGCTGCACCTCGACACGATGGACAAAAGCATCACCATCGGCAACAACCTGTACAGCCATAAAATAGGAAAGAAAGGCATCATAAAAATCGCCGATACATTCTTCAAAGAGGAAGATATAAACAAAATCGCCATTCTGGCGCCGAAAGCCAAAATAAACATCATCAAAGACTATCAGGTCGTACACAAACAGGAGGTTTCGCTCCCCGACCAACTGCACGACATCATACGCTGCGCCAACCCCAAGTGCATCACCAACAACGAGCCGATGGCGACGAAATTCGACGTCATCGACAAAGAAAACGTTACGGTGAAATGCTGCTATTGCGAACAGGCTATCTCGAAAGAGCAGATAAAAATCAAATAATCCGCAGCGCACCATGAGCGAGAAAAAACGTGTCGCCGCCTCCGGCGAAAAGGTGGCATGGAAAGCGGGTACGATGATTTATCCGCTGCCGGCGGCGCTTATCAGCTGCGGCGCCGCGCCCGAAGAGTACAACGTGCTCACCGCCGCATGGGTGGGCACGATATGCAGCAACCCGCCGATGTGCTACGTGTCGATACGCCCCGAACGGCATTCGCACCCGATTATCGAAAAAAACATGGCATTCGTCATCAACCTGACGACCGAAGCGCTCGCACGCGAAACCGACTGGTGCGGCGTGCGCTCGGGTCGTGATTACGACAAATTCGCCGAGTGCGGATTGACGCCCGTGCCGTCGCAGACGGTGGCGGCTCCTTACCTGAAAGAGGCGCCGATGTGCATCGAGTGCCGCGTGCGCGAAGTCATGCGGCTCGGCAGCCACGATATGTTCATCGCCGACGTGGAGGGCATTCTCGCCGATACCGCCTACATCGACCCCGAAAGCGGCGCATTCGATATGGAGAAAGCCGGTCTGTTGGTCTATTCGCACGGCAATTACTACGGCACGGGCGAGAAAATCGGAAAATTCGGCTGGTCGGTCGAGAAAAAAAGAAAATGATACCCCGCAAGCGGTAAAAAAAGATTATCTTTGCGGCTTCAAAAACGAAAAAATTCTCAAAACAAGTATAAAAAATGAAGAGAGACAATGCTATTTTCGACATTATCGACCGCGAGCGGCAGCGCCAGATGAAAGGCATCGAGCTGATTGCTTCGGAAAATTTCGTGAGCGACCAAGTAATGCAGGCTATGGGTTCCTGCCTGACCAACAAATATGCCGAAGGCTATCCGGGCAAACGCTACTACGGCGGCTGCGAAGTGGTAGATGAATCGGAACAACTTGCCATAGACCGCCTGAAAAAAATCTTCGGCGCCGAATGGGTGAACGTGCAGCCGCACTCGGGCGCACAAGCCAACATGGCGGTGTTCATGGCCGTACTCAATCCGGGCGACAAATTTCTCGGTCTGAACCTCTCGCACGGCGGACACCTGTCGCACGGCTCCCCCGTAAATTTCTCGGGTCTGGTGTTCCACGCCCTCGACTACGGCGTGAAGGAAGACACGGGCTACGTGGATTACGACATGATGGAAGAGGTGGCATTGCGTGAACGTCCGAAACTGCTTATCGGCGGCGCGTCGGCTTACTCGCGCGAATGGGACTACGCCCGTATGCGCCGCATCGCCGACGAGATAGGCGCCATCTTCATGATAGATATGGCGCACCCGGCGGGTCTTATTGCCGCCGGACTGCTCGACAATCCGCTGAAATATGCCCACATCGTTACCTCTACGACGCACAAGACCCTGAGAGGACCGCGCGGCGGCATCATTCTGTTGGGCAAGGATTTCGACAATCCGTGGGGCAAAACGACGCCGAAAGGCGAAATCAAAAAAATGTCGGCACTGCTCGACTCCGCCGTTTTCCCGGGCGTACAGGGCGGTCCGTTGGAACACGTCATCGCCGCCAAAGCCGTAGCTTTCGGCGAGGCGCTGCAACCCGAATACAAAGAGTACCAGAAACAGGTGAAGAAAAACGCCGCCGTCATGGCTCAGGCTTTCATAGACAAAGGCTACAAGGTGATTTCAAACGGTACCGACAACCACTGCATGTTGATAGATCTGCGCACCAAATATCCCGAACTCACGGGTAAGGTGGCGGAGAAAGCGCTCGTAGCAGCCGACATCACCGCCAACAAAAACATGGTGCCGTTCGACAGCCGTTCGCCGTTCCAGACTTCCGGCATACGCCTCGGCACGCCCGCCATCACCACACGCGGCGCCAAAGAGGGGCTGATGCTCGAAATCGTGGAAATGATAGACACCGTACTTGCCGCTCCCGAAAACGAGGCGGTCATCAAAGCCGTGCGCGAGAAGGTAAACGAAACGATGAAAAACTATCCGCTGTTCGCTTACTAACGGACACCGATTCATCGAAATACGCAGCGCGACCCGTCGGTCGCGCTGCTTTTTTTACGCTTCGCTCTCCTCAACAAAAGACAATGTACAAAAAAAGCGGTCGCTTGGTTAAGCGACCGCTTTCGTACTCTTCAAACCTCCGTCCGGCTAAGCAACCGATTCTTCGGGTTTCTTGCGGAACTGCTCCACAATGCCCCGACCGAAAAGAATCCATGCCGAAGCGATAACTCCTGCCAAAAACACGCAACCGACCAAGATAAGAAGTTTGGAAGGTTTAGATGCCTTGATAGGTACAGAGGCAGGCTGCACGACAGCATACACGGGAGTACTCTCCTGCACTTTGGCTTTCGCCTGCTGCAACTGCTGTGCCATTCGATTATAAAGATTATAGGCAAGATTCATTTCATTTTGCAGGCGTTCGCGTTTGGTCTGCGCGCTGTTCGACGAAAGCCCCTGATTGGAATCCACATAATCGGCATATTCCTGTTGGGCGGCATAATAATTTTGCTGCGCTTCATCGTAAAGTTTTTGCATAAATTCCAAATCGTGCCGCGCTTTGTTGGTACGGTAGTCCGTGATATACTCCTGCAAATTGCGCATTACCGTATCGGTGAGCACTGCCGATATGAGGGGGTCTTGCATGGTTACGGCAAGCGTTATCACCGACGTTTTCTTATCGACGGAAACGTTGATGCAGTCGTTCAAGGCTTTTACGATATCGGTTTCCTGCTTCGTCAATTGGAAAACATCGATTCCCTCTTTTTCCTCCTCTTCGTCTTCGAAGAGCGAAACGAACCAACCGAGCGCTTTGAACGGAGCGGAAATGATAACGCTCCACCACGGCGAACGCGTATGGTTCTCCATATAATCATAGACGGTGGTCTGCAAATCGCCGTCGAGATTGGTTACGGGCACATCGAACAGCTCGACTATAAAGGGAACGGAAGATACGATGTCGGGATACAAATCGGGATATACGGCATCGGCTCCCGCCTGACCTGCATTGACACCTGCCAGCGATGCCAGCGCACCCATGTTGCCGTTCATCTTTTGGTCGGCAAGCTCCGGCGCAAGTATTACTTCTGTCGTATATTGCTTGGGAATGCTGAATGCGATGACGATTGCCAACACGGCAGCCACCCCGCACCACTTCAAGATGAGTTTTTTCTCCACCCAAAGTTTTCGGGCAAGCTCTATCAAATCGATTTCGTCTTCTGTGTCCGGAATATTCTGTTCCGGCATATCGGTTTCTTTCATTGCTTCGATATTTAGATATTATTTCGCTAAATTGGCAATAGAGGCAGCCATGGTACCAACGGAAGCAGCCGAAGTGGTCAATCCGACGATTTCACCCACGCTGAGCCCCTTCCGCTCTTTCTTCGTCGGCACGATAATGCGGGAGCCCTCTGCTATATGGGCTTTTCCTCTTTTTGCTTTGGCAACAGTTCCGTTCATATACACGATATAGACTTTGCGCTTCTTTGCCCCGTGTGCATATCCGCCGGCTTGGGCTATATAGTATTTCAGTTTTTTCCCTTTCAGGTAGGTTACCGTATTGGGGTATAAAACCTGACCTTCGATTTTGACGGTCGTTTCGTGTTCGGGTATTTCCAACCTGTCGCCTTCACGCAGCACCAAATCGAAATCGGAACCGGGCTTTTTCAACGCTTTGTTCAATTCTATACCTACCAGATAGGTATTCGACAATTGCAGACGAGCTATCGCCACCGAGTCGCCGGAGCTGCTTCGAGCCACATTCAGCACTTTGTCGCGAATGGCACGCTCGTCGTCGGTCATTTGGCGAATCAGTCGCGCGCCTTCGATATAAGCGTCTTTCGTACACCCGCCGGCGCGTGCCACCAAATCGGAGAGGCGTTCGTTTTTTTCCTTAATTACGTAACCGCCCGGAAAGAGTACTTCACCGCCGATATGTACGCGGCGCTGCGCCTGATAAGCCGGACTTTTGCGAATATCGACCATATCGAACGGCTCCAATACGAAATCGCTCTCACCGTCGATGACATATCCGTCTTTTACGGAGAAAGAGAAAAGCTGACTCAACGAATCGACCTCTTCCATACCCATCGGATCTTTCAAGCGACGGGAAATATCGACTCTTGCCGAAGAGGCGCTCTCCAACAAACCGCCGGCTTGGACGATAAGGTCTTCCAGCGTCGTGTTTTCGGCATAAGGATATACGCCCGGACGGGCAACCAACCCGCTGATGACGAATGCGCCGCGCTCTTCCAATTCGTGAATGCTCGGTATCACCAGCACATCGTTGCGGCGCAGTTCTATGTCGGGAAGCGTCCCGTTCATCAATCCGCCCAAGTCGACAGCCAAAATTTCCAGCGACAGGTCTTCGCGTTCACGGAACAATTGCACACGGTTGAGGAAAGCGTCTTCTTTCAAACCGTCGGCACGCGCGATAAGCTCTTTGACCGTTTTCACTTTGTCGCCAAGCTCGTACATACCCGGACGATACACGGAGCCGCGCACTTCCACTCGATTGGCAAAACGGTCGAGAATAGCCCCTACTGTAATGGCATCGCCGTCTTCCAACCGATAGGAGGCGTATTCGTCGCTGTCGATATTGAACAATTCGTTTTCACGACCGGTTCTGCGAACGAGGCGCATCTCTTTGGTATAGGCATCGCCTGTGAACCCGCCGGCATACTCTATCAAGGTAGAAAGCGTTTCGCCCTTCTTCATCTCGTAAAGCATCGGACGTTTTACATTCCCGTCGATATTCGCCATGATTTCATAGGGAGGCACGATTATCACGTCGCCTTCCTGCAAACGTATGTCATCGGAAGTTTTTCCTTCAAAAAGATATTGATATACATCGATCGTCGCCAACGGTTTTCCGTCGCGTATCACTTGAATATTGCGCAAAGAGCCGACACCGCTCACACCGCCGGCGCGATACAGGGCATGGAACAGCGTCGAAAACGACGAGAGCCGATAGGTTCCCGGCATTTGCACCTCGCCCATGATATTGACCTGTATGGTGCGTATCTGCCCCAGCGTTACCCGTATCTGCGAATCGGGATTGTCGCCCGAAACGCCGCTGTACTTCCGTGCAAACAACTCTTTGATTCGGTCGGAAGCCTGTTTTATGGTCAATCCGTTCAAATATACGGGACCCAACTGCGAAACCATGATATTGCCTTCCGGCGATATTTCCTGCCGCAGACTGGCTTCGTTTTCGCCCCAAATGTCGATGATGATTTCATCGCCCGGACCCAAGCGGTAATTTTCAGGCGTCGCCGTATTTTCGTTCGGTTCGAAAGTCAATGTTCTGCCATTGAATACATTACGACCATAAACATGACGCCGTGCGGCACCACTCTCGGTAACGTTATCGACCGCCTGTGCCACTCCGTCGAGAGAACCTGCCGTAACTTCATTGGCGGCATCTCGGGTACGTTCCCGATATTGGGCGCTGACACTCTGGTCTACAACCTGAGCCTCACTGCCCTGCCCTTCTTCAAAACGGGTTTTCAACCGCTCGATTTGAGCCGGAGTTACGCCCCGGGCTATCAGCTCCTGCCCTATCTGGGTTTCTCCCTTGCCGGCGCTCTTGGCTGCTTTTACATAAGCAATCACCTGATTATCGGACATTTGCGCCTGTGCAACGGCACACAATCCCATCATCAGCAAAATACATACAAAAATTTTTTGTTTCATAAATCAACTATTGTTTTTCATTCTAAGATAAACGTTCTCTCGCTCTTTCCCATAAAAATCGTGCACAAAATTACAAGAAAAAATCGTTCCGTCAAAATTACCGGAAAACTATTTTGAAATAAAACTAAAAAAAGCTGGGACTCTCGACCTATCCGTTATCTCATATGGACGGTATGAATTCGAGTTCTCATTTCTCCACACAATTAACCCCTGCAACGTCATAACACCGAACTGCCGCTGCCGTGTACGGATATGCAACACGTTCGTCGAAAGCGGCTTCGGGCGAAGTCGGGTTCTCGAGCGCACTCTCCTCTTCGATACTTGGAGCGTCGTCATCTTTACAGGAGGTCAGGAACACAAGAGTGGTAGTCAAGGCTAAACAGCCAATATTTCTTTACTACTTTTTCTTATAAAGGCAGATCACTAAACACTCGCTGCACATCGACAAATGTCCGGCACTTTATCACACCGCTTTTCGACCGGGCACTTTTCGTTTTATTCTGCGTCCGTTCCACCGCCGTGAAAATCATTTGAATATCTTCCGGTATATTTATCGTTTCAATCCGAATGGAAGATGCTGCCCCCTTTACAATAGTGTTGTAATATTCGTCGATGAAACTTCTTGTGGCAAACTTTACACCGGAAAAATCGACGGTTACAGATCGACTGCCCGTATTCTGAATAAACAGAAACAAATCCTTGACGGCAAATCTCGATTTAAGTTCCGGACTTAATACGGTCGTTATATCAATAACTGTTGGTTTCATATCGCAAAGCTACTATAATTATTCGACATAATGAATATATTGGAACGACTTATTATTGTACGGTATTCGCAAACCGATTATAGTTCCTTGCCAGCGAATTTCTTGCGGCATCTCGATAAACGTGTCGAAAGAATCATTGTAAAGATACACGGAATTTCCCGACATCATGACGAAAGTTCCGCTCAAACCTTTTATCAACATTTTTTTCGACGTTATGATACCGTATCCCCGATTCTCGGCATTCGGAAGATTTTTAGTCGAAACACCCCTGTTGGCAGCCTGTATGGCGTCGATATCGGTTTTGATTTCATTGTTGGCTGCCGCTTTATAACTGCCTAATAAGGTAATACCATTATCTGCAATACAAATATCGAGATACTTTTTTGTCGGATAAGACTGTGCAATAATATAACCCCGTTCCGAATTGGCGTGCTGAATTATATTATCCACACATTCGCCCAATATATATTTGATTCCTGTTACAATATTCGTACTTAAATTCAATTGCCGTGCAATGATAGATTCCACCGTCGATATGATTGCATCTTTCTCATCATCACGCTCTTTTGTCGCCGGAAAACTTATAATAGGGGTATATGTTTTCAACGAATATTTTTCCATGATGGCAAGAAATTCGCTTCTGCGCATCTTGTCCGGTTGCAAACCTTGCGAGAACAGTATGGTTTGTAAATAATTATTTTCGTTGGCAATCGTTATATTTCGTCCGCAACCATGTAGATATATGACCAATGGCAAAACATACAAAGGTGTAACGAATTTAACGCCCGAAAAATCGAGATTTATGCTTTCTTCCGGCAGATTATTAATTTGATGGATTACCGTCATTGCATTGAATAATCCGTCAGACATTCGATTATCCTTGATATTGGCTTCTATTTTTATTTCCATACAAGTTAGGCAAAAACGTTTACGAAATCTTACTTTACGCGTCTGCCGCTATTCATTACAAAAATAGTCGATTCTTCTGAATTGACAAAACAATAACAATAATTTTGCGATTTTTTAGCGTCGATTAATTTACTATCTGCCGTATTGGCGGAGAGACAGGCTCTCGAACTTATACTTTCACAGAATATCATAAAACTGCAAACGGCTGATAATCAAGTGCAAATTACAACATAGAGTAAAACTAAATGTTTCTAAATGTCTTTTGCTATCTCAATAATTGGGTGTATATTTGGGTGTAGAATTTCAAACGCACCCAATTATGAATATCAAGCGCAACATCATTTTTGCATTGGAGAGCCGGAAAAAGAACGGTGTGCCAATCGTAGAGAACGTACCCATCCGTATGCGTGTCATCTTTGCCAGCCAACGCATCGAGTTTACAACGGGCTACCGGATTGACGTAGCCAAATGGGATGCAGATAAGCAGCGGGTAAAGAACGGATGTACCAACAAGCTAAAGCAAAGTGCAGCCGAAATCAATACGGACTTGCTGAAATACTATGCCGAAATCCAGAATATTTTCAAGGAATTTGAGGTGCAGGAGGTCATGCCAACGACCCAACAGTTGAAGGAAGCTTTCAACATGAGAATGAAAGACACCAGCGAAGAACAGCCGGAAGAAGCCCCTGTCAGCTTTTGGGAGGTGTTCGATGAGTTTGTAAAAGAGTGCGGTAACCAGAATAACTGGACGGCATCCACCTATGAAAAATTTGCAGCAGTGAGGAACCACCTCAAAGAGTTCAAGGAGGATGCAACGTTCAACTATTTCAACGAGTTTGGATTGAACGAATACGTCAACTTCCTGCGTGACACCAAGGATATGAGAAACAGCACCATCGGCAAGCAAATGGGATTCCTCAAATGGTTCCTGCGCTGGAGCTTCAAGAAAGGACATCATCAGAACATTGCATACGATACGTTCAAACCGAAACTGAAAACCACCTCGAAAAAAGTAATCTTCCTGACTTGGGATGAACTGAACAAGCTGAAAGACTACCAGATACCCAAGGATAAGCAATACCTGGAACGTGTGCGTGATGTTTTCCTGTTCTGCTGCTTTACGAGTTTGCGGTATTCGGATGTTCGCAATCTGAAAAGAAGCGATGTGAAGTCCGACCACATCGAAATAACCACAGTCAAGACTGCCGACAGCCTGACGATTGAACTGAACAAATACAGCAAAGCCATACTGGACAAATACAAGGAC
The DNA here is from genome assembly GCA_947593515.1 of uncultured Bacteroidales bacterium. Lineage (GTDB taxonomy): Bacteria > Bacteroidota > Bacteroidia > Bacteroidales > UBA11471 > Caccoplasma. The sequence goes on along the minus strand of CANQDQ010000005.1, from coordinate 3,988 downwards.
ATCCATTTCGAGAATTACATGGCTCTGCCCGTCATCAGCAACCAGAAGATGAACGATTACCTGAAAGAGCTGGGCGAACTGGCAGAAATCAACGAGCCTGTACGGGAAACCTACTACAAGGGAAATGAACGTATTGATGAAGTCACACCCAAATACGCTTTGCTCAGTACCCATGCAGGAAGAAGGACATTCATCTGCAATGCGCTGGCTCTCGGAATCCCGGCACAGGTGGTCATGAAATGGACGGGACACAGCGACTACAAAGCTATGAAACCCTACATTGACATAGCGGATGATATTAAGGCAAATGCCATGAACAAGTTTAATCAACTATAAAAGTATCAAACAGTTTCATAGATAGTTACCAATGACTATATTTGTAGAAATTATCATCACAATATGAGCAACAAGGAATCCAACATAGAGAAAACGAATTTTGATGCATTCATACAAGCGGTCGGTTCGGAAATAGAACAGGCACAAGTAAGGCTGATTGTTGCAGCCAATGCACAAATGCTGTTCCATTACTGGAAGATAGGCAATTACATCCTTTATCACCAGCAGCTGCACGGATGGGGAAGCAAAATCATCAAGCAGTTGGCAAAGGCTATCCGACTGCATTACCCTGAAAAGAAAGGCTATTCGGAACGTAACCTTACCTATATGTGCCAGTTTGCAAAAGCATATCCTTTAAGAGCGTTGCAAAGTTTCATAGAAACAGATGCAAGCCTGTCTGTCCCAACCATACAGAGTGTGACCAATGAAGTATTAAAACTGAATGACAAGCAATTTACGCAGGAACTTACTGCGCAAATACAATCGATTGATTGTCAATCATTAGCAATTACGCAGGAAGTTCCTGCGCAATTTGAAGATGTGGGAAAAACCGTGTCTGCCATTTACAGGATGGGAATCAGGGAAATAGAAGAAGTTTTCTTGACCTCTCCTATAGCCAAAATAAACTGGACAAGCCAAATGACTATACTTGACAGTTCGCTACCTTTAGGTCTAAGCTACTGGTACATGAAGCAGTCTGTGGAAATGGGATGGAGCAGCAATGTATTGAAAATGCAAATTGACAGTGATTTGTATAGCCGACAAATCAGCAACAACAAGGTAAACAATTTCACGACCACACTTCCGGCTCCACAAAGCGACCTTGCCAATTACCTACTCAAAGACCCGTACATCTTTGATTTGGCAGGAGCCAAAGAAAAAGCAGACGAAAGGGATATTGAAGAACAGCTGGTGAAACACGTTACCCGCTACCTGTTGGAAATGGGCAACGGTTTTGCCTTCGTTGCCCGGCAGAAGCACTTCCAAGTCGGAAACAGCGATTTCTTTGCCGACCTGATTCTATATTCCATTCCGTTGCACGCATATATCGTGGTAGAATTAAAGGCTACCCCATTCAAACCGGAGTATGCAGGACAACTGAACTTCTACATCAATGTGGTGGATGATAAACTGAGGGGAGAGAATGACAACAAGACTATCGGGTTGTTGCTGTGCAAGGGAAAAGACGAAGTTGTAGCACAATACGCATTGACAGGCTATGACCAGCCGATAGGCATCAGCGATTACCAACTGAGCAAGGCTATACCTGAAAACTTAAAATCGGCTCTGCCAAGTATAGAAGAAGTGGAAGAAGAACTGGCTTCCTTTCTTGATAAAGACAAAAATCCATAAACCCAAGATATATGGCAGGAGAAATACTGATTATGATTCCCCAATACGGTGAACTCAACCGAATATACAGTGACTTTATTGTAAGCCATACTTTTTCTTTTGACAAGCAGAAATTCATCACGAACTTCTACAAGCAATACAATGACACAAAAGCTTTTGAAGCCGCTATCCTTGAATTGGTACTTGACAAGCAGAAAGAACAGTACACTCTGATTCTCGACAGTCTAAGAGCCGAGATAGAGAAAAACATGATGCTTTACGAAAAATATCCATTGCTTGATGATGAGATAATTTCTCGTGTGTGCTACCATTTCGCTGATAGATATAATATTGATATAGAGGAACAACTGGAGGTTACACAAAGACTAAACAAGCCTTTGAACGAGGCATATAACAGATATGATTTTATTGGTTACAGGGAACATACGGCAGAAGAAGAAAAGCAAGCCGAAAAGGAATATGAACGCTGCAAGGCTGAATATGAGAAAGAAAAAGAAGAACTGAACAGGCTTTATGAATTGCAAAAGCAAGCAAGAAAAGAGGCTTTCCAATATATAGAGAACTGCTGCGGAGATATTTATAAATTGAGTTTCCATTTTATGGAAATATTAGCAAAATATATTCCCGTAGCTAAAGATAAACCGGAAGAGCTAACCAAGCCAAGCGAACCCGATATGCAAGAAGAAGCACCCAAAGAGGAACAACACGAATATTTCGACATGGAGTTGCTTTCGCACGTTTACACGACCTGCGTAGGAGAACAATTCGAGAATATTTCCGAATATGATTTCTATGCTTGTATGAATCTGCACCCCGGCAAATGCAAGCTGAAAATAAAAACGAGAGAGAAAATACGTGTCTGCTACCTGATATTCCTGATGGGTGAACAACTGCCCAAACTTGACAGGGAGAATTGGAAAAAGAATATCCTCAAAATGCTGGATATTGAAGAGAACTATTACAAGTCAAAATACAAGGAACCTGTTTCCGATTTCCCAAGTGACAGCAACCAGAAGTTCGCCAAAGAAATGGACGCAATATTCCGATAATCCGTGATATACCCTGACATATTACGAAATAACCACTTTTACCACTCAAATTAATTTTTGAGTGGTATTTTTATTGTCTGATATTCAAAGAAATAATAAAATATTCCATTTGCACTAACCACATCCTTACCACTTACAAACCTACCTAATTTTGCATCGTTCGAGAACAGAAATAACAGCCAGTGCGCAGGGCTGATTGTTAAACGACTAAATAGATTGGACGATGACAAATCTTCAAGAGTTATTATCAAAACCCGTCTGGCAGATGACAGGCGAAGAGTTCATATTCTTAAGCAAGCACGCTTCCGGTCAAACGGAAATGCAGCCACAGCCCGTTACGGACACAGAAAGGAAGTATGTGTACGGAATACTGGGCATTGCCAAACTGTTCGGGTGCAGCCTGCCCACCGCCAACCGCATCAAGAAAAGCGGAAAGATTGACAAGGCAATCACCCAGATAGGTCGCAAGATTATCGTAGATGTGGAGCTTGCCCTTGAACTGGCCGGGAAGAAAACAGGAGGACGAAAATAACGGGAGGCATGGCTATGGACTATATTAAAGAGACTAAGGACATATCGGCAGAAGAAGCCATTATCCTTTGGCAAGCCTCACGTTTGAGCCTGTCGAAAAGTTATGAGAAAGCACCTGAAATCCTCAAAGTACATGGTTCTGTCATTGGGACATTGGGCAATTTCAGCGCATCCATCGGCAAAGCCAAAAGTAAAAAGACATTCAATGTATCGGCTATCGTAGCCGCCGCATTGAAGAACGGCACAGTGTTGCGGTATGTGGCGGAACTGCCGGAAGATAAGCGGAAAGTGCTTTATGTTGATACAGAGCAAAGCCCTTACCATTGCCTGAAAGTCATGACACGCATTTTGCGGATGGCCGGCTTGCCAGATGACAGGGACAATGAGAACCTTGAATTTCTCGCTTTGAGAAAATACACGCCTGAGCAACGTATCAGGATTGTAGAACAGGCTATCTACAACACTCCCGACATTGGTCTTGTAATCATAGACGGCATCCGTGATATGGTGTACGACATCAACAGCCCCGGTGAATCCACACGCATCATATCCAAACTGATGCAGTGGACGGACGACAGGCAGATACACATCCATACGATACTGCATCAGAACAAGGGGGATGAGAATGCGAGAGGGCATATCGGTACGGAGTTGAACAACAAGGCGGAAACCGTATTGCAGGTAGAAAAGGACAAGGGCAACGGTGACATCAGCCATGT
>CANQDQ010000004.1 GCA_947593515.1 uncultured Bacteroidales bacterium | reverse complement strand
ACTGTTTTCTTATTGAAAAACGCATCGTTGCCACCATTTTATATTTTGGAGAAAAATTTTTTCGCCAAATTATTCAAGAATTTTTTTGCAGTTACAAAAAACATTACGATAATTACGTTGCGGCATTTACGTAATGAAAACGCAAGACAAGCGCCATTCGGGGAACGGTATCGCCCTCGATGCAGCCGATATAAAATTTCCGAGAAAAATTTTCGGGATAAATATTTGGCTAATCCGAAGAATGCGCTTATCTTTGCATCGCTTTTGCGAGAGCAAAGCGACATGGTGAATGTAGCTCAGTTGGTTAGAGCGTCGGATTGTGGTCCCGAAGGTCGTGGGTTCAAGCCCCATCTTTCACCCCAGCGCGGTCGGAAATTCCGGTCGCGCTTTTTGTATCGATAGACCTTTCTACAATAAAAGAATTAGCATGAAACAAGTCAATCAAAAGCGTTTTTATTTCCCCTCAAAGAAATTTAATAATTTCTCTCTAAAATAATGCGAATATCTTTGTGCGCCTCGAAGTCCAGATGAATGCCGTCGGTCGTCAAATATTTTGCTGTGTCAGAGGGCAAATAACAATATTTGTCTTTCGGAAATTCTTTTTGTAAAACAGTTCGTGTTTGGTCATACAATTTCAAATGCAAAAGTTGCTCGTTGACAGGCATTTCAAAAAATATAAACTGCGTACCTCCGGATTCGATAGCGTTTATCAACCGTTTGATTTCATGCAGCCGCTCCTGAATTTTTTCTTGCTGCAACGGTTCATCTCCTTCCTTCATTCGATTAATACTCTTGTTGAGTAAATTTATATTTACCATCGCTCCTTGCGGAGTAAGATTGATTGAACGCTTCATCAAAGAAATGAAAATGCAAATCGGTTCATATTGTTCCCGTAATGAAGGAATAAATGATCTCAACTTCGGAATTATGCCTTCTGTCGTTTCTGATATAAGTTTCTGATTACCTCCCTTAAAGACAACATTGGTTTCCACCAATACGTATTTAGGTGTGTAGTTTTTGGAAAGTATGATTTTCAGACCATCTTCAACGGCGCAACCACCAAATGATATAGATTTGACAAAAGGAATACTGTCCCGGATTATCCTCGCGGACAAAGACGACCCGACCATCACTGTGTCTGCATTTGGGGCATACATGAATTGTTGGGCTTTAATGGCATTATCCTGCCACTGATTTGTTGCCATACCTATCGATGGCTCATAGACGACAATAACTGTGTGTATAATAAATAAAACGATACAACAAATAAAACTTTTCTTAATCATAATTTGCCCGATTAGAATTGGAAATACACAAAAGAATTAACACTGCCGCTATTTGTGATTATCAAGAAAAGCATAATACCGTACAATACATAATCGAAGCGTAAAATATATTTCTTAACAAGCTCATTATTGCGAAAATAATAAAGTATATGATAAAGAATTACCGGAATAACATACATAATAATGGGTAAAGATTTCGGGGCGATAAAACGAACAGAACCGAAATTATCGAAAATGCGCGTTACGTATAAAATCGCTTCATCGAAATGAGGCAGCTTGAAAAGCAGCCAGCCAAACGACACGGCAATAAAAACCAATGCCATACTCGAATATCGAGAGAGTTTTCCCGCAAAACCGCTCTTGCCTATTTGAATGCAATACTCTCTACGCCCACAGAACATTCGCTCCATTACCAGACATAAACCGTGATATGTTCCCCATACGAGATAACTCCACGCAGCGCCGTGCCATAACCCGCCCAACATCATTGTAAGCAACAGATTCAAATAGGTTCGTTTTTTCCCTTTGCGATTGCCGCCCAAAGAAATGTAAAGATATTCCATCAAAAATTGGGACAATGTAATATGCCAGCGTTTCCAAAATTCACGAAACGATGTGGCAATGTAGGGAAAATTGAAATTTTCCGGCAGCCGATAACCAAAAAGTGCAGCTACTCCAATCGCGATGAGTGAATAACCGGCAAAGTCGGAAAACATTTGTATGGAATAACCGAATACCATCAAAAGCAATGTCCCTGTTCCTTCACTCTCAAAATATGGGTAAGTCATCCAAAAAGTAAAATCTTTCAAATTATCGGCAATCACCATTTTAAGAAAATAACCCGTAACCAACGATTTGAATACAAAATGCCAATCTATGTCATCAAATGTTTTCGTACCGATTTGTACACAGAAATCTTTTGATTTCACTATGGGACCGGCAAGCAATTTGGGAAAGAAACAAATATAGAGTAACGTATCTTTCAAATAGCGTCGGAATTTCGGCACTTCTCCTTTTACCTCATCGAATCGACCACGATAGGCATCAACAACGAGACTGATACCACTGAATGTATAAAATGAGATTCCCAACGGCAACGGGAGGGTACATAAAAACTTGCCGATACCGTTTTCTATATCGAGGAAAGTCAGGGAAAGCAGATTGCCATATTTGAACAATGCCAACAAAGTCAAATTCACAACGACACCCGTCGTTGCATAAAGTCGTGAACGACGACGATATTTTGCCCCGTAACTCGCTATCGCATTGACCACACCCGACGCAAACAGCAAAATCAATAAATAGAAACTGTCATAAGCATAGAAAACAAAACTCGCTATCAGCAGAATATAAATTTGCAGATTTTTTAGTACGGGTTGATAATATACCAGCATAGTCGCCAAGACCAAGCCGATGAATATCCATGAATTGAAAAGCATCTTACTTTCTTCTTTTTCTTTTTATAATCGTTATTTTTAAGAAACCTAAAATCTTTGCAAAAATATTCTTTATAATAACACAAACAAAATTATCATTAAAAATTTTTGTTTTTTTAGATATTTCAAGAAAAAGATTTAAGTGGGAAATCAGGTATTGTGAGAGTTTATGCCGACCCTGTCGAAAACAGAAAATGATTAAAATTTTTTCAAATAAAAAAGAGTCCGGTATCTCCCCTGAATCAAGTGCTTAATCAAAATATATAAAATTTTGGAGAGCTTCGAGCCGGCAGCTAAACGGAAATTTTATTAAACAATTAGAGAATACCTTCCTGACGGAACAGGGAAGCATATGCCGCTGCTTTGTCGGACAACGCCAGCGGATAGGCGCGCGAAGACGAAGGCATACGGTAAAATCGCATCTGCCTGCCGGCATGGGCAAACGGGGTGAAACCGCCCACGCGGGGCGGCTCCACCTCCATGACATTACAAAAGGTTTCGACGGCTTTTTGTCCGGTGGCAACGACGGCGCAACACTGCGGCACGCGCTCGAACAGCGCCGGCAGGTCGGTCGGCTCCACCACTTCAAGAAACTTGTCCGACGCATTGTCTTTGAGCCGGCGCACGGCGGTCGCGGTATCGTAGAGGGCGATGCCCTTCTCCCGCAAAAACGCCTCGATGCGCTCCTGCACGAAGCGGCGGTGCGGCACGTCGGCAAAATGGTCTTTATCGTCATGGAACACGAGCCCCATGATGCGCCACATATCGTTCTGCCAGTTCGGGTAGAAAAAGTCCATGCACCAACGCTCCCGCTTCGGCGGGAAACTGCCCAGCATCAGCACGCGGGCATTTTCGGGCAGAAACGGGACGAGCGGGTGGCGCTCCACCGGAACAAGCGACGGCGCAGCCATATTACCAGATAACGACCCGCTCTTCGGGTGCCATATACATGGGCTGCCCTTCGGTGATGCCGAAGGCGTCGTAGAAAGTCTGAATGTTTTTCAGAGCGGCATCGACACGCCATTTGCCCAGCGAATGGGGGTCGATGCGCGTGCGGCGCAGGATTTCCTCATCGCGGATATTGCCCGCCCACAAATTAGCATACGCCAAATAGAAACGCTGTTCGGGCGTAAAGCCGTCTATCGGTTGCAAATCCATATCTTTCACCGCATTTTTGAAAGCGGTGTAAGCGACGCGCAGACCGCCTTGGTCGGCGATGTTTTCGCCCAGCGTGTAACGACCGTTGGCGTGTACGGTGTCGAGCACGACGATGCTGCTATACTGCTCGGCAAGGCGGTCAGCCCTGCGGGTGAACCGGGCGGCATCTTCGGCACTCCACCAGTCGCTCAGATTTCCCTCTTTGTCGTACTGGCGACCTTGATCGTCGAATCCGTGTGTCATTTCATGCCCGATAACCACCCCGATGGCACCGTAATTCACGGCATCGTCGGCATCGAAGTAGAAAAAGGGCGGCTGCAATATTCCGGCGGGGAAGCAAATTTCGTTCGTCGTGGGATTGTAATAGGCATTCACCGTTTGAGGGCTCATATACCAAAGCGACTTATCGACGGGCTTGTCGATGCGGGCGAGCATATAGTCGGTGTTGAATTCCGATGCCGCTTTCACATTTTCCCAATAACTTTTATCCGTCGATATATTCAGGGCGGAATAGTCGCGCCACTTGTCGGGGTAGCCGATTTTCACGGTAATGGCAGAGAGTTTTTCCTGCGCTTTGGCTTTGGTTTCGTCGCTCATCCATTCGAGAGCAGCGATATGTTCGTGCAATGCCGTCTGCAAGTTGGCGACGAGTTTCAACATGCGCTCTTTCGCCTCCGGCGGGAAATATTCGGCGACATAGGCTTCGCCCAGCGCTTCGCTCAATATGGCATCGGTCGTGCCCAGCGAGCGTTTCCAGCGGGCGCGCTGCTCCTGCTGCCCCGAAAGGGTGCGTCCGTAAAAATCGAAGCGGGCGGCAGAAAAATCGTCGCTCAAAAAAGACGATGCGCTATTGAGCAGAGAGAACGAGAGATAGTCTTTTATTTCAGCCGGCGACAATTCCATGTAGAATTTGTCGAAGCCCTTAAAATACGGAAGTTGGCTTACATCGAGATGTTGCAGACTGTCCGCACCCAATGCCGTAAAATAGGTTTGCCAGTCAAAACCTTTCGCCCACGCGAGAAAATCGGAATAAGGCATACGGTTGTAGTTGGCATACGGGTCGCGCTGTTTTTCGCGGGAAAAAGAGAGGCGGGCTAATTCGGTTTCGATTTTCATCACCGAGCGGCGTGCCGAAACGGCAGCCTCAGGCGTATATCCCGCCAACGTGAAAAGGGTTTCGATATATTTTTCATAGGCTTGGCGGAGAGCCTCATTTTCGGCATCGTCAATGAGATAATAGTCGCGGTCGCCCATACCTATTCCGCCCTGATAAATGCTCAACAGATTCATGGAGCTGTTTTTGCTGTCGGCGCCGACATACGTACCGAAGAATGCGCCCGTTCCGGTGCGGTGCAAGGCGGCTACAAGAGCGGCGATGTCGCTGCGGATTTCGGCGGCGGCAATTCGTGCAAGGTCGTCCATTACCGGAGCAGCGCCCTCGTTGTTGAGGCGCACGCTGTCGAGACCCAGATTATAGAGGTCGCCTATTTTGCGCGCCGTGCTGCCGACAGGTTGTTCGGTTTCGCTCAACTTCAACACCAATCCGCGCACCTGTTCCTCGCACATTTCGCCCAGACGGTCGAACGAACCGTAACGGCTGTATTCGGGTTTCAACGGGTTGTTGCGCATCCAGCCGCCGCACGCGTACTGGTAAAAATCGTCTCCGGGTGCAACGGAGAAATCGAAATTGGCTTGGTCTATCGGCTTTGTCTTAGCCGGCTTGTCTCCGCACGCACACAGAACCATAGCTGTTGCAAATGATAGCATGATGAGTGTCTTTTTCATGATGAAACGTTTTTATTTTCTTGTTGTTTGATTTCTTCCAACAGAGCGGTCTGCTCCGTCCACAAATCCATAAGCACGTCAAGGTCTTTTTTCAACCCGCCGTGCCGCATACAGAGGTCGATGTCCGCCATACCTTCGGGTGTGGCGAGGCGGCTTTCGATTTCGGAAATTTCATTTTCCAATCGTTCGATGCGCTGCTCGGTATCGGCTACCGCCCGCTCCTGCCGGCGGAGACGGCGCTGCCACTCTTTGCGCGCCTCGAACGACACTTTGCTTTCCGGTGCCGGCGACATCGACGTTTTCGGCTCGGCTGCCGGTTTGTTTTTCACCTCCAACTCGCGCAGCGAATCGATTTTTTTGCGGGAAAGGAAATCGTAAATGCCGCCGAGATGTTCGCGCACCCGCTGCCCGCCGAATTCATACACTTTCGATACCAACCCGTCGAGAAATTCGCGGTCGTGCGACACGACGATCATGGTGCCGTCGAACTCGCGCAACGCCTGTTTCAAAACGTCTTTGGTGCGCATATCGAGGTGGTTGGTCGGCTCGTCGAGAATCAGGAAATTCACGGGTTCGAGCAAGAGGCGTATCATGGCAAGACGCGTTTTTTCGCCGCCGGAGAGCACGCGCACTTTTTTGTCGGACGCCTCGCCGCCGAACATGAACGCACCCAATATGTCGCGTATCTTCGTGCGAATATCGCCCACTGCCACACGGTCGATCGTGTCGAACACGGTCAGCGACTCGTCGAGCAGCTGCGCTTGATTCTGCGCGAAGTAACCGATTTTTACGTTGTGCCCTATTTTCAGCGTACCGTCGTAGGGGATTTCGCCCATGATACACTTCACGAGGGTCGTTTTTCCCTCGCCGTTTTTTCCGACGAAAGCCACTTTTTCGCCCCGCTTTATCGTAAAATCGGCATGGGCGAAAACGGTATGGTCGCCGTATCGCTTGCCCAAATTTTCGGCAATCACCGGATAGTCGCCCGAGCGGGGCGCCGGCGGAAAACGCAGGTGCAGATAAGAGGTATCGACCTCATCGACTTCGATGCGTTCCAGCTTTTCGAGCTGCTTGATGCGCGACTGCACTTGCACCGATTTCGTGGCTTTGTAACGGAAGCGTTCGATGAAAGCCTCCGTGTCCTGTATCTGTTTCTGCTGGTTTTCAAAAGCGCGCTGCTGCTGTTCGAGCCGCTCGGCGCGCAACTGTACGTATTTGGAGTAATTGACCCGATAGTCGTAAATGTGCCCCAGCGATATTTCGATGGTACGGGTGGTTACGTTGTCGATGAAAGCGCGGTCGTGCGATACGAGGACGACGGCGTTGGCACGAGCGGCGAGAAATGCTTCGAGCCACTGTATGGACTCGATGTCGAGGTGATTGGTCGGCTCGTCGAGCAGCAGCACATCGGGGCGTTGCAGGAGCAGTTTCGCCAGCTCGATGCGCATACGCCAGCCGCCGCTGAACTCCGCCGTCGGACGGTCGAAATCGGTGCGCAGGAATCCCAGTCCCAAAAGCGTTTTTTCTATCTCCGCCTTGTAGTTTTCCGAACCCGAAAGGGAGAGCTGCTCGGTCGTCTGCGCCACCCGTTCTATCAATTCGCTGTAAGAGTCGCTCTCGTAATCGGTGCGGGAGGCAAGTTCGGCGTTCATGCGTTCGAGGCGCGCCTGCAATTCGTGAATATGGGCAAACGCCGTTGCCGCCTCGTCCATCACCGTGCGCGTGTCGGAGAGCTGCATCTGCTGCGGCAGATAGCCTATCGTCAAATCTTTGGGCAGGTTTACCGAGCCGGACGAAGGCTGCTGCAATCCGGCGATGATTTTGAGCATGGTCGATTTGCCCGCGCCATTCTTCCCGACCAACGCAATGCGGTCTTTTTTATTGATGACGTAGGTTATGTTGTCGAGCAGCGTGAATCCGCCGAACTCCACCGTCAAACCTTCGATTGAAATCATATCGTTTCCATTTCCGCCGCGAGAGGCGTTTTTCCGGCGGCAAAGATACAACTTTTCTCCGAAAGCCAACGGCACAAAAACATTTGCATTTCCTGAAAAAACAGTATATCGGGAAGGGTGAAAGGAGGATATTTTGCGAAAAATGGTGTAAAAAACGGTTTATTCTTTTTTTACGTTTTTATCTTAATGATTTGTTATGTATCTTTGAAAACAAACCATAAAAATCTTTTCCATGAAAAAAACATTACCTCTCACCCTACTGCTCGCCGTCGTGCTGGCGGGTATGCCGCAACGGAGCGATGCACAAAACACGATGTCTGCCATATGGGCTTTCACTGCCGGCGGCGAAGGACAATCTGCCACATTGAACGACGACAAACTGTTTGCCTCCACGTATGTAACCATCGGCAACAACATTTCATATAAAGAAACGAACACGGGCTTCGGTGTAACATTCAGCCAAATCGAGTCGAAAGGAAAAGCGTCCACTCCGGGCGAAAACGAAACGCTGGCGTTCCATATCATACCGCAAAAGGGCGTTACTTTCACGCCGACAAGCATCGAGTTCGATGCCGCGCGATTCGGTACCGGCGGCGGATACCTGAACATTACCCTGAAAACGGACGACGGGCAATCGAAGCAGCTGGCTGCCGACGCTCACCCCACTCGACCCGGACAAGATACGGAGCTTTCGCACTTTTCCTACTCCGTATCGGGCATATCGTCGTCCGAAGGCCTTGCTTTGGAAATGGGCATTTACAACCTCGATGGCGGAAAAAGCGTGGGCTTTGCCAACGTAACGATTTCGGGCACATACGAGGGTACCCCCGAAGAAGTGCCCGTCTATACGCTTGCTATCGCCGCATCGCCGGAAGAGGGCGGTACGGTCTCTCAAAATCCGGTGGGGACATCGTTCAACGAAGGTACGCGCATTACACTGACCGCGACCGAAAATTTCGGATATGATTTCGTAAACTGGACTGATGCCGCCGGTCATACGGTGGCAGAAGAACCGAGCTTCACCCACACGCTCACTGCCGATGCACAAATTACCGCCAACTTCAAAAAGGTGAATACCTATGTACTCGACCTGTCGATAGAGGGCGGTGCTGCCGGCTACATGGTGGCGCTCTCGCCGGAGCCTACTCTCGTCGAGGGTAAAATGATGTATGAGGAGGGAACGAATGTCATGCTGACGGCTTCGAGCAATCCGATTCTCACCTTTACGCACTGGGGTACGGGCGAAACAGCTACCGAACTGGCTGTGAAAATGACCGAAGACAAAACCCTTGCAGCGTACTACGACGCCGACGATTACGTTGCCGGCTGGGATTTCCACAAAACGGGGAACAACGGTCGAAAAGCCGATTTCTATTCGGAAGGAAACGATGCCGCATCGCTCATTTTGCGTAATGCCGACGGCACGACGCAGGGCTGGTTGGACAAGTCGCAAATGGCAGCCGGCGGGTATGAAGGCCGCCCCGCTGCCGTAAACTGGAAACCGCTTGCCGACAAATACTATTACCAAACGTGCGTGGACGCCTCGATGCATACCGACCTCAAAGTGCTGTCGTCGATGCTCTACAATTACAACGCCTACCAAAAGCAAAAGGTGGAATACTCGCTCGATGAAAACGAATGGAAGCTCCTCGGCACGATAGACCTCGGCACGACAAGCAAAGTGTGGAAAACGGAAACATTCGACATTCCCGCCGATGCCGACAATCAAAGTAAGGTATATATCCGCTGGATTCCCGACTACACCTCGCCGGTCGTAGGCTCGACTGCCGATAACGACGGCACCGCCATATCGGGCATTTACATCACGGGTACGGAAGCGATTGTCGATGACGGCACGGCACCCGAACTGCTGTCGCACATACCGGAAGCTGATGCCGACAATGCATCGGTAAACGGACGCATCGTACTCACATTCGACGAAAAAATAAAGGTGGCTCCCGACGTCCACGCCACCCTCGACGACAAAACGCTCGAAATAAGCGCTACCGGGAAAACGGCAACGTGCGAATACAGCGGGCTGGAATACACCACCTCTTACACGTTCACCCTGCCGGCAGGCGCAATAACCGACCTGAGCGGCAATGCCACGACAGAGGAGATTTCGTTCACGTTCTCGACCCGCACACGCCCGACGGTGGATAAGGCTTTGTTCGATTTCGTCGTGCCCGACGACGGTACCTTCGAAGAAGCCATTGCCGCCGCATCGAAACGCACCGACCCGTCCGTGCGCTTCCGCATCTTCGTGAAGAAAGGCACCTACCTGCTTGCCGGCGACAAAGGAGCTATTGTTCAAGGCTCCGACGGCAAAACATACGACAAACCGACGACAAGCCTCAACACGCCCAACCTCTCCATCATCGGCGAAGACCGCGACGCCACCGTATTCTACAACGAAGCCGTCAAAGCCATCGAAGGATTGAACAAATGCCAGCTTCTCGCCTTCGGCAAAGAGATGAAAAACACCTATATGCAGGACATCACCCTGAAAAACGGTATGCCTTATAAAGGCGGTCGTGCCGCTGCCCTCGAAGATGCCGGCGATAAAAACATTTTCTACAACATCACGCTTTTCGGCGGACAAGACACCTACCTCTCCGACAACGAAAACGGACGATTCTATTTCGAAAGCGGCACGCTGCAAGGCTACACCGACTACCTTTGCGGCAAAGGCGATGTGTTCTACAACCGCGTCGATTTGATTATCCGCAGCTCAGGAAGCATCATCACCGCTCCGTCCAAACCCAAGAAATACGGGTATGTGTTCGTCGATTGCACCGTAAAAGCCGAGAAACCGGAATACGACGACAACAGTTACGTACTCGGTCGTCCGTGGGGAGAAGGCACCCCGATTGCCATCTTCATCAACACCACGATGACAGCCCAGCCCAACTCTGCCGGCTGGAAAGAAATGGGCGAAAACGGGCACCCCGCCCGCTTTGCCGAATACAACAGCACAACGGCTTCGGGTACGGCACTCAGCCTCGCCAACCGGAAAAAGACTTTTGCCGGCACGCACAACAACAACCCTGAACTGACGGCTGCCGACGCTGCCGAATATACGATAGCCAACGTCATGGGCGGCGACGACAACTGGGACCCGACGCTCTATACCGAGCAACTCGCCGCGCCCACCCTGTCGGGCGAGGGCATCACGATAACGTGGAATAACAGCGACTATGCGCTCTGTTACGCTGTATGCCGCAACGGGAATGTCGTAGACTTCACGACCGAAGCCTCTTATACGATACCTTACGGTAAAATCGGCGATAAATTCACCGTACGGGCTGCCAACGAAATGGGCGGACTGAGTGAAGCCTCGAACGAATATACGCTCCCCGTCGCCGGCATCGATGAAACGAAAGGCGACGCAACACCCGTATCGACAGAGGTATTCTCCTTGACAGGCGTACGTTTAGCCGCTCCCGTACCGGGTGTGAACATTGTGCGCACGACCCTGAGCGACGGCAGCATCGTTACCGAAAAAATATTTGTCAAATAATTCTCTCCTCAAAAGGAAATAAAAAAGGAGTGCGGCGCAATGCCGCACTCCTTTTTCGTTTATCGAACCGGTATCAATCGTTCTTGATATGTACGTCCATCTGCGGAAAAGGAATCGAGATTCCGGCTTCGGCGAAAGCGTCGTAAATTTTCCGGTTGAGGTCGAAATAAACGTCCCAATAATCAGCGGCTTTCGTCCAGACTCTCACCACCAGATTGACAGCGCTTTCGCCTAACGAATGGAGAGCGATGAACGGCTCGGCGGGCGCGTGCAAAACACGGCTGTCGGCAGCGAGCAGCTTCTTCACGATTTCCTGCGCCCGCTCGTATTTCTCACCGTAACCGATACTGAAAGTCCAATCGACCCGGCGCACACCCTCGTGGGAATAATTGACAATGATATTGTTGGAGAGGTTTCCGTTGGGAATGAATATGGTACGGTTGTCGGGCGTCAGCAGCACCGTATTGAAAATCTGTATCTCTTTCACCGTACCGCTCTGCCCCTGCGCTTCGATGAAATCGCCCACCTTGTAGGGGCGGAACAGGAGTATCATGACACCGCCGGCGAAATTTTGCAACGAACCGCTCATCGCCATACCTACCGCAACGCCTGCCGAAGCAAACAGGGCGATAAACGAACTGGTATTGATGCCGAAAATACCGACTATCAATATAATCAACGTAATCATCAACACGATGTTGATGAGGCTGCGCAAGAAAGTCTGAATGGAGAGTTCGACGTTGCGTTTCGTCAATACTTTGGTGATGAAATTGGAAAGGCGTTTCATCAGCCAGCGACCGATAAAGAATATCGCTACGGCACCGACGACTTTCAGGCCGAAAGAAACCAACCCCGACAACAAGGTCGTAAGGAGTGTAGCAAAATCCATCTCGGTAACTTTTTCAACGATTTCCTTCACCGGTATCGACTGTTGAAGGGAATCCGCAGGAAGTGCCTGCAAAAGAGGGAATTGTAACAAGTCCATTTTTTTATATTTTTAGTTTATTCATATACGGCTTTGTACCAACTCAATGTGCGATAATAGGCATTGAGCCATGTTTCATTTCTCGCTCCCTGAATATAGGAGGTAAGCCCGCAATAATGCTCGACCGGATATTCTTGGAAAGAAATGCCTACCATACAACCATACATATCTGTCGCGTCGGCATAAATGATAGTCCGTTTCAGACAATCGGAAAAATACTCGTACGATGAAGCATCAACTGCGGTCTGCAGGTAATCGTCCAAATCGAAAAAAAGATTTTCATAGCCCCTTTCGTGGGAAAACTGTTGTATGGAGGAACGGTCTACGGCGTATCCGCTTTGCAGTGCCGATTTTACCTCCGATGCCAAGGCTTCCATGCCGTTCATATCGACCAATGAAATAGTGCCACAGGGTGGATTATAATTCTGATAATAAAACCGCATATATTCCCTGCAAACTTCTATCATCGTCGCTTCCAATGAACTTTCCGCAAAAAAAAGTTCGGGCACTATCTCCTCATAAGGAAATCCCTTCCCCATGACCGGTGCCGGCGAAGAGATATAATAACGGCAGTCGTGTCGCAGTTCGTAAGCCACTTCGACGCAACCCATATAACAGGCGTCGCATATAATGAAGTCGAAAATTCCGTCGGGAATGGCTTCCGCCAATTGAGGTATATTCATCGACGCGCCTTCGTCAGAGCCGAACGAACGCGCTTTGACAGTCGTCGATGTCGGATACCAGCCGTTGGCATGAGACCACAATATCAAGCCATAACTTGCAGCCGGATACAGTTCTACGACATCGTCGATAACCGTGCGCATGACTTCCGGCGAAACCGAATCGTCGTCTTCATACGTTTTGATGACGATTTCTTCGGCAACACCGTTTTTCAAACTGATACGCTCCAATACAGGCTGGGAGTTATACTGGTCGATATACAGCAGCATATTGCCGCCGTTCAAAGCGCCTTTTTCCACCGCACGCTTTATCTCTTCTATATTTTTGGGGACGTATGACTTCAAACTATTGCTTGCCACCATATAGACGAGAACCGTACGGTCGCACACCGGTAAATCCACTTTTTGGCACGCGCCCAAAAAGAGAGCGGCTGTCAGACTGATAATGAAACTGCGAAAAGTATGCACGACCAAAAAATTTTTTCGCTGCAAAATTAGGTAAAAAAACAAGCTGCACAATACATAAAACATTAAAAATAGTATATTTACTTTCAATTTCTGCCCGAATGTGTTAGCTTTGCAAAAGCGATTGAATATCCGTATCGTATATGAAAGGCATATCCGTTTTTCTCGTCCTGCTATGTATCCCGTTTTCGGCCGTCAAGGCGCAAACGTATATGGAGTATATCGACTCGTCTTTCATATACTTGGACAACGGAAATTTAGCGGCAGCGGAACAGGCTCTGCTGAAAGCCCTGCGCAGCGAACCCGGAAATCCCGAAAACGTGATGCTGCTCTCCAATCTGGGCACGATACAACGCCGTATGGGAAAAAAACGGGAAGCCCTGCAATCGTATGACAATGCACTGGCCATGGCGCCGCAGTCGATACGGCTGCTCGAAAACCGCGCGGCGCTGCTCGCCGAAATGGACAGCCTGCAACGCGCCCGCGACGACTACTCCCTCATCTTGCTCATCGACGACAAATCGGAAAACGCCCTCTACCGGCGGGGACTTGTCGAACTGGAACAGGGCGACACCGCTGCGGCACGGCGCGATTTCGAACAGCTGCTCGCCATCGACCCGCAAAGCACCGAAGCCTGCATGGGCATGGCGGCTCTGATGAAATATCGCGGCTATTACACCGACGCCATCAATCTGTACACCATGCTCCTGCGGTCACTACCGCAAGAAGCAACGCTCTACCTCAATCGGGCTGAAGCCTATTATTACACCCGACAATACAACCGCGCCGATGCCGACGTGGCACAAGCCATCGCACTGGCACCCGACGACCCGCTGCCCTACGTCTTGCGCGGCAGACTGAAACTCGTCCGCTATGCCAAAGAGGAAGCGCAGCAAGATTTCGACAAGGCGGTGGAGCTGGGCTTCGACGCGAAAATCATCGAGGAAATTCTCGCCACGAACAAATAAAACGACGGCGATATTTTTCCCGAACCGTTATCGATTTTTTCATTTTTTTGCTACCTTTGCCGTGATGCTTGAAATTTGCCGACATATCGAATACCTGCTCACGGAACACGATTGCGTGCTGATACCCGAATGGGGCGGCTTCGTGCTGCAAGACGTTCCGGCACGGCGGTCGGACGACGGGAAAACATGGTTTCCGCCGACACGCGCCATCGTGTTCAATCCGTCGCTCACCTACAACGACGGTATGCTGGCTGCATCGCTCATGCGGGCACGAAAAACCGACGCCCACCGCGCACTCCTGCTTATCCGCCAAGAGATCGGCACGCTGCGCTCGCTGCTGCAAAAAGAGGGCGACCGTGTGGCGTTCGGCAACTTGGGCAGTTTCGCACTCGACGAAAACCTGCGACCGACTTTCACGGCAAATGCCGACTACCGCATCGACCTGCGGCAATTCGGTATGCAGCGGCTGACAATCCTGCCCCTTCGGGAGCTGTCGGCACCGACTCCATCGAAAACAAAAGCGGTCGATGCCGCCGGCAAGGACGACACGATACGCATCTCCATACACCGCCGCACAGCATACAAAATAGCTGCCGCCGCAGCGATTTTCCTACTGCTGTTTCTGACGGCATCGCCAATAAGGGAAATAAACCGCACCGAGAACCACGCGGCTCTCGCTCCGACGGAAATCGTGCAGGACGACATGAACAACCGCATCGCCGAATCGGAATATCTGATTGTCGTATCGACGCTATCGACACGGGAAAATGCGCTGCTGCAACTGCAACGCTTCCACAACAAAGGCGTTACCGAAAAAATGTTTTTGTACGAAGATGGTCGGCGCGTGTACCTCTACACCCGTTCGTTCACCGACCGGCAAGAGGCATACTCCTACGTGCGGCAGCAGCGACAAGAGGGCACGCCTTTCACCGACGCTTGGGTGATGAAAGCCGAAATGTCCACAAAGAAATAGCGCATATTATCTCTTAAAAATCTATCGTCGCGACAAAACGAGTGCACAAAGTTCATCGAGTGTTTCCGCTCGGGAAAAGTCATCGGCGTGCAATTGCACGCGATACGTCGCCTCTATTTCCTCAGAAAGGGTTACAGCCAGAATCATGTTCCACTCTTTCAGCTGCTTATAGCAGGTATCGCCCGAAATGGTTTCGGGCGGCGTGCAATAAAACAACGGCTTCAAAAGATGTATGAAACAACTTTTCTCCATGCTATTTTTCTGTAAAAACGGCTCGACGGGAAATTGGTTCACCCGTAAAAATCATTGATTGGGGACATCAGCGGAAGAAACTATCTCCGCCTGTTTTTCTTTTCGAGAATGGCGCAGCAACGAGCCGATAAGGCTGTCGAGCGAGAACATGCCGGGTCCTGACAGATACATCGCCACAAAGACCGCGAAATAAACGAACGCCAGTTCACCCGCCCCGATGTCGGCACGATGCACGAAGAAAAACGCCGTGCCCACCGTAAAAATCATCGGCACCATACACAGGCGGTAAAAGAGTCCGAAAATGAAAGCTATCGAACAAAACACCTCGACAAGGATAGCCGACAGCAGCGAAAAACGGACGCCCAGTCCGAGCGGGTCGGGAAACGTTTCCGACAAAGCGGCGTATGCACACCACTTGCCGATGCCGTGCAGCAACAGCAGCGTCCCGAACAACACCCGCAGCGCCAGCAGGAAAAGAGAGAATTTCGTCGAGACGCTTCGCGGGAAAAGGAATGTAAGTATTTTCGGTTCCGACATTTTATAAACTTTTCCTTACAACAACCGGCAGCCGTCAAAAGTTTGAAAAAATTTTTGTTATCTTCTCTCCTATTTATCTTATCTTTGCGACAGGTTTTGAAAATACGGATATGGACTCTTTATATGGTATCATCGAAAACTGGCTGCAACAGATGAATCTCGGCGAAGGTATTGCCGTATGGGGAACAAAAGGCATATTACTCTTCGGCATCGTCGCCATTTCCTATTTGGCGGCAAAGGCATTCCGCCATTTGCTAATACCTTTTTTGCAAACGCTCAGCCATCGCACGAAAGCAAAATGGGACGACTACCTGTTCCACGATAAAGTGTTACAAAAAGCGGCACACATAATCCTGCCCATCATTTGGTATGTGCTCCTTCCGTTCGTCTTTCCGAAGTATTCGCCGTGGCTCGCCTTTCTGCTGAAAATCTGCCAAATCTATCTGATTGTCGCATCGTTGATGCTCCTGTCGGCATTTTTCGATTCGCTGTACGAAATATCGAATATGCATCGCAACCTCCGCAACCGTCCGTTGAGAGGCATCTATCAAATGTTGAAAGTCATTGCGGTATGCGTAAGCGTCGTTTTGATAATCAGTGTCATTATCGATAAAAACGCCATGTCGGTCTTGGCGGGATTGGGTGCTTCGGCAGCCGTACTGATGTTGATATTCAGAGATTCGATACTCGGATTAGTTGCCGGCGTACAGTTGTCGGCAAACGATATGCTGCGTCCGGGCGACTGGATTACGATGGAAAAATACGGTGCCGACGGATATGTTACGGAAGTGAATCTCACAACCGTAAAAATCCAGAATTTCGATATGACCATCACCACCATTCCGCCCTATACGCTGGTCAGCGATTCTTTCCGAAACTGGCGGAGTATGCAGGAATCGGGCGGACGACGCATCAAACGCGCCGTGCCTATCGATGCCGACACGATACGCTTCTGCTCCGACGAGGAGTGCGCGCGGTTCCGCGAAGAGGGGCTGCTGCAAGGTATGCGCGACACGGGCGAGCGTCCGGTTACCAATCTTACCGTGCTGCAAAACTACCTCACGCGATACATGGGCAAACACCCCGACTTGCACCCCGATATGCTGCAAATGGTGCGGCAGCTGCCGCCTACTCCCGATGGTGTGCCTCTCGAAATCTACTGTTTTACCAACAACACGGAATGGACGTTCTACGAATCGGTGCAAGACGAAATCATCGCCCACGTCATTGCCGTGCTCCCGCAATTCGGGCTGCGGCTGTTCCAACGCCCCACCGGCAACAGCTTGCGCGAAGCAGGGCGCAGCAATGTGCCGCAGGAACGGGCACCTCTTTCCTACTCGGAAAAGAAATAGTACAAACATACCCTAACTAAACAGCCCTGCCGGAGTTTCCGGCAGGGCTGTTTAGTTAGGGTCAATGCCTTACAGATTGGCTTCGATTTTCGCTTTCAAATCGGCTTTCGACGAGGCGCCCACCTGTTTGTCGACGAGCTTGCCGCCTTTGAAGAAGAGAAGCGTGGGAATGTTGCGGATTCCCATCTCGCTGCTCAGTCCGTTGTCGTCATCGACATTGTATTTGCCGATGAATGCCTTGCCTTCGTATTCGGTTGCCAACTCCTCGACCGAAGGAGCGATGCTGCGGCAGGGACCGCACCATTCTGCCCAAAAATCTACTACCACAAGTTTGTCCGACGCCAAATATTCTTTGTAATTCGCATCAGTGAATTTCAGTGCCATAGTCAATCGTTTTTATTATTATTGTTTTATTTGTTATTTGTTTTCAGTCTTGTTCGCCAAAGATATGAAAAAAACATCGGAATACCGAAAAGGTTTGCGATTCTTTTTTCATATTGTCTACGCCACGTCGTTTTCGATTTCGGGCATAAGGATTTCGGCATCTTCGTCTTCGACGGAAATGCGTTCTTCGACATGCTCCCTGCCGTTTATCTTAAACTGCATATTGTTGTTTGTCAGATAGCTTACGAGTTCGTTATCGACATGCACCTTCAACGAGCGGGCAAAGAGCCGGACGGTATGCGACGGATCGGGGTCGGCTTCATCGAGAATTTCAAAATAGAGCAGCGCGCCCGATTTGGAGTCGCTTTTGAAATTTTCTTTGAAGATACTTATGAGGTTGGCGTTTATCTGGTCGTAAGGCAACATGACGGAAAGGGATTCGATAAGGCGGTCTTTCACGTCGGGCAGCAGCTCGATGGAGTTGATTTTCAAATCGAGCACACTCTCGTTGAAACGGCGCGGCGTAACTTTCGCGCGTATGAATACATACATATTATTGACGCCGTACTTGTGGAAGTCCACATAGTCCTGTCCGAAAAGGGGAATTTCGGCGGCGCCGGAATAATCTTCCACTTTGAGTATGGCGAAAGGCTTGTTCTGTTTCGTCATGCCTTCGCGGTAACCGACCACGATGCCGCCCATCGTTATCTCCCGTTCGCGGAGGGCTTCCCGATTTTCGAGTTCGTTCATGCGGGTGTTGCAACCGTATTCCAAGGCGATGCGGTATTCGTCGAGCGGGTGGGCGGAAAGGTAGATGCCTATCAGCTCCTTTTCTTTTTCGAGGCGGGTGAGTTCCGTCCATGTTTCGGCAGCCGGCATTTCGGGGCGGGTTATCTCTATGGCGCTGTTGTCGCCGAAAAGCGAATTGACCTGCGACGACTTGTCGAGTTGATATTTGTTTCCGTAACGGATAAGGACGTCGGAAAAAAGTTCGCCTTTCGGAGTGGTCGCCACATAGATTTCCCGTTTCAGACCGAAGCTGTCGAATCCGCCCGAAAGGGCGATATTCTCGATGTTTTTCCGGTTGCACGCCGACAGATTGACCCGCTCCACGAAATTGTATATATCGGTATAGGGTCCGTTTTTCTCGCGTTCTTCGACAATAGCGCGCACGGCGTTTTCGCCGACACCTTTCACGGCGCCCAGACCGAAGCGTATGTTTCCGTCCTTATTGACGGTGAATTTGAGATTGCTTTCGTTCACATCGGGACTGAGCACCTTGATACCCATGTTTTTGCATTCGTCCATGAATTTGGTTATCTCGCCGATGTCGGAAATGTTGCGGCTCAGCACGGCAGCCATGTATTCCGACGGGTAATTGGCTTTGAGATAAGCCGTCTGGTATGCGACCCACGAGTAGCACGTGGCGTGCGACTTGTTGAAAGCGTACGATGCGAAGTCCTCCCAGTCGTGCCATATTTTTTCGAGAGTTTTCCGGTCGTGTCCGTTTTTCTCGCCACCGGATATGAAAACGCCTTTCAATTCGTCGAGCTTGTCTTTGAGTTTTTTGCCCATCGCTTTCCGCAAACCGTCGGACTGTCCTCGCGTGAAATTCGCCAACATGCGGGAGAGCAGCATCACCTGCTCCTGATAGACAGTAATGCCGTAAGTGTCTTTCAGGTATTTTTCCATGATAGGAATGTCGTAGGTGATTTTCTCCTTGCCTTGCTTGCGCGCGATGAACGAAGGGATATACTTCATGGGACCCGGACGGTAGAGGGCATTCATGGCAATAAGGTCTTCAAACTTCGTGGGCTGCAATTCGCGCAGGTATTTCTGCATACCGGCAGACTCGAATTGGAAAGTGCCCACCGTGCGCCCTTCGCCGTAGAGCTTGTAGGTGGCGGGGTCGTCGATGGCGATGCTGTCGATGTCGAGGTCTATCCCGCGCGACTGCTTGATGTTGGCTACCGCCTCCTTGATGATGGAGAGCGTTTTCAACCCGAGAAAGTCCATTTTGATAAGACCCGTATCTTCGATGACGGAGCCTTCGTACTGAGTTACCAAAAGTTTCTCGCCGGTTTCCTTGTCATCGGCGGTGCTTACGGGCACCCAGTCGGTAATGTCGTCGCGGCAGATAATCGTGCCGCAGGCGTGTACGCCCGTGCCGCGCACGTTGCCTTCGAGCATCTGCGCATACTTCATGGTGTTACGGGTCTCCTCCGCCTCGCAGGCGGCGCGCAGCTCGGGTATGGCGGCGATGCAGTTTTTGAAGTTCACTTTCGGCGATTTGCCGTCGACTTCGGGCAGACGGAAGGGTATCAGTTTGGTCAGGCGGTTGGACTCGGCAAGGGGCAACTCCTCCACACGGGCAACGTCTTTGATTGCCATTTTGGTCGCCATCGTGCCGTAGGTGATGATGTGCGCCACTTTTTCGTGTCCGTATTTTTCGGTAACCCAACGCAGCACCTCCCCGCGCCCGTCGTCGTCGAAATCGATGTCGATATCGGGCAGGGATATACGGTCGGGATTGAGGAAACGCTCGAAAAGGAGATCGTATTTTATCGGGTCTATCTGCGTGATGCCCAAACAGTAAGCCACCGCCGAGCCGGCAGCCGAGCCACGTCCCGGACCTACCGATACGCCCATTCGGCGGGCGGCGGCGATGAAGTCCTGCACGATGAGGAAGTAGCCCGGAAAACCCATCGTCTTCATGACGTGCAGCTCGAAGTTGATGCGCTCGTCTATCTCTTTGTCGAGCGGGTCGCCGTAACGTTTGCGCGCCCCGTCGTAAGCCAGTTTTTTCAAATAGTCGGCTTCGAGTTTGATACGGTACAATTTGTCGTACCCGCCCAAGACCTTGATTTTTTTCTCGGCAGCTTCCTGCGAGAGCACGACATTTCCGTTTTCATCGCGGGTAAATTCGTCAAAAAGATCTTGTTCGGTATATTTTTTCCGATACTCCTCCTCCGTACCGAAGTCCGCCGGAATTTCAAAGGTGGGCATGATAGGGGCATGGTCGATGCTGTATGTTTCGACCTTGCCGAGCACTTCCAACGTATTGTCCAGCGCCTCGGGCACGTCGGCGAAAATGGCGTTCATCTCCTCCGTCGTTTTCAGCCACTCCTGTTTGGAATAGCCCATACCCGGATTGCTTTCGCGCAGCGTGTGCCCCGTATTGAGGCAAATCAACCGTTCGTGCGCGTCGGCGTGCTCTTCATTGACGAAATGCACGTCGTTGGTGCAAATGAGTTTTATGCCGAATTTTTCGGCGTATTCCAGCAGACGGGCATTCACCACCTGCTGCTTCTCGTAGGTATCGTGATTGGCGTTGGGCACGGTGGCTTTGTGGCGCTGCAATTCGAGGTAGTAATCGTCGCCGAAAAGATTTTTGTACCACAATATGGCTTCCTCCGCCTCTGCCGGCGTACCGTTCATGATTTTGCGGGGCACTTCGCCGCCGAGGCATGCCGAAGCGACAATCAATCCTTCGTGGTATTTTTCCAGCTCCGTGCGGTCGGTGCGCGGACGCATGTAAAATCCTTCCGTCCACGCTTTCGACACCAATTTGATAAGATTGTGATACCCTTTCTCGTTTTTGGCGAGGACTATCAAGTGGTAGCCGCTCTGGTCTTCCTTGCCGTTTTTATCCTGCAACCGGTTGCGGGCGACGTACATTTCACAGCCGATAATGATTTTGAACGGCTTTTTCGCTTCTGCCTCTTCGAGCTTTTTCTGCAAGTCGGCAAGTTTGCTTTCCCGTTCGGGGTCGTCGTCTTTGAGTTCGGCTATCTGTTTTTCAAGGTCTTTGACAGCTTCTTTCAGCTTGCCGTTTTTCTTTTTGACGTAGTTGTAAAGTTCCTTGATTCCGAACATATTTCCGTGATCGGTCAGCGCGATGCCCGGCATACCGTCGGCAACGGCTTTATCGACCAACGCGGGAATGGAGGCTTGTCCGTCAAGGACGGAGTATTGCGAGTGTACGTGCAGATGTACGAAAGGGTGCATAGGATTTTTCGTTTTAGGGTATAAAGATACGAAAAGCGCGACGAAAGATTCGGGGCTTTCGTCGGAAAAAGAGGCGGATTGTTGAAAAAATGTGCGAAAGACTGATAACGAAACAGTTGCGCTTTATCGGGCGGCTTCTGCCTGCTCTGCAAGGGTGCAGGCGATGCCCTGCTCGAGACCGCGCAGTTCAGCCAGTCCCCGCAGCCTGCCGAGACAGGAATAACCGGGGTTGGTTTTCTTTTGCAAATCGTCGAGCATCAGGTGTCCATGGTCGGGACGCATGGGAATGGACTCACCTCGCCGCTGTTGCAGGAGCAGAAAATTTTTCATGACCCGATACATATCGACGTCGCCGGCGAGGTGGTCGGCTTCGACGAAATTTCCGTCGGCATCGCGCCGCGTGCTGCGCAGGTGTACGAAGTTGATGCGGTCGCCCCAACGCAGCATCATGCCGGCGAGGTCGTTGTCTGCCCGCACGCCGAAAGAGCCGGTGCACAGGCAAAGCCCGTTGGAGGGGTTGGGCACGGCTTCGACGAGGCGGGCAAAATCGGCTTCGGTGCTGAGTATGCGCGGCAATCCCAATATGGAGTATGGCGGGTCGTCGGGGTGTATGACGAGGCGTATGCCCGCCTCGTCGGCAACGGGCGCTATGGCTTTCAGAAAGTAAATGAGGTGCGCCCGCAGCGTGTCGGCATCGATGTCTTTGTAGCGGTCGAGCGCCTCTTGGAACTGTTGCAGAGTGAAACTCTCTTCCGAACCCGGAAGCCCCGCTATGATGTTGCGGACGAGACGCCGGCGCCCGTCTTCGCCCAGCTGTTCGTAGCGGGCTTTGGCAAGGGCTTTTTCGGCGTCGGAATATTCCGATGCGGCAGCGGGACGTTTCAAGATGTAGAGGTCGAACGCCATATAGGCGGCGCGCTCGAAACGCAGCGCCTTCGAGCCGTCGGGCATCGTGTAGTCGAGGTCGGTGCGCGTCCAGTCGAGTACCGGCATGAAGTTGTAGGTAACGGTGTATATGCCGCAGCGGGCAAGGTTGCGCAGGGTCTGTTTGTAGTTTTCGATGTAGCGTCCGAAGTCGCCGGTCTGCGTCTTGATATGTTCGTGCACCGGCACACTCTCGACCACCGACCAACGCAAGCCGGCAGCTTCTATCGCGGCTTTCCGTTTCTCTATTTCTTCGATGCTCCACACCTCGCCGTTCGGGATATGGTGCAAGGCGGTAACGATGCCGGTGGCACCGGTCTGCCGTATGTCTTGCAGGGTTACGGGGTCGTTGTCGCCGTACCACCGCCACGTCTGTTCGCAAAGTATCATCGCTATTTCTTTTCGTTCGACGGCTGTATGCGTCTGATTATTTTGGCAGGATTGCCGGCGACCACCGTGTTGCTCTCGACATCTTTCGTAACGACGGAACCGGCGCCGATGGTTACATTGTCGCCTATGGAAACGCCCGGCAGTATGGTGGCGGAGCCGCCTATCCACACATTGTCGCCGATGGTTACCGGCTTCGCATACTCCTGCCGCGTATTGCGCTCGACGGGGTCGATGGGGTGGCAGGCGGTGTAGATGCTGACATTCGGACCGATGAAGCAATCGTCGCCGATGGTTACAAAAGCCTCGTCCAAAACCGTCCAGCCGAAGTTGGCGAAGAAACGTTTTCCGAGCCGTATCTGCTTACCGTAATCGCAATAGAAAGGCTGCACGATGAAGGTATCATCGTCGCATCTGCCCAACATCTTTTTCAACAGCGCCGTGCGTTCAGCCATCTGCGAAGGACGCAGGCGGTTGTATTCCCACACGAGGTCTTTCATGGCGTTCAACTCCTGCACGAGGGCGTCGGCAGTAGCGTCGTACACTTCGCCGGCAAGCATTTTTTTCCGTTCGGTTTTCTCCTGTTTTATCATGTTCAAAAAGAGTTAAATCATATACAAAAAGCATCGCAGCCGCCATCGACCACCGCCACCGTGCCGGTAACGAATCGGGAGGCGTCGCTGATGAGGTACTGCACCGTGCCGTAGAGCTCTTCGGGACGACCGAAGCGTCCGAAAGGCGTATGGGCGATAATCGCCCGAGCGCGCGCCGTCGGGCTGCCGTCGGGGTTGGTGAGCAGCGTGCGGTTCTGTTCGGTGAGGAAAAATCCCGGAGCGATGGCATTCACCCGTATGCCCTCGCCGAATTTCTGCGCCATTTCGGTCGCCATGTAGCGGGTAAACTGGTGTATCGCCGCCTTTGCCGCCGTATATCCCGCAATGCGCGTGAGCGGGCGCAAACCGGCTTCCGAGCCGAAATTCACGATAGCGCCCTCGCCCCGCCGCGCCATATCTTCGGCGAATACCTGCGTGGGTATGACGGTGCCGTGCAGGTTGAGTTCGACCACGCGGCTGAAATCGTCGATATTCAAGTCGAAAAACGTTTTGTCGGGCGGTATCGTCGCTCCCGGCATATTGCCGCCGGCGGCGTTTATCAACACGTCGATGCGCCCGTAACGCTCCAATATCGTATCGCGGCAGGCTTCGAGCGAGGCGCGGTCGAGTACGTCGCAAGGGAGGAACAGGGCTTCGCCGCCCGCTTCCGCGATTTCGCGCGCGAGGCGCTCGCCTCTTTCGCGGTCGCGCCCAAGTATCGCCATACGCGCACCCTCTTTGCCCAAATGCAGGGATATGCCGTGCCCCAACACGCCGGTGGCACCGGTCATGACGACCGACTTTCCGGTTACGCTGAACAATTCTCTCATTTTTTCATCTTTTAATCATAACGGATTTCGTCCGATTCCGTTTTACAAATATAGCGATTTTCGGAATACGGCACACGAATATTTGTCAGCAAGGCGAAAAAAACGTAATTTCGCACGACAAAAAAGAGATACCCATGATACGGCTTGCCATATTCGACTTGGACGGGACGCTGCTCAACACCATCGGCGACCTTGCCGACGCCACCAACTACGCACTGCGGCAATGCGGCTACCCCACGCACCCGCTCGACGCCTACAATATGTTCGTGGGCAACGGCATCGCCAAACTTTTCGAGCGGGCATTGCCCGCCGAAGCGCGCACGGAGGAAAACATCGCGCGCATACGCGCGTACTTTATACCTTACTACACGCTGCACAACACGTCGCACACCCGCCCCTACGCGGGCGTGCCCGAACTGCTGGCGGCGCTGCACGACGAGGGCGTGGCAGCGGCTGTGGCATCGAACAAGTATCAGGAGGCGACGGAAAACCTGACGGCGCATTTTTTCCCCGAATTGAAATTCGCTGCCGTATTCGGACAGCGCGAGGGCGTGCCCATAAAACCCGACCCCACCGTCGTGCGGGAAATATTGGCGGCAGCATCGGCTACGCAAAATGAAACAATATACATCGGCGACTCCGGCGTGGATATGCGCACGGCCGCCGCCGCCGGCGTGGTGTCGATAGGGGTAACATGGGGATTCCGCACCCGTGAGGAGTTGGCGGAAAACGGGGCGTGCTATATCGCCGATACCGCCGAAGAGGTCTTCACTCTGTATCGGAAACTTGCCGGCAAATACCGAATATAGTTAATAAATATTAAAATGTAAAATAATTTACTTTATCTGAAATAAAATTCGTTTCTTTGCAAAAGATAAGATAGGGGAAACACAAAAACAGTTTATGAAAGTCTAAAAATTACACAACAAAAACATTGAAAAATGAAAAATTACAAGAGAATTTTCTTAACATTACTCTGTTTCGGAGCAATGTTTTCTGCACATGCAGAAAATACCGGCCTTACCGGAGCCGGTACACAAGACGATCCGTGGGTGATGACCGGTACGACAGCTACGGTGGAAGCCGATGATACTTGGGGATTCAACTATTATTACTTGCAATTCACCCCGACTGCCGACGGCACAGTAACTTTCTCTACTACGGGCGGGCAAATCAAGTGTTGGGTAAACGATGGACAGTTTTTCGACATCTTCTCTGACCTTCCCAACTCGCAGAGTGTAATAGCCAATCAACTTTACACCCTAAAATTCAATGGTCAGAATCCTAAGCTCACGGTAACGTTGGCTACGGG
This sequence comes from uncultured Bacteroidales bacterium, assembly GCA_947593515.1. Lineage (GTDB taxonomy): Bacteria > Bacteroidota > Bacteroidia > Bacteroidales > UBA11471 > Caccoplasma. Next base: position 132,126 of record CANQDQ010000004.1, on the reverse strand, counting down.
AAAACAAAAGCTCGAAGTCGTGGAGTATGGCTGGGAACCCGAAAGCGTGTACGGAATATCCTCCCAGACACCCATCTCTTTCCGTTTTAATGAACCGGCAGAATACGATGCCGTAGAGTTGGTAAAAGGCGAGAACAAAGCATCCATACCGACCAATATCAATCCGAATATAGCTGCCGAAGTCATGTTGGATCAAGCGACGACCGATGCCGTCTTGATATCGTGGATCGAGAAAGGCGTATTCGATAGCGACAGCACATTCACCGTAAAAATAACCGGACTGCACAAAACCGCCGACCCGACAAGTCTGTACGGAGATGACGGCGTGCTTTCCGTCGATTACAAATGCAACAATCCGGTAAGATGCCTGAGAGAAGAATGCGTCCTGCCCAATCCGCTGCTCTCCTACTATAAACCGGGGGATCCTAAGAGCATCGTCAAAATCGTATTCTCCGGTGAATTGAAAAACGACAGCGTAGACGGCACCGTAGAATTCAATCGCGGCGCAACGAATGCCGAAGAGGTTACGTATATCGAGAATATCAAAGGCTATGCCGAAGGCAATACCATAACCTTCGACCTCTCGGGCAAACTGCGCCACTCCACCCTTATGACGCCGTCGCAAATGAAACCGGGAACGATGGACCTGCGCGTGGGTCCCGTATATGACCCCGCCGGCAATGTTACCTATACGGAGTACAGCGGATCGCCGGGCACCTATACATTCACCGTTCCGTTCGAGGAACTGAATACCGAAATCACCGCCGAGTTCCCCGAATCGCTCACAGGCGATAACGTCGAAATCTGGGTAAAACCCATTGCCGACATCGAATATACGGGCATATCGTTTGCCTACACGGCTGCCGACGGCTCGGCTAAGACCGACACCGTACAGGCAACTCAAACTGCCGACCCGGTCGATGAGACGGCTGCCTCACTGACGGCTCAGATACCCGCCGGCGTAAAAACAGCCAAAGAGGGTACGACCATCACCGTTTCGCTTGCCGGTCTGTCGTGCATCGACGGTATGGACCACTCGAAAGACCTTACCAAAGAATATACCACAGGCACTCCCTCCGCCATTACCGAAACGACGGCTGCCGACGAGGGTGTAACCGTATATAATCTGCAAGGCATACTCGTACTGAAAGCCGACAATGCCGACGCACTCCGTACGCTGGAAAGCGGTGCGTACATCGTAAACGGCAAAGTGCTTATCGTAAAATAAACCTGCACAGTTGCGGGACGAGGCTTGCGTCCGCGTCCCCGCAACAGGCGAAACCATACGCGGGGCGTTTCTCACATCGAAACGCCCCGCGTCTTTTTTGTTTCACGGCGGCATCGGCAAGATTGCCGGAATAAAACCGGATTCTTTTTTGGCGGAACAAAATAAAAGTGTTACCTTTGCAGCGATTTTTCGCCGAGCAGCCGCAAGGCGTCGGAGGAATCGGGGTCGGGTAGCTCAGCTGGATAGAGCAACAGCCTTCTAAGCTGTGGGTCGTGGGTTCGAATCCCACCCCGATCACTAAAACCAAATCAGTATTCATTCCGTGTGATGGGAAATTAAGAAACTGATAAACTTAATTTTGAGTAACACAAAACAAGAGAAAATGAAAACATTCAAATTGGAAGGTGCTCCCAGAACCGAACTGGGTAAAAAGGCTGTAAAAGCCCTGCGCAAACAAGAGTTGATACCGGCTGTACTCAACGGCGGCGAAGTGTTCACGCTCCCCTACACCGGTAAATTGAACGAAGGCGAAAAAGTCGTGGAGATAGCCAACAATCAAGGACTTATCGTAACGGATTTCTCGGTAACGGTAAACGTCGTGCGCAAACTCGTCTACACACCCGAAATCTTTGCCGTAGAACTCACCGTCGGCAAGAAAAAAACGATGGCTGTCGTAAAAGACATACAATTCCACCCCGTAGAGGAGAAAATACTCCACATGGATTTTCTTGAAGTAAACGAGAAGAAACCGGTGGTCATGGAAGTACCCGTCGTGCTCGAAGGTCATGCCGAAGGTGTGAAAGCCGGCGGTAAGCTGAGTCAGGAAATGCGGAAACTCAAAGTAAAAGCCATCTACACCAAGATACCCGAAAAGATGGTCATCAACGTCGATAACCTCGGTTTGGGCAAGACGATGAAAGTGAGCGACCTGCACTTCGAGGGTCTCGAACTCATGAACGCCAAGACCGCTATCGTATGCGCCGTGAAAGTAACCCGCGCCGCTCGCGGTGCCGCCGCTGCCGACACGACCGCTGCCGCAGCCGAATAACCTCTGACAGAGAAAACGCATGAAGTACCTGATTGCGGGGTTGGGCAATATCGGCGACGAATATGCTGCCACCCGGCATAACATAGGATTCAGAGTATTGGACGCCTTAGCCGAGGCGTCCAATCTCGTTTTTGAAGACCGGCGCTACGGTTTCGTAACCCATCTGCGTCTGAAAGGACGCACCCTCGTCTTGCTGAAACCCTCGACATTTATGAACCTGAGCGGGAATGCCGTGCGCTACTGGCTTCAAAAAGAGAATATTCCGGTGGAAAATCTGCTGGTCGTTGTCGATGATTTGTCGTTACCGTTCGGCACGCTGCGACTGAAACCGCGCGGCAGCGACGGCGGACACAACGGTCTGAAACACATTCAACAGATTCTGGGCAGCGATGCCTACGCCCGCCTGCGATTCGGCATCGGCAACGATTTTCCGCGAGGAGGGCAGATAGATTACGTACTCGGCGCCTTTCCGCCGGAGGAGGAAAAGCTGCTGCCCGAAAAACTCGAACGCGCGGGCGAAATCGTTAAAGAGTTTTGTCTGGCGGGCATCGATACCGCCATGAACCGTTTCAACAACAAATAGCGACGCCATGCCCAAGAAAGAAGAAGTGCGCATCGACAAATTCCTGTGGGCGACCCGTCTGTTCAAGACCCGCACCGTCGCCACCGAAGCCTGCAAAAAAGGTCGTGTCGCCGTTGGCGGAACGACGGTGAAACCTTCGCGCCCCGTGCAGACGGGCGAAATCATCGAGGTGAGGAAGCCGCCCATCACCTACTCTTTCCGCGTGCTGGCGCTCGCCGAAAACCGTATGGGCGCCAAACTCGTGCCGCAATACCTCGAAAACATCACGCCGCCCGAACAGTACGAATTGATAGAGATGATACGCCTCAGCGGCTTCGTAAACCGCAGCAAGGGCATGGGACGCCCCACCAAACGGGAGGGTCGGGAGTTGAAAAAATTCACCGACGAAAGCTACTTCGGCGGCATACCCGACGACGGTTTCGATTTCGACTTCGACGATTCCGACGACGACCTCGATTCATAAAAACGGCTTTTCATCAGACGGAAAAATATTGTTGATAATTAATCCGCTATTTCGGTGCTGTAAATCCCGAAATTTTTTCTAATTTTGCCGTTTGTAAAAATCTCGTAACTTTTTTCAGTTGTGAATACAAAATACATTTTCGTTACAGGCGGAGTGGTATCGTCGTTAGGCAAAGGCATTATCTCGGCATCGCTCGCCAAACTGCTGCAAGCAAGGGGGTACAACGTTACGATTCAAAAGTTCGACCCCTACATCAATATCGACCCGGGTACGCTCAACCCCTACGAACACGGCGAGTGCTACGTAACCGTCGACGGTCATGAAGCCGACCTCGACCTCGGGCACTACGAGCGCTTCACCAATATCCGCACCACGCGCGCCAACAACATCACGACCGGACGCATCTACAAAAACGTGATAGAGAAAGAGCGGCGGGGCGACTATCTGGGCAAAACGGTGCAAATCATTCCCCACATCACGGACGAAATAAAACGCAACGTCAAACTGCTCGGAAGTAAAAACAATTACGATTTCGTCATCACGGAAATAGGCGGAACGGTGGGCGACATCGAGTCGCTGCCTTTCATCGAGAGCGTGCGGCAGCTGCGTTGGGAAATGGGGCGCGACTGCCTGTGCATACATCTGACGTATGTGCCTTTCATCGCCGCCGCCAAAGAGCTGAAAACCAAACCGACGCAGCACTCCGTCAAGCAATTGCAGGAGGTGGGCATACAGCCCGACATTCTGGTGCTGCGCACCGAACACGAGCTCAACTCCTCCCTGCGCCATAAGGTGGCGCTGTTTTGCAACGTCGATGCCGACGCCGTGATACAGTCGATAGACGTGCCGTCGATATACGAAGTGCCGCTGATGATGCAGGCGCAGAAACTCGACGAAATCGTCTTGCGCAAAACCGGCATGGAGGTGGGCGCCGTGCCCGAAATGAAACCGTGGCGCGAATTTCTCTCGCGCATGAAAAATGCGAAAGAGTCGGTGCGCATCGGACTGGTGGGAAAATACGTGGAACTGCAAGACGCCTACAAATCCATCAACGAAGCGCTGTTCCAAGCCGCCACCTACAACGACCGCAAACTCGACCTGCAATATATCCACTCCGAGAAACTCGACGACGGAAACGTCGAGGAGAAACTCGCGTCGATGGACGGACTTATCATCGCGCCGGGCTTCGGACAGCGGGGCATCGAAGGCAAATTCGCGGCGCTGAAATATGCCCGCGAACACGACATTCCCACGTTCGGCATCTGTCTGGGTATGCAGTGCATGGTCATCGAGTTCGCCCGCAACGTGTTAGGATATAAAGATGCCAACTCCACCGAAATGGAAGTCCATGTGAAGCACAACGTCATCGACCTGATGGAGAGCCAGAAATCCATATCGAACATGGGCGGCACCATGCGGTTGGGCGAATACGACTGCGTGCTGCGCGAAGGTTCGAAAGCCGCCGAGGCTTACGGCAAGACCCATATCAAGGAACGCCACCGCCACCGCTTCGAGTTCAACGGCGAATACCGCGCCGAGTTCGAGGCTGCCGGTATGCAGTGCGTGGGCGAGAATCCAGAAACGCATCTGGTCGAGGTGGTGGAAATGCCGTCGCTCACGTGGTATATCGGTACGCAGTACCACCCCGAATACAACAGCACCGTACTCAACCCCAACCCGCTGTTCGTCAGCTTCATCAAAGCCGTCATCAAACACAAGAAATAAATCGAAATGGATAAAAATACAATCATAGGCTTTCTCCTCATGGTCGCCGTACTCTTCGGGTACACGTGGTTCATGCGACCGACGCCGGAGCAGAAAGCCGCCATGCAGCACTACCAAGACTCCCTGCTGCAAGTTGAAAATGCGCGTGTAGCAGAAATGCAGAGCGTCGATACCGGCATCGAGCCGGCGGCGCAGGAGGCTGCCGCCGAAACAGCCGACAGCCACGCCGATGCGCTGCGGCAGGAGTATGTCGATTTCGCACCTTTTGCCGAAGGCGAAGAATCGACCGTAACGCTCTCGAATCAGCAAGTGTCGCTGACGTTCTCGACCGCAGGCGGTCGCCTCACCGAAGCCGTACTCAACGACTACCATACCTACGACTCGCTGCCGCTGACCCTGTTCGATGCCAGCGACAACACCTACGGATTCATATTCAAGACGCAGGGGCGCACCATCAATACCGCCGACCTCTACTTCACGCCCGCGCTCTCTGCCGACGGGCGGACGCTCTCGATGAAACTCGCGTTCGACGACAAACGGTATTTCGAGATATGCTACACCCTGCCTGCCGAGGGGTATATGCTCGACATGAAAATCCGCCAAAACGGCATGGAAACCATACTGCCCCGCAACACCGTCGACCTCGATATGTACTGGACGCAAGACCTGCGCCGGCAGGAACGGGGGCGCGTGTTCGAGGAACGGTACAGCGCCATCTATTATAAGATAGGCGACGACGTGGAACACCTCAGCGAGTCGAAAGCCGACCGCGAAAGCATTTCCACGCGCGTGAAATGGATAGGATTCAAAAACCAGTTCTTTTCGTCGGTGCTTATCGCCGACAAGAGTTTCAACGGCGCACGCATGGAATCGGAGGTGCTCGCCACCGACAAATACCTCAAAAGCTACAAGGCGGAGACAACGCTCGACTACGACCCCGCTGCGGCTGCGGGTCCCGGCTTCCGCTTCTTTCTCGGTCCCAACCTCTATCCGTTGCTCCGCAGCTACGACAAGGGGGTGAGAGCCGACGACAAGCTGCAACTTCCGAAACTTATCCCGTTAGGTTACAAATTTTTCCGCTGGATAAACACGGGCATCATCATTCCCATATTCACGTTCCTCGGCAAATACATCGCCAACTACGGCATCATCATACTGTTGCTCACGCTTATCATCAAGGCGGTGCTTATGCCACTGACATTCAAGTCGTACATGTCGAGCGCACGTATGCGCGTGCTGAAACCGCAGGTCGAAGAAATCAACGCCAAATATCCCGGACAGGAAAAGGCGATGGAACGGCAGCGCGCCACGATGGAGCTGTACAGCAATGCGGGCGCCAATCCCATGAGCGGCTGTCTGCCGGTGCTGTTGCAGATGCCTATACTGCTGGCGATGTTCGCGTTCTTCCCCTCCTCCATCGAGCTGCGGCAGCAGTCGTTCCTGTGGGCTGACGACCTTTCGTCGTACGACGCCATTTTCTCGTGGGACGCCTACATTCCCATCATCACCCCCTACTTCGGCAACCACATCAGTCTTTTCTGCCTGTTGATGACCATCACCAACATTCTTTATACGAAAATAAATATGGACAGCACGGGCGGCGGACAACAGATGCCCGGCATGAAAGCGATGATGTATCTCATGCCGCTGATGTTCCTGTTCATCTTCAATAACTACGCTTCGGGATTGAGCTACTACTATTTCGTATCGCTGTTGATTACCATTGTGCAGACCTACATCTTCCGCAAATGCATCAACGAGGAAAAAGTGCTCGCCAAGCTCAAAGAGAACCAGAAAAAGCCCAAGAAAAAATCGGGCTTCATGGCACGGCTCGAAGAGGCGCAGCGCCAGCAGCAGGCTGCCTTGCGGAAGCAGCAGCAAAACCGCCAGCGGTAAGGAACCCCATGACAACAGCAACCCTATCGACTCGAAAACAAAAAAGGTAACAGATATTTCGATTATAAAAATCGAAATTAAAAGATTAGCAGGGACAGACTAATAGTAAGTAATTATGACAGAAAAATTCGTGCAGAACGTAATCGAACATTAACAGTCTCAGAAAGCGAGATACCTACGTTGGAGAAATTTATATTAAGCGCGAATGATATCAAAGAGTCGTTTGTCGATAATTCGATAATCAATGCAGACCTCTTTGACTGTCTGGATTCTATTCCTAATGAATATTTCGATCTAATCATTATAGACCCTCCCTATAACCTTGATAAGGACTTCCATGGCAAGAAGTTTTCAAGTATGAAATCCGAAGCTTACGAAGATTATCTCAGAAGTTGGTTTTATAAAGTCTGTGATAAACTTGCACCTAATGGCACGCTTTATATGTGCGGCGATTGGAAATGCTCATCTTCTATGCAAAGGGTTATAGAAGAACGCCTTTCTGTTATCAATAGAATTACTTGGCAGAGAGAAAAAGGAAGAGGAGCTAAATCAAATTGGAAAAATGCCATGGAGGATATTTGGTTTGCCGTCAAGAATTCCAAAAATTATTATCTTGATGTAGAATCTGTTAAGATGAAAAGGAAAGTAATAGCTCCATATAAAGTTGATGGCAAGCCAAAAGATTGGGAAGAAACAGAGTCGGGTAATTTTCGAATTACCTATCCATCAAATTTCTGGGATGATATTAGCATTCCATTCTGGTCAATGCCAGAAAATACAGATCATCCGACCCAAAAACCGGAGAAACTTTATGCAAAATTAATCCTTGCCTCCTCAAAACCAGGTTCTAAAATTTTTGACCCATTTTTAGGTAGTGGAACTTCAGCGGTAGTAGCCCACAAACTTGGAAGAAAATACTGTGGCATCGAAATAAACCGCGAATATTGCTATTGGGCGGTAAAGAGACTTATGAATGCAGCTGACGACAACTCAATACAAGGTTATTTCGATGGAGTGTTTTGGGAGCGAAACTCTCTCAATGCCCAAAAGACAAACAAATCTTCCGAGAAGTCAAACAAGGCAAAAGTTCAACAAATACTATTCTAAATATGAATCAAATAGTACATAATTTCGTTCAACTCGTTGAAAATAATAAAGGAATCAATACTAAAGAAGAAATGATAAAAACCGTATGTAATAGCTTTCCCATGGTAAAAGATGGTAGAGCTGTTTATCATACCGATTTCTTTGCTGTCATATTTTGTTATAGTAAAAACAATTCATTCAGTAATGTAATACTATCGCTTTCCAAACTTGAAAAATACGATCACATTCCTTGCTTTGTCGTATTAGTAAAAAAAGACTTGGACAATGTTATATATTTAATCAATACAACATTTCTCGACAAGATAAGTCATAGCTCTCAAGATTTACGAGCTGAAAACATAAGAGGCAGTTTTCTTGGAAGCAACATACGTAAAGAATTAACGGAAATTGGAAAAAAATAACATACCTGCCGATTTCGACGATTTATTCTCATATCATCAAGGCTTTTCATGGCAGGAAAACATAGAAAGATTAGTTGAAAGCACCAATAATATAAAGCCAAACAAAGTAAAGGAAGTATTAGATGAAACAGAACAAAGCAATCTTTTCAACGCACCCCAAAGAGCGAAAAATTTTGTCGAATCAGATGATTATAATACTCTTCTAAACGATTTGCGTAATCGATGCGAAGAAGTAAAGGACGCAATTGTAGTTGCATCGCACATAGACAATGTTAATATTCGAGGAAGACTCATTGAAGTACTTATCACTTCAAATCAAAAAGAACAGGCTCAACTATTAAAGGACTTAAGTCATGTAGAACATCTTCTTCCAACTTATGACACAAAGAATGAGTTAGGAGATTATGTTAGAAATTTCTCTGATTCAGATTCTTACACAGATGTTAAAACAAAAGTTCTGTATTTAGATTCAAATCCCAAAGCCTATAATATAGACAAGTTCCTCAAATGTATGGGTAAAAATAAATCTGTCTTTATGTTTTTCTTTGTCGGCATTGACGAAACCGGTATTGTTAATACTGTATTGGCTTCGGTATTTCATAACAAATTGCAAAAAACGACACTTCTACAACATCATTGGGCAGGAAAAGCTACAAGAGGAACAGCACAATTCAATGGAAAAATTATAAATGAATTATTAAAGGAAAAATCATTTGTCAATACTATAGACGTAGAAACGTCAAAACAATTCTTAAAAGAATTATTAGACAGATAAAATACTATCATATTTCATGTGCGATTGAAATAAATTATTATATTTGCCCTGTAATTTCGATAAAATATTTTGTCGGATTTGCACTAACCAACAAATTAAAAGAAAGACCATGAAAAAGACAACTTTCATCATGGGAGCATTGTGGCTCGCCATGTTGTTCGTCCCTGCTGCCGTACAGGCACAAGAGGAAAAGCTGTTGGCATTTCCGGGAGCCGAAGGCTTCGGTCGATATGCCACCGGAGGTCGGGGCGGAGAAATCTATCATGTAACCAACCTCAACGATGACGGACCGGGCTCGCTGCGCGATGCCGTAAGCCAGTCGAATCGCATCGTCGTATTCGACACATCGGGCGTTATCAAGCTGAAATCGGGCTTGGTGTTCAAAGGCAACCTCACCGTGCTGGGACAGACCGCTCCGGGCGAAGGCATACAGGTGTATGGCAACCGTGTATCGTTCTCGGGCGCCAACAACTTGATCGTAAGACACATGCGTTTTCGTATGGGAAAAGGTGGCGACAGCGGTAAAGATGCGTGCGGTATCGCCAACGGGCATGACATGATATTCGACCACATATCCGCCTTGTGGGGACGCGATGAATGTTTCTCCATAAACTGGGACAACAAAGGTTCGGAACCTACCGACATTACCATTCAAAATTCTATTATGGGACAGGGTCTGCAAAGTCACGCCTGCGGCGGCTTGATGCAGACCAATGGCGGCGTTACGCTCTATCGCAACCTCTATATCGAAAACAAAACCCGCAACCCGAAAGTAAAAGGTCTTAACCAGTTCGTCAATAATGTGGTATATAACTGGGGCGGAGGCGGCTGCTACATCATGGGCGACACGGAGGCTTCTTCGTGGGCGCACATAGAGAACAACTATTTCGTAACAGGACCGTGGAAAGGCTCCAAACCGTTCACACGCGGAAAAGCCGCATTCCAATTTTACGGTGCAGGCAACTATTACGACAATAACAACGACGGCGAACTGAACGGAACACTGTACACCGAAGACGGAGGCAGCACGCGGGTAAACAATCTCAACTCTTTTACCAATATTCCCAAACCGCATCCTGAAATTTCCAATCTGATGACAGCCGAAGAAGCACTCTACTGGATTATCGACAGCGTAGGCCCCTGCCTTCCGGCGCGCGATGAAGTGGATCAATATCTGATCGACGAATTGAAATCATTCGGAACAGAAGGTTCGACAAACGGTATTTCTTCCGAAAAAGAACTGCCGCACGGCGGTACGGGCATACTCAACAAGGGTGAAAAACCGCTCGACAGCGACAACGACGGCATACCCGACGAATGGGAAGATGACCACAACCTCAATAAAAACGATGCTTCCGATGCCACCCAAATCGCGTCCAACGGATACGCCAATATCGAAAACTACGTATTCACCATCGACAGAGCTTATCCGTACATGAAAATGCCGACCCGACTGGAAGCAACGAAACAGGAAAAATTCGCTATCGAATTGCAGTGGCAAGACAACGCCGGCAGTAACAATACCGTGAACGAAACGGCTTATATTGTCGAAAAATCGGAAGATAACCAGACATTTACAATATGCGCCGAACTACCGGCAGACTCAACGACTTATCGGGCAGAGGGTCTGAACCCTAACACGACTTATTACTTCCGCGTATGTGCAACCAATAAAGAGCAAGATCTTACATCGGATTACATTTCGATTTCCACCGAAACGATAGGCGATCCCGCTCCGCCTGAGGCCTGCACCAATCCTACGCCTCAAAACGACGGGTCAGTCCTTCCCTCTTCTGAATGGGTTACATTTTCGTGGGAAAATAAAACCAAAGATTATTTCGGCACTGTAAAATACGATGTATATTGCGGTCTTTATCCCGAGCCGGAAAAAATGGAAAAATTAGCATCAAATCTTACCCAAAAAAGATACGTATGGTGGATAACGAATACGTCAGATTTTTATGAAGACTTCCCCTGTTATTGGAGAGTAGATGCCACCAACGATGCCGGTACGACAACAGGTCCTGTTTGGAAATTTACTCCTCAGTCAACGCTGTTCATAGAAAAATATCCCGATATGGAGAATATCAGCTATATGGACGGGACAAAACTTGAATTTACGCTCAACGAGAATGCCAAATATAACGGCGGAATCGAACTCTCGCCCTGCAAATATGAAGAAATGAACGTTACGGTATCGGGGAAGACATTGACTCTTACATTCAATGCATTGAATGTTCTTACGGAATATACCGTTACCATACCCGAAGGAGCCTTGACAGTCGATTCAAAAACGTTTGCAGAAAAAATCACTTTCACAACACGCGATTTCGGCAATCCGAAAGAAGAAGGCGAAACTCACTATGGCAAAGCAGCCATAAACCAACCGCTCGACTTCTCCCCGTTCGATGACTATACCCACTTTACACGGACAGACGGCAACCAACAAAGCAAAAAAGACGATTATCCCCATTGGATAACCGGCACGGCTACAAAAGACGACGCAACTCTTACGAAAACGAGCGATAAAATCATGGCTTATTTCGAAGACGTAGCTTTAGCCATAGATGTGAAAGCCGCCTACAACGGAACGGGAAATGTGGATTTCAAAATACAGGAAACACGAAATCCCGATGTAACTGATGCTCCCACATGGCGTACAATCCGCGTACTGCATGCCGACGATTTTCCGTTCGACGATATAATACGCCTTAACGAAGAATCGCGTTTCATCAAGCTCACGGCAACAGAGCTTGGCGGCGGCACCGTTACCGTCAGCCAGTTGAAAATTTCCGATAGCGAAGGCAATGGTGTAAGACCGCTGAAACTGGAAAAAGAGATTATTCCGACAGGCATAACGCCGGATACGGCGGAAACACACACGTCGCTCAAAGAATTTACCTTGTCTTTCAGGGAAAACGAAGGTTCTATCCGAACGACGGAAACGGCGGCAGCAACGCTGACAAATGGAGAAACCAGCTATCCTGTCACTCTCACCGACGGTGATGACAATACAATCGTAGCGATATTGGAAGAGATTGTAACCGCTGCGGGCGAATACACTTTAACAATACCCGAATGCTCTTTCGGTGAAAGTATATTCATCGCCAACCCTGAAATCGGTCGCTGCAACCCTGCACTTTCCTACACCTTCACCATTGAAGAGGTCGATGCCCTCGATGAAAACATCGCCGACAACATGACCGTAACGGTAGCGAACGGCACGGTAACCGTAAGCGGCGTACCAGCGGGCGAACAGGTAGATGTCATCGACTTGTCGGGACGCATCATCGCTTCGCAGAAAGCTGCCGACGGCAAAGCGACGTTCTCGCTGCAAAGAGGTTTCTACCTGCTGAAAACCACAACACGGACATTCAAGGTAAGTATTTGATATATAACACCTTAAAAAGAGAAACGAGGTCGGACGCGTCCGACCTCGTTTTTTTCGTGCCGGCTTGTTTCCGCGCCCCTAACACACTCAACAAAAAATAGTTCTCCGTTTCTTTCAAATTTCTTCACACGAGCCGAAAAAAAAGAAAAGTTGAAATAATCGCGGCATGTTGAAAAATAATAAAAAACGAATAGAGTCTATCTCGTTTTTTTGTTGTAAATTCGCGCAGTTTTTCATTCGACGACAAAAATTTTATGGCGACAAAACAACTATATCCCGATTATCTGTTTGAAGTGAGCTGGGAAGTGTGTAATCTGGTGGGCGGCATTTACACGGTACTCTCCACGAAAGCGCATACGCTGCAGCAAATCAACAAAGACCGGAATATCTTTATCGGACCCGATGTGTGGAAATCGGCGCCATCGCCTTTTTTCACCGAATCGCGCACGCTGCTGAAAGGGTGGAAAAACGCCGCCGTTGCCGCCGGTCTGAAAATACGGGTGGGACGCTGGAACATTCCCGGACGACCGATTGTCGTGCTGGTCGATTTTCAGGACATGTTTGCCCGCCGCAACGAAATATACGCCTCCATGTGGGAGACATATGGCGTGAAGTCGCTCCGCGCCTACGGCGATTACGACGAGTCGTGTATGTTTGCCTGCGCGGCAGCGCAAGTCATCGAACACTTCTATCGCTATATAAAAGGCGAACAATACAAGGTGGTCGCCCACTTCGACGAATGGCAGACGGGTATGGGACTGCTCTACCTGCGCCGTGCCGTACCCGGCATAGCCACCGTATTCACGACCCACGCCACGTCGATAGGTCGCTCCATAGCCGCCAACGGCAAACCGCTCTACGGTTACATGGCAGGCTACAACGGCACCCAGATGGCGGAGGAGTTGAACATGGAGGCGAAACATTCGGTCGAGCGGCAAGCCGCCCACTTCGCGTCGGCGTTCACCACCGTGAGCGAGGTAACGGCAACGGAATGCGCCCAACTGTTGGAGAAACGCCCCGACGTGGTTACGCCCAACGGCTTTGAAAACAACTTCGTACCCAAAGAGGAGCTGTATGCCCAAAAGCGTGCCGCCGCCCGCGAATGCCTGCTGAAAATCGCGGCGTCGCTCATAGGCTACCGTCCTTCCGACGATGCTTTCCTGTTGGCGACTTCGGGGCGCTACGAATTTAAGAACAAAGGCATCGACCTCTACGTCGACGCGTTGCGCCGCCTGCAATACCGCTACAACGGCAAACGCGAAATCATCGCTTTCGTACTCGTACCGGCATGGGTGCGCGAAGCCCGCACGGACTTACAGGAGCGTATGCACAGCAGCACGCCCTACGACTATCCGCTCACCGACCCCTACATCACCCACACGCTGCACAACTACGCCGAAGACCGGATAATGAACCAAATCCATTACTGCGCTTTCGGGCAGCACCCCGACTCGCGGCTGAAAGTGATATTCCTGCCGTCGTACCTCACCGGCAGCGACGGAATAGCCAACCGCAGCTACTACGACCTGCTGATAGGATTCGACGCGACGGCATTCCCGTCGTATTACGAGCCGTGGGGCTACACGCCGCTCGAAAGCATCGCTTTCGGCATACCCACCGTAACGACCGACCTGTCGGGATTCGGACGCTGGATTTGCTCGTCGGGCGAGGGCGACATGGAGAAGAAAGGCGTCGCCGTGCTGCGCCGCACCGATTTCAATTTCGAGCAGGTGGCAGAAGACCTTGCCGGCACCATCATGTGGGTGGCAGCTCTCGACAAAGAGCGCTGGATACGTATGCGCCACGCAGCTGCCGCCACCGCCGAAAAAGCGGAGTGGAGCCGCTTCATCGAGTATTACAAAAAAGCCTACGACATAGCCCTGCGCCGCGTCGCCGAAGAGGCGCGGCAGCCGATGTTCGCCGGCGAAAACGAAGAAGATATATATACCAATATAAACAGTTTATGAAAGTACAAGTAAGCAATGCCAATGCGCCTGCATGGCGCGACATTACCATCGAATCGCGCGTACCCGCCCAATTGAGCGTGCTGCAAGAAATGGCACACAACGTGTGGTGGGTGTGGAACAACGAAGCCACCGAGATGTTCAAAGCCATCGACCCCGAACTGTGGAGCGCCGTCGGCGAAAATCCCGTACTGATGCTCAACCGCACCAGCTATGAACGTTTTGAAGAAATCATCGCCGACAAAGCGTTGATGCTTACCATCAACACCCAATACGTGAAATTCCGCAAATACATGGACGAGAAGCCCAGAACCGACCTCCCCTCCATCGCCTATTTCAGTATGGAATACGGTTTGGCAAACATTCTGAAAATCTATTCGGGCGGTCTGGGTATCTTGGCGGGCGACTATCTGAAAGAGGCAAGCGACAGCAACATCGACATGGTCGCCGTCGGATTCCTCTACCGCTACGGCTACTTCACGCAGACCCTTTCGATGGACGGTCAGCAGCTTGCCAACTACGAAGCGCAGAACTTCAACCAACTGCCGCTCGAACGCGTCGTCGATGAAACGGGCAAACCCATCATACTCGAAGTGCCCTATCCGGGCCGCATCGTCTATGCCAACATCTGGCGGGTGAACGTGGGCCGCGTGCCTCTGTATCTGATGGATACCGACATGGCGCTCAACAGCGAGTTCGACCGCTCCATCACCTACCAACTCTACGGCGGCGACTGGGAAAACCGCATGAAACAAGAATACCTGCTGGGTATCGGCGGCATACTGATGCTCAAACGTTTGGGCATCAAGAAAAACATCTACCACTGCAACGAAGGACACGCCGCCCTCATCAACGTACAACGCTTGGTGGATTATATCGAAGAAGACAAACTCACATACGCCGAAGCGCTGGAAGTGGTGCGCTCGTCGTCGCTCTACACGGTGCACACGCCCGTGCCTGCGGGACACGACTACTTCGACGAATCGCTGTTCGGCAAATACATGGGCGAGTTCCCCGCCAAACTCGGCATCACGTTCAACGAACTGATGGACATGGGCCGCGAAAATCCGGGCTCAGGCGAAAAATTCTCGATGAGCGTTTTCGCCTGCAACACCTGCCAAGAGGTAAACGGCGTAAGCTGGCTGCACGGGAAAGTGTCGCAGCGCATGTTCCAACCTATCTGGAAAGGCTATTCGCCCGACGAGCTGCACGTAAGCTACGTAACCAACGGCGTGCACATGCCCACATGGGCGGCTTCGGAGTGGAAAGAGTTCTATACCAAACACTTCGGCGCCGACTTCCTGACGCATCAAAACGACCGCTCGCTGTGGCAGAAAATCTACGACGTGCCCGATGAAGAGATCTGGGCCATGCGCCAGACGATGAAGAACAAACTGCTCGACTTCGTGCGCAAAGAGTTCCGCGAAAACTGGGTGAAGAATCAGGGCGACCCCGCTCGCGTGGTTTCCATTCTCGAACGCATCAATCCGAATGCGCTCCTGATAGGTTTCGCCCGCCGCTTCGCCACCTACAAACGGGCGCACCTGCTGTTCTCCGACCTCGACCGCCTCGCCAAGATCGTGAACAACCCACAATACCCCGTACAATTCCTCTTTGCCGGCAAGGCGCACCCCGCCGACGGCGCCGGTCAGGATTTGATAAAACGCATCGTCGAAATTTCGCGCCGTCCCGAATTTCTCGGTAAAATCATCTTCCTCGAAAACTACGACATGAAGATGGCGAAACGCCTCGTTTCGGGTGTGGACATCTGGCTCAACACGCCGACCCGCCCGCTCGAAGCCTCCGGTACGTCGGGCGAGAAAGCCGAAATGAACGGCGTACTCAACTTCTCGGTACTCGACGGCTGGTGGTACGAAGGCTACAAAGAGGGCGCAGGTTGGGCATTGACCGACAAACGCACCTTCCAAGAGCAGGGTCATCAAGACCAACTCGATGCCGCCACGATTTACTTCATGCTCGAGAATCATATCATTCCGCTCTACTTCGCCAAAAACAGCAAAGGCTATTCGCCCGAGTGGATTCAATACATCAAAAACTCGATTGCGCAAATCGCTCCCGAGTTTACGATGAAACGCATGCTCGACGACTATCTGGAACGCTTCTACATCAAAGAAGCCAAACGCTCGAAACTGCTCATGGCAAACGACTTCAAGAAAGCCAAAGAGATTGCCGCATGGAAACAGAAAGTGGCAGAGAAGTGGGCAGGCATAGCGGTAAAAGATGTCAATCTGCCCGAAACGCGCACCACGCTCTGCGCCGGCAATACTTACGATATAGAGGTATCGATTGCCTGCAACGGACTTGCCGACTGTCTGGGCGTAGAGTTGGTTGTCGTACGTATTCTCGACGGAGAGCAGAAACTCTACAAAGTTTCCGAAATGAAACCTGTAAAGAGCGACGGCGACGTCGTAACGTATGCCGTACAGAACAGCGTGAAGCGTGCCGGCGTATTCAAATACTCTTTCCGCATCTATCCGAAAAATCCCGACCTGCCTCATCGTCAGGATTTCGCATACGTGCGCTGGTTCTAATAATACTGTGAAAAAACTTTGCATCGGGACGCTTCGGCGTCCCGATTTTTTTGTCCGCAGCCGGAGGCATCGCAAGGGAAAAAGCGTGCGTCCGGACACCGACAAAAACGAATGCCGCCCGAACGACAATCGTTCGGGCGGCGCATCTATCAAAAGATTATCGGGAGTTTACTTTTTGACCAACTTGCGGGTGTAGGTGCCGTCGGAGGTCGTTACCGAAAGCGTGTACACGCCGGCGGGCAGTTCGCCGAGTCCGCTGATAACCAAGGGTTCGCCGCCCTCGATGTAGTAGCTGCGGTTATAGACTTCGGCACCCGCCATGTTGTTGATGACGAATGTTGCCATTTCGTCGGAAACGCCGTTGAGTACGATGCGGGTATAGTCATCGACAACTGTCGGATATACGTTCACACGCTCGGTTGCCGATACGGCGGTTTCGTCGATGCCGGCGGCTGCCTCCTTGTGTTCTTCGTACATCTTCTTGACCGTAGCGGCGCTCAATGCACCGGTGGAAATCGTCAATTCGTCCAACGCGCCTTGATACGGCGTATTGAAATTGACATTGCAATTGCCGATAACCATGTCTTCCGTTTCCGATATATCGCCGGTCTTGTCGGTGGTTGAGCCAACCCTTTCGCCGTCGATATACATGACTATCTCTTTGCTATCTACATCGCGCACGCAGGCAAGGAAGTGCCAGCGGTTGTCGAAATAGTCCGAAGCGGGAACATCGATATTCGTTTTGGTCTTATCGTCGTCGATACCGAACGTGAGATTATTGTTTTTATATTGTATGCCAATCCACTTGCCGGTCGCTCCGGTTGCCGAATTGGCTGTATGACTGCCTTTGTGGAACAGATACCAGTCGATGTTGTTGCCACCCGACGATTTGAACCACAAGGTGATAGAGAAAGAAACATTCCCCAATTTCAAAGCGTCGTAATGCGGCTGCACCATATACCCTTTTTCTCTTTTCGGCAACAAAAGCGCACCACCTTGTACGCCGGCAGTCCACTCGGGGGTAAAATCGGCAGCAGAAGCCGAACCGGAAATTTCGTTTTTGGCAGTCGCGCCCGATGTTTCGTCGAACTTGAAATGCGCCACTTCGGTGATAATCGCTTTCTCCCGCACGGTTATTGTACCCGACTGCCAAGCATTCGTACTGCTTCCGACGGTGGAGAGGGTATAATTATATGTACCTATCGCCGTAGGCGTACCGCTGATCGTTATCGTACACTTCTCGTTATCGACTTTGGCGGTTACTCCGTCGGGCAACCCCTTAGCCTCCATGCTTTCGGCATTTGTCCATTCGTAGCCGAACGGCACTATCGCTTCGCCGATTTCAAGTATTTGATCGAGAGCGCCTTCGCCGAGTTTTTTCAGACGTGCGCCCGTCTTGTCGGGTCCGTCGCCTATGTAATATCCCAAGTGGGGAGGCTGGTTATATGCCACATTCTGCCACGCAATGCCCATGCGATAGATGTGGTCGTGCATGGGGGTAACTATGCGGTAGGGAGAGTCGTAAGTCGTTGTAAACACGAGCAGCGACGACGAAGTGTTACCATTCCACAACACCAGCTCCTCCCGCCAGTCGCCGAAAAGGTCGGCTTGCAGGTTCGGCGTTTTCTTGGTGGAGTTGCATGTACTGGCGTTTTTATAACTCGACGGAGAGAATATGCGGGAAGCCTTCTTACTGCCGGAATTCCATTTGTCGATGACATTGCCGTCGAGCAGTTCGTCTTGCAGGTCGCCGTCCCAATAGATGCGGAAATTGACTGACGGACGATTCTTTGAACTGACAACCTGTCCCTGACAATTATAGACGTTGCTGCTGCCCGTACTCCAAAACTCGAAGCCGGAATGGTTGACATCGATATCGGCAGCAATCCCGCGCCCGACATCGGTTCCGGTATATTCACCATGCAAAATGGCACCCGTTCTCGCATTGTGCATCTCGAAACCGTACTTTGCACCGGTGTCTTCATGGGGAGAAAATACTTCCAAATCTTCGGTATTCGGGTCGAGGTCGGAAAAGTGTATGGCGTCGCCGTGTCCCAGTCCCGTGCGGTAAAGCAGCAAGCCGTCATGGTCGATAGCGCAGGCGCCGTAAATGATTTCGTCGCAACCGTCGTCATCGACATCGCCGACGGAGAGGTTGTGGTTGCCCTGTCCGTAAGAGGTATTTCCGGAAGATGAGGTACCGGAATCGTGCATCCACTTTTGCTTCAGATTTTTACCGTCGAAATCGTAAGCCACCAACGTTGTCCGCGTATAGTACCCGCGACACATGACAAGGCTCGGCTTTACGCCGTCGAGATAAGCGATGCAAGCCAAAAAACGATCGACACGGTTTCCATAGCTATCACCCCAAGCGCTGACACTTCCGCGCGACGGGTTGTAGGCAACGGTGGCAAGCTCGGCGCCCGTTTCGCCGTTGAACACGGTCAGATATTCCGGTCCGCTAAGTATATAGCCCGACGAATTGCGATAATCGACATTCGGGTCGTCATTGTTCATCAATACGTTTTTTCCTTTTCCATCGACCGTACCCGGCGCCGTCTTGCAGGCGACTTCGGCTTTGCCGTCGCCGTCGAGGTCATAGACCATAAACTGCGTGTAGTGCGCACCGGCGCGTATGTTCTGCCCCAAGTCGATGCGCCACAATTTCGTGCCGTCCATCTTGTAGCAGTCGAGATACACATTGCCCGTATAGCCGGCTAAGGAATTGTCCTGCGAATTGGAAGGGTCCCACTTCACGATGATTTCGTACTCGCCGTCGCCATCGACATCGCCCACGCTGCAATCGTTGGGAGTATAGGAATATTCTTCCCCATTGGGATAGTTGTATTGCACTTTATTACGGGTACAGGAATACGGCGGTGTAATACCGGCGGCAGGGCGTTCCAACGGAATTTCCTTGTAGATATTTTCCCAAACCTTTCCGGCGGCATCGCGCCTCACCGGCTCGCCATCGACAAGGGTTTCGACTTCATATTTGGAAGAGACGCTTCCGCCCGTATCGGTATAGTTCGTTACGGTAGTGAGCGGCTCCGCATTCAGCTTGGTGCCGTCGCGATAGACGTTGAATGCCGTGCTCGCCTTATCGGTTTCGAGAAAGCGCCAACTGATGAAAATTCCGTCTTTCTTCTGTCCTTCGCTTTTCGACATCTTCACGGCTACGACACCGCGCGAAAGTTTTTCCGTTTGCGGCAAGTCCTGTGCCGCCACGAACAGCGGAAACAGCAGCAGCAACGCTCCCGTTCCTATTTTACGATAGATACGCATATATAAAGAATTATTTGATTTCATGGTAGTTATGCAAAGAAACTCGATAAAAAGGAGGCTGTTTCTTTTATTTTGATATTTTTCATAACGATTTTGATACCGTCAAGTAAAATTAACTTTTCCCTGTCCGGCAGAAACCGTTTCTTTTTCAGGCTAAACCGTCAGCGGCAAAGGCTTTTAAGCCACGCGATTTCTTCGCTCCAGCGCTCTTCGTCGGGCGTTTCGAGAATCAACGGAATGCCCTCGAAACGGGCATCGTGCATGATGCGTTCGAACAGCGGCGCCCCCAACTCGCCCTCGCGCAGCACCTCGTGGCGATCGACATGAGAGGCAAGCCCTTTCTTGGAATCGTTGATGTGCATACCCCGCAGGTATTTCAAGCCCACGATTTCGTCTAACTGCCGGAAGGTCTGCTCGAAGCCTTCGGGGGTTATCAGGTCGTAACCGGCTGCCAGCGTGTGGCAGGTGTCGATGCAGACGCCGACACGGCTTTTGTCCTCGACCTTGTCGATGATGTATGCCAGATGTTCGAACAGGAAGCCCACGTTGGAGCCTTGCCCCGCCGTGTTTTCGATGACTGCCGTAACGCCCGACGTCTTGCCGAGCGTCCGGTTGATGGACTCGGCGATGCGGTCGAGGCAAGCCTCGACGGAGATTTCACGCAGGTGCGAACCCGGGTGGAAATTCAGCAGCGACAGCCCCAGCTGCTCGCACCGCTGCATTTCGTCGAGAAACGCGGCGCGCGACTTCGCCAACCCCTCTTCCTGCGGGTGTCCCAGATTGATGAGGTAACTGTCGTGCGGCAGTATCTGCGCCGCCGTGTAGCCGTATGCCGCACACCGCTCTTTGAAAAGCCGTATGCTCTCTGCCGACAAGGGCGACGAAAACCACTGACGCTGATTTTTCGTAAAGAGCGCGAAAGCCGTCGCTCCTATCCGATGCGCATTCTCGGGGGCGTTTTCCACACCGCCCGTCGCGCTGACGTGTGCACCGATGTATTTCATATCCGATTTTTTGTTTCAGGGCAAAGATAATAAATCTCCGCCATATCGCCAAGACTTTGCGCCGTAACTCCGACCTCGCGCAAAACGCCGTGCCGGCGCTCTTCCCCTCCTTTTCACCCAATTGGGACAAACATAAATATTGTTAAATATAGTACTATGCGATACAAGGTATCTAAATAAACAATATATTTGCAACGGATTCCGACAGAGCTTGTTCAACGAAACCGCATATAAAACAACCGCCATGATAAAAGAAAATCTAAGTTCGCAAATGCGCAAAGGGGTACTCGAATATTGCACCCTGTTGCTGCTGAATCGCAAACGGGCGTATGCCTCCGACATCATCACGCGACTGAAAGATGCCCGGCTCATCGTCGTGGAGGGTACGATTTATCCGCTGCTCTCCCGCTTGAAAAACGACGGGTTTCTGACTTACGAATGGGAAGAGTCGCCGCAGGGTCCGCCGCGCAAATATTATACGCTGACCGACAAGGGGCGGGAGTTTCTCGTCGAACTGGAAACGGCATGGAACGACCTCAACGAAAGCATCGCGCACCTGAAAGAAAAAACTTTATAGTCATTTATAAAAAACAGATATTACAATGGAAAAGAGTTCTATTTTCAATTTGGGCGGCAACGTGTGCTACATCGACGAAGATGCCGTCAAGGTGTTGCAGGATTACCTGCAACGGCTGCGGGAACACTTCGGCGACACGCCGGCAACCGACGAGGTGATGAACGACATCGAAGTGCGCCTGTGGGAGCTGTTCAACGAACGCCGGCGCTACGGTATGCAGTCGGCTACGCTCGCCGACGTAAACGAAGCCATCACCATACTCGGCAAGGTAGAGGATTTCGGCGAAATCGCCGATGAAAATACCGATGCCAAACAGGAGGAAAAGGATAAGGAAAATGCTGCCGCCGAAGAAAACGACCAAACGAACAGCGCAGAAGAACGGCAGCCGATTCTCAAACGCAAACTCTACCGCGACAAACTAAACGCGGTATTCGGCGGCGTGGCTGCGGGAATAGCGGCATTCTTCGGCATCAACGCGATATGGGTGCGCTTGCTTTTCATACTCTTTTTCCTCTGCTACGGAGGCGGCATACTGCTCTACCTGATTATGTGGCTCGTCGTACCCAAAGCCCGCACTACGGCACAACAGCTCGAAATGCAGGGCATCGCTCCTACTGCCGAAAACATACACCGCTACGTAACCGAGCAGGGAAGCGTGCGCCAACCGCGCAAAGAAATGAGCGGCTGCCTGATTACTGCTATCGTCGTATGCGTAATATGGTTAGGCATCGTCATCATCTGCATAACGACTTTGTTAGCTTATCGTTAAGCACCTTACTATACGAAAAAACAGCGCACCCGAAAAACGGGTGCGCTGTTTTTTATATCGTTTCGCCTATCGACGGTTGAGCAGATAGCGCTTGAAGTGTACGAAATCAGAGGGCAGCGGTATGCTCTGTTTCGTGCCCTGCATAAAGCGCTGCAAGGTGTCGGGTATCGCCACACGCTCGCCGATAATCGGCTCCACGCGGTCGATGAATTTCGCGGGGTGCGCCGTTTCGAGGAATACGCCCGTCTCGCCGGTTTGCAATCCCTCTGCCAGCGCGCGATAGCCGCAGGTGCCGTGCGGGTCGAGCAGGTAATGGTGGCGGCGGTAGACATCGGCAAGGGTTTCCCGTATCTGTTCGTCGGTATAAGCGGCGCCGGAAATATCGGCGCAAACGGCTTCGTGCGAACCGCCGTAGAGGTCGAGCACGCGGGCGAAGTTGCTCGGCGCGCCCACGTCCATCGCATTGGCAAGCGTCGGCACGGAGGGTCGGGGCGAATATTCTCCCGTGCGCAGGTATTGATAGAATATGTCGTTCCGGTTGTTGGCGGCGATGAAGCGTTTTACGGGCAAGCCCATACGCTTGGCGAAAAGCCCCGCCGTAATATTTCCGAAATTACCGCTCGGCACGCATATCACCACCTCGCGGGCAGCGTCCTGTTTTTCGAGCTGCGCATAGGCGTAGAAGTAGTAAAACGCCTGCGGCAGGAAGCGGGCGACGTTGATAGAGTTTGCCGACGTGAGCGCCATCTTGCGATTGAGCTCTTCGTCCATAAAGGCATTTTTCACCAGCGCCTGACAGTCGTCGAAGGTGCCGTCGATTTCGAGCGCGGTGATGTTTTTGCCCAGCGTCGTAAACTGCTTTTCCTGTATTTCGCTGACTTTTCCTTTCGGATAGAGCACATAAACGTGTATTCCCTCGACATCGAGAAATCCGTTTGCCACCGCGCTGCCGGTATCGCCCGAAGTGGCGACGAGCACATTCACCTCACGATGCCCCTCTTTCCGTATGAAATATCCCAGCAGCCGCGCCATAAACCGCGCGCCGACATCTTTGAACGCCAACGTCGGACCATGGAAGAGTTCGAGGCTGTATATGGAGTCGTGCACCCGCACTAACGGAACGTCGAAACGGAGTGTGTCGTAAACGATGTTTTTGAGAATATCCGCCTCCATATCTTCGCCGAAAAAGGCTTCGGCCACGATGAACGAAATTTCCTGAAAAGACATTTCGCCCATGTTGTGGTAAAAGGCGGGAGGCAGGGTTTTGATGCGCTCGGGCATATACAAACCTTTGTCGGGTGCAAGCCCGCGCACGACGGCTTCTTCGAGCGTAGCGGCAGGCGATTGCTTATTGGTACTGTAATATAGCATGATACGATTTCAAAAATTTGTTCGGACGGCATTTTGCCGTTTCATAGCGACCATTTTGCCGCCCGTCTTAGTGCAAAGATAAACATTTTTATCGAATATCAAAAAAAATGTATCAAAATTCCATTTTTCTTGTTGAGCCGTGAACCGGTTGTTTATACCGTGAAATACCGTTACTTTCCGGGTGCGGCGAAAAGCGCCTGCATGAATTGGTCGCCCGAAAGCGTACCGTAGTAACCGCCTGCCACACTGAACTCGTCGTACTTTTGCACGGCGTCGGGCGCCTCGCCCGGCTTGTAAATGACGAACGGTATCGCCGCTGCCGTGTGGGTGCGGAGCCGGCAGGGCGTCGGGTGGTCGGGCAGCAAGGCGATGGTGAGCGGCTCGCCGAAGCTGTCGGCGGCGTCGAGCAGCGGCTGCAATATGCGGTGGTCGAGGTATTCGACTGTCAGCTTTTTGAGGGCGGCATCGCCTTCGTGCCCCGCCTCGTCGCTGGCTTCGACGTGCAGATACACGAAATCGTCGGTGCGCAGCGCTTCGATGGCGGCAGCCGCCTTGCCTTCGTAATTGGTATCGTAAAGACCGGTGGCGCCGGGCACGGCAATGGGACGCAGTCCGGCATACACGCCGATGCCCTTGATAAGGTCTACCGCCGAAATGACTGCCCCCCGCCCTATTCCGTAGCGCGCCGAGAGCGTCGCCATGCGGGGCTTGTAGCCGGGCGACCACGGCCAGATGCTGTTTGCCATGTCCTTGCCCTGCTCTTTGCGGCGCAGGTTTACGGGGTGCAGTGGGAGCAGCGTTTGCGAGCGCAGAATCAGGCGGTTGAGCAGCGCGGCGGTCGGCTCGGCTGCGGCATCGAGCGGACGCACGAGCACGTCGCAAAAAGGCGTGCCGGGCACGTCGTGCGGCGGGGTGCATTTGAGAGCTTTGTTGCCGCCTTTGATTTTCAGCAGGTGGCGGTACGAAACGCCCGGAAAGAAATTCACCGCTCCGCCGCCCAGCTCTTTTTGCAGGTAGGCTATCAGTTCTGCCGCCTCCTCGTTGGAAATGTGTCCCGCCGAGTGGTTTTTTATTTTGCCGTCTTCGATGCAAATCAGGTTGCAACGCATCGCCATTTCGTCGGAGGCGATGTCGATGCCCATGCTGGCAGCTTCGAGCGAGCCGCGCCCTTCGAATACCGTCGGCAGGTCGTAGCCGAGAATCGCCATGTTGGCAATTTCGCTGCCCGGCTCGAAACCGTCGGGCACGGTGTTGAGGCGACCGCAGCGGCCGTGCGCCGCCAGCCAGTCCATAGCGGGCGTATCGGCAGCCTGCAAAGGAGTCTTGCCGCCCAATGCGGGTATCGGCTCGTCTGCCATACCGTCGCCCAAAACGATAATGTATTTCATGTTTCCGGTCTTTTATCGAATGTTTGCAATGCTGATGATGTCGGCGAACACGCCTGCCGCCGTAACGGGTGCGCCGGCGCCGTATCCTTTGATAATCATGGGGTATTCGTTGTAGCGGGCGGTCGTTATCAGTATCACGTTGTTGCTGCCTTCGAGTTCGTAGAAGGGGTGTTCGCGCCCTATCGCCTGCAAGCCGATGCGTGTCTTGCCGTTGCGGAGGGAGGCGACGAAACGGAAGCGCTTGCCCTGCACCGCCACTTCACGACGGCGCTGCTCGAACTCGGCATCGAGTTCGGGAATGTGTTTCCAGAAGTTTTCGAGCGTGCCTTGAAAATATTTGTCGGGAACGAAAAGCTCTTTTTCGACGTCGGACTGCTCGATGCGGTAGCCCGCCTCGCGGGCGAGAATGACGAGCTTGCGCAGCACGTCTTGTCCGCTCAAATCGACGCGCGGGTCGGGCTCGCTGTACCCCGCCTCCTGCGCCATGCGTATGGCGCGGCTCAACGGCACCTCCTCGCTCAGCACATTGAAAATGTAATTCAGCGTACCCGACACGACGGCTTCGATTTTGAGTATCGTGTCGCCGCTGTTTATCAAGCTGTTAATGGTATTAATGATAGGCAGACCCGCGCCCACGTTGGTTTCAAAAAGAAACTTCACATCGCGGCGGCGGGCGGTCTGTTTCAGCAGCGCATAGTTTTCATAGTCCGACGCTGCCGCCACCTTGTTGGCAGCCACTACCGACACGTTGTGGTCGAGCAGCTCTTGATAAATGGCGGCGATTTCGGGGCTTGCCGTGCAATCGACGAACACCGAGTTAAAAATGTTCATCTGTATCACCGCATCGCGAATCGTCTCGGGCGTGCTTTTCACCGGCGAGGCTTTCAACTGTTCTTCGTAATTGTCGAGCGAAATGCCTTCGCGGCAGAAAATCGCCTGACGGGAATTTGCCAACCCCACGATGTTGATGCGCAGCGATTTTTCTTTCAGCAGGCGGGGCTGCTGGCTGCGTATCTGTTCGAGCAGGTTGCTGCCCACCAGACCGATGCCCGTGATAAACACGTTCAGCACCTGCGTGTCGGAGAGGAAGAACGAGTCGTGTATCACATTGAGCGCCTTGCGCAGGCTGCCCAGCGCAATGACGAACGAAATGTTCGTTTCCGACGCGCCCTGTGCGCAGGCGATGACGTTTATACCGTTGCGTCCTAACGTGTTGAACAGTTTTCCGGCGATACCCGGCGTGTGCTTCATGTTTTCGCCCACGATAGCGACGGTCGCCAAATCGCGTTCGGCGTGGGCTTCGCTCATCTCGCCCATCTCTATTTCGTGGGCGAACTCTTTGTCGAGCACGGCAATAGCGCGGTCGGCATCGGCATTGCGCACGGCAAACGAGGTATTGTTTTCGGAGGCTGCTTGCGACACCAAAAAGACACTGATGCCCGATTGCGCCAACGCCGTGAAAATGCGGCGATTGACGCCGATGACTCCCACCATGCCCAGACCCGACACGGTGATAAGGCAGGTATCGTTAATCGACGAAATGCCCTTGATGGCTTTTCCGTCGGAACGGCTGACGGTTTCGGTAATCAGCGTTCCGGGAGCGTCGGGATTGAACGTATTTTTGATGACGATAGGAATGTTCTTGTGGTAAACGGGATATATCGTAGGTGGATATATCACTTTGGCACCGAAGTTGCAAAGCTCCATCGCCTCGATGAAAGAGAGCCGTTCGATGACGTAGGTGTTGTTGATGACGCGGGGGTCGGCGGTCATAAAGCCGTCGACGTCAGTCCAGATTTCGAGGCGGGAGGCATCGAGGGCGGCAGCCAGAATGGCGGCGGTGTAGTCGGAGCCGCCCCGTCCGAGGTTGGTTATCTCGCCGGTGCGGCTGTCGGACGAAATGAATCCGGGCACGAGCGCCACCTGCGGCAGCGTGGCGAAGACTTCGCGTATCAGGCGGTTGGTGGTTTCGAAATCGACGATGTTTTTCTCGAACTGCGCTTCGGTCTTGATGAACGTGCGCGAGTCGTAATGCTCCGCGCCGTCGATGACGCGGCTGATGATGAACGACGACAGGCGCTCGCCGTAGCTCACGATGATGTTCTGCGTCTTCACCGAAAGGTCGCGGATAAGGGCGACGCCGCGATAGATGTTGCCCAGCTCGTCGAGCAGGCTGTCGGTCTGCCGGCGCACCTCGTCGCGCCGCTCTTCGGCTACGATGCCGGCGATGATGTCGTGGTGGCGGGCGACGATTTCGCGCAGATTGTCTTCATAATCGGGCAAGCCGGCGGCTGCCTGCCGCGCGGTTTCCAGCAGCTTGTCGGTGATGCCGCCCAATGCCGAAACGACCACGATGACGGGTTCTTGGCACGCCTCGACTATCTGTTTTACATTTTTAAGACTTTTCACGGAACCTACCGATGTTCCGCCGAATTTCAACACTTTCATGGAATATACATAGTTTTACCGCTGCGCAAACCGCATTCGCCACAGCCAAATAACAGACTTGAAAACAAGAAAAATTCTCTACCGAGAAAAATACGGAAAAAACGTTCAACCTCCCCCCCCTAAGGGGTAGTGATAAATAGAATATGCGGTACGGTATTACACATAGCGGTTTTTGCTTTTGCGGCGCAATATTACATAAAATATCTCAAAAACGCCTCATACTTTTGCAGATTTTCTACAAAACAGGTGTTTTTTCATTGTTTTCTCAAAAATTTTCAAGTCGTTTCGTTTTTTTCGGTTTGACAATCATTATATTTGTCCTGTTAAAAAATTTTTCTGCCATGAAAAAAATCGTATTGCTGCTATGCGCTTTTTTAGGCGGCGCGGCAGCCCTGCGGGCACAGGCGATACGCCCCCTGCCCGACGACATCTACCAAGATATTCCTTTTGAAATGCAGGCGGTTGCCCTGCCGACGTTTCCCGACTATCGGGTGAGCATCGTCGATTTCGGCGCGACTGCGGGCGCCGGCACCCTCAACACGCAGGCTATCAACGCGGCGATACGCCACGTAAACGGCAAAGGAGGCGGCACGGTGGTGATTCCGGCTGGACTGTGGATTACGGGACCCATCGAGCTGCGGAGCAACGTGCGGCTTCACACCGAAGCCAACGCCTTCGTGCTGTTCACCGACGACCACACGCAATACCCGCTGCTGCCCAACGACAACAGCATGGACAACCGCAAGATACACGCCACCTCGCCTATTTACGCCAACGGCGCACACGACATCGCCATTACGGGAAAGGGCGTGTTCGACGGCAACGGCAGCACGTGGCGTATGGTAAGGCGCGGCAAACTCACGGAAAGCCAGTGGAAGCAGCTCGTCGCTTCGGGCGGCGTGCTCAGCAGCGACGGCGACACGTGGTACCCCAATGCCGCAGCCGCCACCGAAGAGGGCGAAGGTCGCCCCAACATGGTGCGGCTGTTCGAATGCAAACGGGTGGTGCTGCAAGATGCCGTTTTCCGCAACTCGCCGGCATGGTGCATTCACCCGCTGCATTGTGAAGACCTTGTGATACAAGGTGTTTCGGTCATCAACCCGTGGTACGCCCAAAACGGCGACGCGCTCGACGTAGAGTCGTGCGACCGCGTAATCGTCTGCGGCTGTTCGTTCGACGCCGGCGACGACGCTATCTGCATCAAGTCGGGCAAAGATGCCGCCGGACGCCGCAGAGGGTGGCCGTGCCAAAACGTCGTAGCGCGCGACAACACGGTGTATCACGGACACGGCGGCTTCGTGGTGGGCAGCGAAATGTCGGGCGGCGTGCGCAACGTCGTCATCGACCGCTGCACGTTCATCGGCACCGACGTGGGTCTGCGCTTCAAGAGTACGCGCGGCAGAGGCGGCACGGTGGAAAACATCTACTGCCGCCGCATCAATATGTTCGACATCGCCAACGAAAACATACTTTTCGACCTCTATTATGCCACGAAAGAGGCAGACGCGCCGCGACCCGCCGCCGTAGATGAAGGCACGCCGGTATTCCGGAATATCCACATCAGCGACATCACGGGCATCGGCGGGAAAAAAGCCGTCTATTTCAACGGTCTGCCGGAAATGCCGATACAGGACATCGAGCTGCGAAACATCTCTCTTGCCGACACCGACAAGGGCGTCATCATACGGCAGGCGGAAAACGTCGTACTCGAAAACGTCGCCGTCGCACCCCGCGACCAACGGCCGTACGTGTTGCAGAACGTGAAAAACGTACGCCTCAACGGGCGCACGATTCCCGCCGTCGAAAAATCCAAAACGTTCGAGCGGTAGCAACTGCCTGTACACATCACACGCTCAGCCTTGACTCAGGGCTGGGCGTTTTTTTATTTATAAGCCTAACTGGCAAATAAAATAAACCTTTTTTTGCTAACATCAAAATATTTCGTATATTTACCGCCGACTTCCACCATCTCAAAACTTTGCCGGCGTCGCCGGAGAAATCCGCCCGATACTTTCAAAGTGGCGAGTACCTGCGCCGAAGCCGCATGACGAATCCCGTCCCAACGGGAAACGGCATGACGGCGGTTTGTGGTGGGAACGGAAGTCGCTATATTGAGAAAGCGTTTATCATGCGCTTCTGTTCCTGATCGCTTGAAATTCTCGCAAAGTTTCAATTCTAAGTAGGAACATGGCAACGATAGATGCTCATGGGATTGTTTTTACTGACCTTCCCCGAAACATATACACACCATTGTGCATACGGGAAAGAGATGTATAGACCATCGGCGTGGGTTCTGCGTTGCTCGTTCGACTTAGAAAGGCAATGCGAGAAGCCTCAAGCGATGGAACGGGCACAAGGTCAGATTTCCACGCTTTTTTTGTATAGATCAAGTGCTTATTTTATTTACGTCCTGCCGGGAAATCAAGGACAGACAAATTCACATTACATTATGAAAAAAAGAATTTTTACGGTCGCAATGGCAGCGATTTCGCTCCTTGCGGCAAAAGCGCAAAACAACGAATTGCCTACGGCTACCCTGCAACACGGCGAGCAAACCATGGTATTCATCGGGGTAGATGCTTTCAAAAATGCATACGAAGCGGCTGCCGACTCCGGCGATGTGATAACCCTGTCGTCGGGACAATTCAACTCCCCCTCCAACATTACCAAATCGCTATCCGTCTATGGAACCGGATTTGAAGACGACGAAGCTACCGGCACCAAAGCAACGGTCATTGGTGGTGGTATAACCCTACGACATGGCGATATTAATGATAGCGACGGAAATGTAATCAAAGAGGGTCGCAAAGTGAACGGATGTCGGTTTGAAGGAATTGCCTTAAATTACATTAGTTTAGAATCAGAAACAAACGATATAATTATTACCAAATGTAAATTCAACGAACTATCCAGTTGGGTTACTACTACGAATCTAACGGTAAAGCAATGTGTTGGTTGGAGGATTATGGGTAGTTATGATTATATTGTATTTAACAATCTATATATAGTAAATTCTCACTTAGACAACACTAATTATATAGATGACAAAAGTACGGTTCAGGTCGATCACTGTATCGTTACCGGAAATCTTTCCAAAGCTGTACTTTGCACCAACAGTATCCTTTATGAAAGTCTTTACTCCGGAGCAACAGCAAAGAACAATATTTTTGTCGGACTCAACTCATCCGTCGGCAACGGTGTTCAGGACATGAACAACAATTGGACAAACGTTGCCGATGCCGGCGTTTGGGCGGAAGAAGATGCCGACGGCAGTTATGCCGAAAACAAAACTTTCGAACTGAAATACCCCGAAAAATACATGGGAACGGACAGTACGCAGATAGGATTGCACGGCGGACTCTATCCGTGGAACAAAATACCCTGTACTCCCCGAATCGTGGAAAGCAATATCGACACCAAGACCTCGGCAGAGGGTAAACTCAAAGTGAGCATCAAAGTAGAAGCACAAACGAAAGAATAACGATATGAAGATACAGAACATCATCATGTCGGTGGTCGGGTTGCTGACGGCAGTATTGCCGGTGTCTGCTCAAAAAGTCGTTTTGCAAAAGGGCGAATACTGGCTCGACGGCGATTTCGACAACCGGACAAGCATTGCGCTTACAGACAAATGGGAGACCGAGCTCGACGTATCGTCCCTCTGCGAAGGAATACACACGTTGGGATTCCGCGCCTCCGACAGCGAGGGTCGATGGAGTTCGCCGAACGTACATTATTTCTTGCGAAGCGGACGCTCGCTCGAGGGCAACCTGCCGGCAAGTTACGAATTGTGGATAGACGACGATTTCGACCATCGTACCACCGGAGTGCTTACCGACGGAACGGCAGACATGGAACTCGACCTTGCCCGACTGCACACGGGATTGCACCGCCTTACACTCCGCGTGAAAGACACGCAAGGTATGTGGAGTACACCCACCGTAAAATATTTCATCGTACCGGAAGCAACCTATGCCGACAATGAAATCGAAACTTTCAACTATTGGTTCGACGGCGACATAACAGCGGCTTACCGGACGAAACCGACCGAAGACGGAACGGTATATGTGGAAGCCGACGTAAAACATTTGAGCAAAGGCATACACACGCTTACCTGTCAGGCAACCGATAAATACGGACGGCTCAGCTCGCCTATGGTAAGGTATTTCGCCGTACCCGACACGCTGCCCGCCGAGAACGCTATCGGAGGGTACAGTTATTGGTTCAATCACGGACCCCGCATTCGTATAACGACAGCGCCAGCCAATCCGCTGGAAATAATCGATTTGACAGTTGAGATAAAAGATGTCGTACCTAACGAGATTACCGCCGATTACCGATTCGACGTCGGCACGAAAACCGTTTATTGCAATGACAACGTATTTTTCGGCATAGAGGCTTACGACCTTGCGGGACGTCCTACCCAAGCGGTATTGTCGGATACGTTCCCGATGACCGTACCCGTCCGCATCGACTTCCGCGAACTCGAAAACGCCACCCCCGCAATCTTCGACGCTCCGCAAGCCGGACACATCGGCGGCTTCTTCATGCAAGCCGTTGCCGGAGATACCTTGATATGGACGGTAAACAACGACTGCACCGTCGATTTTTATACGGAAAAGGGCGAGCGAATAAATCCAGAAAAGCAAATGGACACAGAAGGTCTGATAACATATCGAATGAATGTAGAGAGCAAAACGACTTATGCCCTCGTGCATCACGCCCAAATGATTCCGGCTAAAATGGAAATCTGCTGCACCCGAACAATTCCTACGTCGGCTATCGTCGAACATACGGAAGGTTTCGCCTATCATGCCGACAAAACGGGTCTGACCGTCGAAACGACCGACGGCGGTATATTGTGCATCGTCGGTACGACCGGCATCACGATGTATCAGAACAATCTGCCTGCCGGCTCTACACGCATAAACCTGCCCTCCGGCATCTATCTGCTGTTGTGGAACGGCTCACCTGTCGGCAAAATACTCGTGCCTTGATACGTGAGATTTCTATTTCCGAACAAGGGAAAACAAAAAGAGAAAGGCGCGGAACAGTTCCGCACCTTTCTTTTTTCTTCTTGCTTTCACAACGGAATTACGCATTACCGCAGGTGGAGGAGCTTGTGGGTTTGGAGGGAGAGCGTCCAGCGGGGGTGCGCCTCGACGTAGGCAATCGCGGCGGCGAGGAGTTCGGCATTGCGCGCCGCATCGCTGCAATCGCAGGGTTGCAGGGAATAGACTTTCGCCGCAATGCCGTCGTATGGCTCCATAGGCTGCCCGCAATAAACGACTTTCAACTCATCGACGGATTGCAGGCGGAGCGGTGCATCGGGGCAAAAATCGAATTTCGGGGAGCAGGTGTACCAATCGACGGCAAGAGCGTCGGCGGCAGGTACGG
The DNA here is from genome assembly GCA_947593515.1 of uncultured Bacteroidales bacterium. Taxonomy (GTDB): domain Bacteria; phylum Bacteroidota; class Bacteroidia; order Bacteroidales; family UBA11471; genus Caccoplasma. Next base: position 98,754 of record CANQDQ010000004.1, on the reverse strand, counting down.
TGCCGTTGGTTTCGACCTGTACGAATTTGCCGGCGCGGTGCAGGCGCTCCACGAGCGAGGGCGTGAGCTGGAGCATCGGTTCGCCGCCGGTAACGACCACATGACGCGCAGGGTACGGGGCAATCGCCTGCATGATGTCCTCCTCCGAGAGTTCACGGAAGGCGCGATGGTCGGTGTCGCAGAAGTCGCACCGCAGGTTGCACCCCGCCAAGCGAATGAAAATGGCGGGTGTGCCGGTGAAGTGCCCTTCGCCTTGCAGCGAATAAAAAATTTCGTTTACTCTCATAGGGCGTCGTCTTCGCCGCCGGCAGAGTCGGCTACGTAGAGGGCGGTGTTGTTTTCGCTCTCCTGCACCTTGCATTTGTAACATTCGGGTATGCGCTCGACGACCCAGCGGGCAATGTTTTCGGCGGTGGGGTTGAACGGCAGCAGCTCGTTGAGGTTGCCATGGTCGAGGTAGCCGTGTATCTGCTCCTTGATGCGGGTGAAATCGCACACCATGCCGTCGGCATTGAGCGTCTCCGACTTGCAATATACGGTAACAATCCAGTTGTGCCCGTGCAGGCTTTCGCACTTGCTTTCGTAAGAGAGGGTCAGGCTGTGCGAGCCTGCTATTTCCATGCGTTTCGAGATATAGAACATCGGTATTCGTTTTTGTGCTTTCGTTACCGGAAACTCCCGCGTAACAAACAGGCACACAAAAGTAACAATTTCTTGCATACGGGCGTGCTTCGGGAAAAATTTTATTTCACCCCCGCCGCTATGTTCCATTCCGCAAAATTGAACGAAAGCGTTTTTACCGATTTTATGCGGCAGAAAATTTCCGAAACAAATTACTGTTGTTTTTAATAATTTTTCTATATTTGTTCCCTTATTTATAGAGAATAAAAAATGAAAACAAAATTCTTTCTTGCGCTGGCAGCGGCTTGCTGCGTACTGTCGGCGTGTTCCCGAAAAGAGGTTCGCATACACACGATAGGCGACTCCACCATGGCAGACTATGCCGAGAATACCACCCGCGCACGCGGCTGGGGAGAAATGTTCCAAGAGTTTTTCACCGACGACGCCATAGTGATAAACTACGCGCGCAACGGTCGCAGCACCCGCTCTTTCATGAGCGAGGGACTATGGGATAAAGTGAAAGCCGCCGTACAACCGGGCGACTACGTGCTGATACAGTTCGCCCACAACGACGAGAAGGGCAACGGCACATACAGCGACGACGGTCGCGGCACCGACCCGTGGGGGCACTACAAAGCCAACCTCGAAACCTACGTGAACGAAACCCGCGCTCTCGGCGCCACCCCGATACTCATCACTCCTATCGTGCGGCGCTACTACACCGCCGACGGGACGATTTCGCCGAAAGGGTGCCACAACTTGGGCGCGGCGGGCGACACCACGCTCGACTACGTATATGTAATGAAGCAGGTCGCCCGTGAAATGCAGGTGCCCCTCATCGACCACACCGCCCTCACGAAAGCCTTTATCGAGGAGCTGGGCGAGCAACAGACGACCGACCTCATCTACGCTCCCACCGACGGCACGCACACGCAGGCTACGGGTGCGGCGCTCTACGCCCGCATGGTGGCGCAGGCACTGCAACAGGCGGGCATCTTGACGGAATATGTACGCCCCGACGTGCCTATCGTTCTCAATCCGGATACCTTGAACTTCGGACAGATGTACGTGGGCGACGAGGCGTGTATGCGCTTCGACCTGACGGGTCTGGCGCTGCCCGAACGCGAAGGTGAAATCGTCGTTACCGCCCCGAAGGGCATGATCGTCGCCTCCGCTCCCGACGCCCAACGGCAGGAATCGGTGGCGTTAGCCTACACCGACGGCAAGCTGTGGAACCAATGCTGCTACCTCTACTTCACCCCCGAACAAGCAGGGACGGTAAACGATGCGGTAACCGTCGCATGCGGAAAGGTGAAACGCGAAATTCCCGTCGTAGCCGAAAGCCGCGTCATCACGCTCGAAACGCCCGAAAAAGCCGAAATCGGGAAATATACGCTGAAAGGACTTGACGAGAACGAAACCGGCATCGCCATCGCCGGCGGCAAATGGCCTGCCGACATCGACGAGGCGGGCGACCGTTACGTGGAGTTCGTATTCAAAGGAAACAAAAAAACATTCCTCGCCCGTCAAATCACTTTCACGCTGGACGGCGGCGTAGCCTATCGGGCTGCCCTGTCGAAAAGCAACGACTTCTACCCCCGCACCATTTTAGGCGAAAACCAACGCCCCGAAAGCGGCGTCCGCACCATCACGCTGCCGACCAACACCACCGTAAAGCCGGGTGAACGGCTGGCTGTGCGCATCTACCCGTGGAGCGTCGCTGAGAGCGACAACCTCCGTTTCCGCATCGCCGATTTCGTCATCGACGGCATTGCTGTGGAATAATAACCCTCATGTTGCACCCAAAACAAATCGCTATGAATATATCGTACTTGTTCCTTGCAGAAGGATTTGAAGAAATTGAAGCCTTGACCGTCGTCGATATGATGCGACGCGCAGGCATGGAGATACGCACCGTCGCCATTACCGGCGAAAAGAGCGTAACCGGTGCGCACGGCATTCCCGTTACCGCCGACCTTACGCTTGCCGAAGCTCCGCTCGACGAGGCGTTGTGGCTTATCCTGCCCGGCGGTCTGCCCGGCGCCGACAATCTGGCAAACTGCGCGCCGCTCATCGAGGCGCTGAAAGCCCATGCCGCCCAAGAGCGTCCGGTGGCTGCCATCTGCGCCGCGCCTTACGTGCTCGGTGCGTGCGGCATTCTTAAAGGGCGCAAAGCTACCTGCTATCCGGGTTTCGAAAAACACATGACGGGTGCGACGCCCACCGGCAACATGGTCGAGATAGACGGCTCTGTGGTTACGGGCAAAGGCCCTGCCGCCGCTGCCGAGTTCGCCTCGACGATTATCCGCCTGACATACGGCGACGAAGCCGCCCGCACGGTGCGCAAAGGTATGCTGCTCGACTGACCGCCGACCGGCGGAAACCATATCCCCTCCCGACGCTTCTTGTCGGGAGGGGATTTTTTTGTACCGGAAAAACGTCCGAATCCTAACTCTGTTTTTCCTATATGCCTTTCTCTCTGCTGTTCCGAAAAAATCTTGATTTTTCGCTTGCCGCTTTTCCAAGATTTTTTTTGAATGTAAGTGAAAATTTTTAACGGAAAGTTTTGAAAATTTGCATTTCCAGACTACATTTGTAGCGTATTTATTAACCCATTAAATTACGACAAAATGAAACACACACTGTTTTTTATGTTGTTGTCCGTATGCCTGTCTGCCCCCGCCGCGTGGGCGTTCGAGGTAGATGGTATCTATTACAACGTTCTTTCGTCAGACAACAAGACGGTTGAGGTTACGTATAAATCTTATTCCCTTGATTATTCGGGCGATGTAACCATTCCCGCAACGGTAACGCATAACGGAACCGAATATATGGTTACCGCTATCGGCTTCGATGCTTTTGCTGGTTGCGACAGCTTGACGTCGGTAACGATTCCTAACAGTGTTACTTCTATCGGTAGTCATGCTTTTTACGGTTGCAGTGGCTTGACGTCAATAACGATACCCAATAGCGTTACCACTATCGGCAATAGTACTTTTGCCGGCACGGGTTTGACATCAATAACAATACCCGAGAGTGTTACGACTATCGGTGAGTTTGCTTTTAACGGTTGCAGTGCCTTGACATCAATAACGATACCCAAAAGCGTTACCTCTATCGGAGGGCAAGCTTTTGAATATTGCTCGCACTTAAAGAATTTCCGAATAGAGGACGGCACGGAAACATTGAACTTTCCCGAGACAGTATATATGTTTGACTTTTGTCCGTTGGATACGGTGTATCTGGGACGGAATATCTCTTCCTCCCCGTTCTATAATAAAACAGGTCTTGTTTCGTTGACCATTGGCAAACAAGTTACCTCTATCTGCAAGAGCGCTTTTTCCGGTTGCACGGGTTTGAAGTCGGTAACGATACCCGAGAGTGTTACGACTATCGGTGAGTTTGCTTTTGACGGTTGCAGTGCCTTGACATCAATAACGATACCCAAAAGCGTTACCTCTATCGGACGCTATGCTTTTTGGGATTGCCGTAACTTGACGTTGGTAACGATACCCGAGAGTATTACGACCATCAGCGACGGTTTGTTTGAAGGTTGCAACAGTTTGAAGTCGATAACCATACCCCAGGGTGTTACATCTATCGGAGCCGGTGCTTTTCGCTCTTGCAGCAGCTTAACATCGCTAACAATACCGGACGGTGTTACTACTATCGGTGACCATGCTTTTGATTATTGCCGCGGTTTAACGTCGGTAACGATACCCGAGAGTGTTACGACTATCGGTGATTGTGCTTTTTTTCATACTAATTCGAAATCTGTACATATTCATGATATAGCGAAATGGCTTCAAATTCTGTTTGTGGATCAAGGATCCAACCCCCTATATGGTGGCAGTACTCTTTATGTAAAAGGAGAACCGCTTTCCGGCGAATTGTCGATTCCCGAAGGAATCGACACAATCGGAAGTTATGCTTTTTACGGTTCCAAAGGTATAACATCGGTAATAATACCCAATGGCGTTAAGGTCATTGGCGAAAACGCTTTTCACGATTGCGTCGATTTAACGTCGGTAACGATTCCTAACAGTGTTACTTCTATCGGTAGTTCTGCTTTTTACGGTTGCAGTGGCTTGACGTCAATAACGATACCCAATAGCGTTTCCTTTATCGGGCGCAGTGCTTTTGGTTTTTGCCGCGGTTTGAAGTCGGTAACGATAGGTAATGGCATTCAAACTATCGGTGGAGGAGCATTTTGGTCTTGTTATCTGGAAAATGTGTATATCCCGGATTTGGCAATATGGTGCCGGATTTCTTTTGAATGGCAAGACGCCAATCCGTTAGCTAGTGCCAAAAACGTTTATGTGAACGGCAAACCGGAAACCGACCTGAAAATACCGAGTGGCGTTACAACAATCAGCGATTATGCTTTTTACGGTTGCAAAGGTATAACATCGGTAACGATACCCGGGAGTGTTACTTCGATAGGCGACTCAACTTTTTATTGTTGCAACGCTTTGAAGTCGGTAACGATAGGCAATGGGGTTACCACTATCGGTGTCGGTACTTTTCAGTATTGCAGCAGTTTAACATCGATAACGATACCCGAGAGTATTGCGACCATAGGTGATAATGCTTTTGAGGAAAGCCATGTGAAATCCGTCTATATTTCGAATATGGAAGCGTGGCTTCGGATTTCATTTGGAAACAAAGGGAATCCGCTTTTGTACGGAGCCACACTCTATTTGGATAATAAGCCGCTTACAGAGTTTGTCATACCTGAAAACTTTACGACCATCGGTAATTCTGTATTTTCCGGATGGACAAGTTTGACGTCGGTAACGATACCTGAAAGCGTTACCGCTATTGGCGATTCGGCTTTTTACGGTTGTACGGGCTTGACGTCGATTACAATACCCAAAAATATTACTTCTATTGGCGTCAATGCATTTGACCACTGCACGGCTTTACAGGACGTCTATTTCAATGCCGATTCCTGCGGCTATATGGGAGGAATTGAAGTTAGATATCCGATGGGACAGATGGGAGAGCCGGACGTTATTAGAGGCTATGTTTTTTACAATACTGCCGTAAAAAACCTCCACATCGGGGAAAATGTAAAACATATTCCCGACTATGCTTTTTCCAGTTGCAGGAACTTGACGACAGTAACGATACCCGAGAGCGTTACCACTATCGGCAACGAGGCTTTTTCCGGTTGTACGGGTTTGACGTCGATAACCATACCCGAGAGTGTTACCTCTATCGGAGTCGGCGCTTTTTACGAATGTAGCGGCTTGACGTCTATATTGATACCTGAGACCGTTACGACCATTGGCGGAGAGGCTTTCGCTCAGTGCAAGGGGTTAACGTCGGTAACGATACCCAAGGGCGTTACTTCTATCTACAGGGCTTTTTACAATTGCAGCGGCTTGAAGGAAGTAATAATACAGAACGGGCTTACCAATATCGGTGACTATGCTTTTGGTTATTGCAGCGGTTTGACGTCGGTAACGATTCCTAACAGTGTTACTTCTATCGGTGTCGGTGCTTTTATGTATTGTACGGGCTTGACGTCAATAACGATATCTGAGAGCGTTACCACTATTGGCGAAATGGCTTTTTACGATTGCAGCAGTTTGACATCGGTAACGATACCCGGAAGTGTTACTTCTATCGGTGTCGGTGCTTTTAAGTATTGTACGGGCTTGACGTCGGTAACGATACCCGAGAGTGTTACCTATATCGACCACAGTGCTTTTGAAGGTTGCACAGGCTTAACGGATGTTTATTTCAATGCCGATTCTTGTAATCTTAGCAATTATAGTTATGTTTTCGATACAACAATACCTATTTCCGGTATTCATATTGGGAAAAATGTACGCCATTTTCCCTCGATTTTCAGGGGACGACAAGATTTGAGTTCCATTGAATTTTCTCCGAATATCACCTCTATTGCTGATTATGCCTTTTCCGGTTGCAGAGGCTTGACGTCAATAACGATACCTGATAGTGTTACCACTATCGGTCGTTATGCTTTTGACGGTTGCAGTGGCTTGAAGTCTGTAACGATAGGGAGGCGTGTTACCACTATTAACTATGGAGCATTTGACGATTGTACGGGCTTAACGGAGATTTATTTCAATGCCGATTCCTGTATAAGCGGAGGCTTCTCTGGTTGTAAGGCATTGACCACGGTGTATATCGGAGAGAATGTAAAGCGGATTCCGGACGATGCTTTTCGGAATTGCTCGGGCTTGACATCGGTAACGATACCCGAGAGTGTTACCTCTATCGGCAACGAGGCTTTTTACGGTTGCACCGGCTTGACGTCGATAATCATACCTGAGAATGTTACCTCTATCGGCGTCCGTGCTTTTTCCGGTTGTATTGGCTTGACTTCGATAACCATACCCAAGAATGTTACATCGATCGGCGGGTCTGCTTTTTCCGGTTGCACGGGATTGACAGAGGTTTATTTCAATGCCGATTCCTGTATAAGCGGAGGCTTCTCTGGTTGTAAGGCATTGACCACGGTGTATATCGGAGAGAATGTAAAGCGGATTCCGGACGATGCTTTTCGGAATTGCTCGGGCTTGACATCGGTAACGATACCCGAGAGTGTTACCTCTATCGGCAACGAGGCTTTTTACGGTTGCACCGGCTTGACGTCGATAATCATACCTGAGAATGTTACCTCTATCGGCGACCGTGCTTTTTACGGTTGCAAAGGTATAACATCGGTAACGATACCCGAGAGTGTTACGACTATCGGTGATTATGCTTTTTCCAGTTGTACGGGTTTGACTTCGATGACCATACCCAAGAATGTTACCTCTATCGGCGACCGTGCTTTTTCCAATTGTAGAGGCTTGGAAGAAGTGTGGTTCAATGCCGATTCCTGTACCACCTCCCCTATAAATTTTGTTTTTTCGGGTTGTATCTTTTTAACAACGGTACATATTGGAGAGAATGTAAAATCTATTCCGAGTAGGGCTTTTTCAGGTTGTACGGGTTTGACGGATGTTTATTTCAATGCCGATTCCTGCACCTATATGAGTTCTGTTTTTAAGGAATGTACCTCTTTGACAACAGTACATATCGGGGAAAATGTAAAATCTATTCCGAGTAGGGCTTTTTCCGGTTGTACGGGCTTGACGGAGGTTTATTTCAATGCCGATTCCTGCACCTATATGTATTCTGTTTTTGGGGAATGTACCTCCTTGACAACGGTGCATATCGGGGAAAATGTAAAATTTATTCCGGGCAGGGCTTTTGAAGATTGCGTTGGTTTAGAAGAGATTACGATACCTAATAGTGTTACCTCTATCGGCTACAATGCTTTTTCCGGTTGTACGGGCTTGACGGAGGTTTATTTCAATGCCGATTCCTGCACCTATATGTATTCTGTTTTTGAAGAATGTACCTCTTTGACAACAGTACATATCGGGGAAAATGTAAAATCTATTCCGAGTAGGGCTTTTTCCGGTTGTACGGGCTTGACGGATGTTTATTTCAATGCCGATTCCTGCACCGAGATGAGATTTCCTTTTTATGATTGTACCTCTTTGACAACGGTGCATATCGGGGAAAATGTAAAACATATTCCTTTCAATGCTTTTCCCGGTTGCACGGGTTTGATGGAGTTTGAAGGGAAATGGGCATCGTCGGATCATCGTTGTCTTGTTGTAAACGATACGTTAGTGGCTTTTGCACCGAACGCTCTGACCGAATACACCATATCCGCCGATATTAAAGTTATCGGCGACGGTGCTTTTGAAGATTGCAGCGGCTTGACATCTATAATAATACCCGAAAGTATTGCCACAATCGGCGATTATGCTTTTTACGGTTGTTCGGGCTTGACGTCGATAACCATACCCGAAAGTGTTGCCACTATCGGTGGTTATGCTTTTTACGATTGCACGGGTTTGACGGAAGTTTATTTCAATGCCGATTCCTGCACCTATATGAGTTCTGTTTTTAAGGAATGTACCTCTTTGACAACAGTACATATCGGGGAAAATGTAAAATCTATTCCGAGTAGGGCTTTTTCCGGTTGTACGGGTTTGACGGATGTTTATTTCAATGCCGATTCCTGCACCTATATGAGTTCTGTTTTTTCGGGTTGTACTTCCTTGACGACGATACATATCGGGGAAAATGTCAAACGGATTCCCGACGATGCTTTTTACGGTTGTAAGGGTTTGACGTCAATAACGATACCCGAGAGTGTTGCTACTATCGGCAACGAGGCTTTTTACGGTTGCAGTAATTTGCAATCGGTAACCGTTTATAACCCGACGCCGGTAAAAATAGTTTATAACGGGACTTCCGTTTTCGATGGGGTGGATTATGAAACCTGTAAACTGTATGTACCTGTGGGTTCGGTAGATGCCTATAAAGCCGCTACGGGGTGGAAAAAATTCGGGACGATAGAGGAATTTGTTCCGCCAACCGGAAAATATTTTATCCCGACGCGGGTAACGCCTGCCGACGGTGCGGAAGTTACGGAGCTTGCAGAGTTTACGCTTCTGTTCGATGAAAAACCGGTACTTGTCGGCGACTCGGCTACGCTGATGAAAGCCGACAACTCGGCTTTCTTCCCCGCCGGCATCGTCTCCTCGTCGGACAGCACGCTTACGATATCGTTGACTGATACCGTCGTAACCGAACCCGGCGACTATCTGCTGACGATACCCGAAGGCGCATTCGGTAATGAAATCTACTTCGACGACCAAACGACAGGACGCTACAACCCCGAACTCGTTTATACCTACACGATAAAAGAGCCGGTAGTGCAAGACTTCAAGCCGGCAACGACATCGCCCGCCGACAACAGCGAAGTAGAGGCGCTGAAAACCATTACCCTTATCTTTACCGAAAAACCGGCTCTTGCCGCCGAAGCACAAACGATAACGCTCGCCGGCAATGACACGCTGCTTACCGCCACCCTCTCCGCCGGCGAAGGAAATACGCTCGAAATAACCCTTGCCGACACGCTGAAAGCCGCCGGTGAATACACGTTGACGATACCCGAAGGCACCTTCGGCGATGCCGACTTTGCCGACGACCCGACTGTGGGGCACTGCAACCCCGAGCTCGTTTATACCTTCACGATAACGGAGCCGGAGCCCGCAGAGCCCGATGAGCCGGAGAATCCGGACGACCCGTCGGCAGTAACGGAGACGCAGCAAGATGCCGAACATATAACGGTGTATAACCTGCAAGGCGTGTTGATACTCGAAACGAACGATGCCGCTGCCCTTAAAACGTTACAGAACGGTGCGTATATCGTGAACGGCAAAAAAATGATTATCGTCCGATAACAAAACGATGTTGCTGCAAAAGAGCATAGAATGAAAAGAGAATTTCCTGAATAGATGATCTTTGACACGCCGCCCTACCATTCGCATGGCAGGGCGGTATTTTTTTGCACCGACCCGCAGCATGGCTGAATTTTTCGTACCCCGCCCTGACGCGGCAAGCAGAAGCATTGGTACAGAGGCGATACGCCACAAGGATTTTATACGATTGTTTTTTCTATCGAAAAAAGTAAGCTATTTATTGTACAAAACAAAAATATCGTTTATCTTTGCAACCGCAATTCGGAAGAGAAATATGAGTTGCAGACCCGAAGGTGCGGTAGTTCAGCTGGTTAGAATACATGCCTGTCACGCATGGGGTCGCGGGTTCGAGTCCCGTCCGCACCGCCAAACAGAGTCGCCGCGTAATCGATGATTATGCGGCGACCTTTTTTATTCCTCCTCCAAAAGAACGGAACTTCCCGCCCGACGGTCATTTCAGAAAAAAACAGGCTGCCAATTCCGGATTGGCAGCCTGTTTTGGTGATCCGCCTGGGGCTCGAACCCAGGACCCCAACATTAAAAGTGTTGTGCTCTACCAGCTGAGCTAGCGAATCATCATGGGGGCATCGGGAAGCGTTTTTTCCAAATGCGTGGCAAAGGTACGCTTTATTTTTGTACCGACCAACAGTTTCACCGCCTTTTTATATGTTAAAAAATATTACTTTTCTTCGGACGGGGTTTCCGATTCGGCGTCGGCAAGTTCTTTTTTCGCTTCAAGATTCTCTTTTTGCAATATATAGCGTTCGTAATAGGATTGCAGCAGGGTGGTGAGCGGCAGGGCAATAATCATGCCGAGCAGTCCAAGCAGGGTGCCCCATATCGAGAGGGAGAGCAGAATGATGGCGGGGTTCAAGCCCATGGCGCGCCCCATGATGCGGGGCACGAGTATCATGTCTTGTATGACCTGCACGACGATGAACACAATGGCGCAAGCCAAGAGCAGCCAGCCGAAGCTCTCGCCCGTTTCCACCGATTTGAGCAGACAGAGGAGGAACGTGGGCAGGAAGCCGACTATTTGCAAATAGGGCACCATGTTGAGCAAACCGATGAACAAGCCCAAGAGTATCGCCAACGGCAGCCCGACAATGGAAAAGCCGATGCAGAACAGTATGCCGACAATGAACGCCACGAGCGCCTGTCCGCGAAAATAGCGGTTCATGCTGTCTTTTACGTCGTTGAACACGCTAAGGGTTTTGTCGCGGTAACGGTCGGGTATCAAGGCTTTGAATCCGGCAAGTATTTTGTCGTAATCCAAGAGTATGAATATAAGGTACAGGAAGATGATAAACCAACCTATGATACTGAGTATCTGATTGACTGAGCCGGTGAAGATAGCCCAAAGCTGTTGCAGGAAACGCTCGATAAGCATCCGCCAGTCTTCGGGATTCATGGCTTCGGAAATTTTGGCGAAGTCGATTTTTTCTTTCAGATAGAGGTGCCAGCTTTCGGGAACAAAGGGTATGGTGGAGTTTTCGCGCGCCAGATAGTCGTCGATCATGGTACGCATCTTTCCGGCTTCTTCGACAATGCCGGGCGTGATAATCCAGACGACAAGCCACAGAAACGCCACCAACGTCAAAAGGGCGACGAATATGGAAAGTATGCGCACTTTTACTTTACAGCGGTACTGTATGAACTCGACGAAGGGGTTTATCATATATGCCAGCAGCCACGCAATGAGGAAAGGCAGCAACGCGCCTTTGAGCAAATTGACGAAATAGAGTACGACGACAACGATGGCGACAGAAAAAAGTATGCGCACCACGCGGTCGAAAGTAAAGGGTTTGCGAGCAGATTTCATAACGATTCAGTCTGTTTCGGACAAATGTACAAAAAAGTCGTTAGGAATTTCATTGTCAAGGTAAAATTTTCAATGATGTTTTGTAATTTTGCGGGCATGAAAAAGAGGAGATATTCCGGTCGTGTGCGGGCGTATGCATTGGCGGCGATATGCGCCGTGTCGTCGTGGCAGCCCGCCGCCGGAGAAACAACAGAAAGAGATTCCGTGCTCGCCAACCTCGGCGGCGAAGGTTCTGTCGCCGGATTGTGCGTAGTCGAAGTAGAGAGCGGTGACGTGGTCGCGGCATACCGGAGCGACGACTTTTTTACGCCGGCTTCCACCCAAAAGGTTTTGACTACCGCCGCCGCACTGTTTTGCCGACCGATGGACTACCGCTTCCTGACACGCGTATATTATAGCGGTGAAATCGACGGCAGCGGACAACTCGACGGCGACCTCGTCATACGCGGAGAAGGCGACCCGTCGCTCGGCTCGGATTACGGCTATATGCCGTCGGGCACGTTCCTGCGGAAGGCGGTACAGGCGATTCGGCACGCGGGCATACGTTCGGTGTCGGGACGAATCATCGCCGACGATTCGGCATTTCTGCCCGAACCGCTTTCGCCGCAATGGACGTGGGAGGACGTCGGCAATTACTATGCCGCCGGCTGCTACGGCATCAATTACGGGGACAACCTTTTCCGCGCCATTTTCCGCACGGGTGCTGTGGGCACCCGTCCGCAGCTGTTGGGCATCACGCCCGAAATAGTGGGATTGCGGCTTTACCCCTACCTCACGACCAACGAGAGAGGAAAAGACGAAGCCTATTTCTTCGGCGCACCTTACGACTACACGCGGCGCATCTACGGGTCGCTGCCCGCCAACCGCTATCCCTTCGCCATTCGGGGCGATATGCCCGACCCGCCCATGTATCTGGCGCAACTGCTTACCGACACGCTGCGTAAATCGGGCGTGAATATCGACGGTGAGCCTACGACGGCACGGCTGCTGCACGAAAACGGCACGCCCCTCCCCGCGCCCGACAGCACCGCCACCGACGTGTATGTACACCGGTCGGCGCCGTTGATTGCACTCGTTGCCCACACGTTGGAAATGAGCGACAACCTGTTTGCGGAAACTTTTTTGCGGGACATCGGACGACAAATCGACACAACGGCGACGCTCGCAAACGGTCTTGAACGTATGCGGGAGGTCTGGCGCAAAGCGTTCGACGTGGATAAAGCCGCCCTGTACGACGGCTCCGGACTCTCGCCGCTCAACCGCATCACGCCGCAAATGATGGCGCAGGCACTCGCCTACACCGCCCGCGATCCGCGCATCGGCACGGCATTCATGCACGCCCTGCCACACCCGGGCGAAGGCACGCTCTACAATTTCGCCGTCCGTCTGCCGAAGGCGCGCAACCTGCGGCTCAAAAGCGGCAGCATATCGGGCGTGCTCTGCTACGTCGGCTACTACACCGCCGACGAATGTACCTACGCCCTCGCCATCATGGTAAACAACTACACGGAAAAACGGAAGCAGGTGCAGAAAAACATCGAGCATTTCCTGAAAACACTTCTCGACGAACTGCCTTGAAAACAAGCGCGAAAGAATAAAAAGAGAGGCGCGCCCTTCACAGGGCGCGCCTCTCGCGCTTATCGTCTTCGATTTTATTCGTGTTCGAGACGCAGGGTTTCGGTAGTGCGGTCGCACACCTCCGACGGTCCGAAGTATTGAATAGGACCCGGATATATGAAAGAGGTTTCGCGCGCCCAGCGTTCGCGGTGGGCAGCAAAATATTTGAACGGCACGCCGTCGAGTTCGACCAGCGCCTTTTGTATCACGGGTTTCATTTCGCCATGCCGGCGCTCCATGTTCATCATCATGGTAACGGGCACGCCGCCGGCAATCCACTCTGCGGCGGGACGGGTAGTGCAGCGTATCGACGACATATAACCCGTTTTGCCTTCGCCAATGAGCAGAGCTGCCGTGTAACCGAGCGAATAGCAGTAGTCGGCGTCGAAGTTGGAGGGAGCGGCGCAGCGACCCTCGTAACCGAAGAAGTGGGTTTGCGGCGAGAATTTGCCGACGTATTTTCCTTCGGCTTTCATCGCAGCCAGACGGCGACCGACCATTTCAGCCAAAAGTTTTTCGGTCTCGATGAGCGATACCTGTACGTTTCCGTGCGGGTCGCGGTCGAGCGTCAGCTGGCGAGCCACCGTTTCGGGTAGCGAAGAATAAATGGCGGCATTCTCGGGCGAGAGATGCTCGACGATGTATTTGATTTGCTGCGAGCGCTCGACAGCAGCAAAGGCGTCGCCGTTGGCGGCAAGAAAATCGTTCAGCTCGGCAATCAGTTTCTTCATGGCGGGAATGAACTCTATCAAGCCTTCGGGAATGAGCACCGTACCGAAATTGTTGCCGTCGGCGGCACGAGCAGCCACGATGCCGGCGATGTAATTCACGATGTCGTCGAGCGTCTGCTGTTTGGCTGCCACCTCTTCGGAAATGAGGCAGACGTTAGGCTGCGTCTGCAAGGCGCATTCCAAAGCGATGTGCGAAGCCGAGCGCCCCATGAGTTTGATGAAGTGCCAGTATTTTTTTGCCGAATTGCAGTCGCGCTCGATGTTGCCGATGACTTCGGAGTAGACTTTGCAAGCGGTATCGAAACCGAACGAACACTCTATCATTTCGTTTTTCAAGTCGCCGTCGATGGTTTTCGGACAGCCGATTACCTGCACGCCGGCATTTATCTGCTTGTAATACTCCGCCAATACGCAGGCATTGGTGTTGGAGTCGTCGCCGCCGATGATGACCAGCGCCTTGATGTCGAGTTTTTTCAGAATTTCAAGACCTTTGTCGAATTGTTCTTTCTTTTCGAGTTTGGTACGACCGGAGCCGATGATGTCGAATCCGCCCGTATTGCGGTAGTCGTCGATGATGTCGGGCGTAAGCTCCATATAGTTGTGATCGACCAATCCGCCCGGCCCCAAGAGAAATCCGAAAAGGCGGCTGTCGTGATTCATGCGTTTCAATCCGTCGAAAAGACCGGCGATGACGTTGTGTCCGCCGGGCGCTTGTCCGCCCGAAAGAATAACGCCGACGTTGATAGCCGGATAGATGCGAACCTTTTTGGAAGCCTCGAACGAGAGTACCGGCATACCGTACGTGTTCGGGAAAAGTTTTTTTATCTCCTCTCTGTCGGCAACCGATTGCGTGGCTGCGCCTTCTTTGAGGCAAACGTCCCCACGCAGGGATTTCGGCAACTTGGGTTGATAGGCAGCCCGCGCGAGCTGCAAAGCGCTTTTTTTCATGGGTCTTTATATTTTGGTTAAAAACGTGTTGTTTCGTCTTTCTTGGAGAAACTTCATACAAAAATGAAAAAATTTTTACGGATAACCAAATATTACGCGGCGTTTTTACAAAAAAAGAATTAAGAAAAATATTTTTAGCCGAACAAGTTTATTGCCCGAATGCAAAAAAAACGTACCTTTGCAACGCGTGCGAGAAAAAAATGTCGCTGCATTTCGTAAAAAGGTAAAAGGTTATAAAATTCAGACACATTATATTCCCAACTAAAACAAAGAGCATTATGATCTATTCACACGAAGTAGAACACATGTGTGTTGTAAAGAAAGGACCCAACCATGGTCCCGCTCCTATCCCCCAAGAGGGCAAGTGGGTGAAAGCCAAAGAGATTATCGACATTTCGGGCTTGACGCACGGTATCGGCTGGTGCGCTCCCCAACAGGGCGCGTGCAAACTGACGCTCAACGTAAAAGACGGTATCATACAAGAGGCGCTGGTAGAAACCATCGGCTGCTCGGGTATGACCCACTCCGCCGCCATGGCATCGGAAATACTGCCGGGCAAAACACTGCTCGAAGCGTTGAACACCGACCTCGTATGCGACGCCATCAATACCGCCATGCGCGAACTCTTCCTGCAAATCGTTTACGGTCGCACGCAGTCGGCATTCTCCGAAGGAGGTCTGATGATAGGCGCCGGTCTCGAAGACCTCGGCAAGGGGCTCCGCAGCCAAGTGGGCACGCTCTACGGCACGCTCGCCAAAGGCACGCGCTACCTCGAAATGGCGGAAGGCTACATCAAAACCCTCGCCCTCGACAAAAACGACGAAGTGTGCGGGTATGAATTCGTACATCTGGGAAAATTCATGGAAGAAATCAAGAAAGGCACCGATGCCAACGAAGCCCTGAAAAAAGTTACCGGCACTTATGGTCGCTTTACGAAAGAGGCGGGAGCCGTTAAATACATTGACCCACGCAAAGAATAAGGAGGACAGACTATGATAAGAGAAGTGAAATTTGAAAGCCAAGATCGCCGTATCAAACAAATCATCGCTGCGCTGAACGCCAACGGCATCAAAGATATTGAAGAAGCCAACGCCATCTGCGACAGCTACGGTCTCGACCCTTACAAAACGTGTGAAGATACGCAGCCTATCTGTTTCGAAAATGCCAAATGGGCTTACGTGGTAGGCTCTGCCATTGCCCTGAAAAAAGGCTGCAAAAACGCCTCCGATGCTGCCGAAGCCATCGGTATCGGCTTGCAGGCATTCTGCATACCCGGCTCGGTAGCCGACGACCGCAAAGTGGGACTGGGACACGGCAACCTCGCCGCTCGTCTGCTCCGCGAAGAAACGAAATGCTTCGCTTTCCTCGCCGGACACGAATCGTTCGCCGCTGCCGAAGGCGCCATAAAAATCGCCGCCAAAGCCGACAAGGTGCGCAAAGAACCGTTGCGCTGCATCTTGAACGGTTTAGGAAAAGATGCTGCCCAAATCATTTCGCGCATCAACGGCTTCACCTACGTACAGACGCAATTCGACTACTATACGGGCGAACTCAAAATCGTTCGTGAAATCGCTTACTCCGACGGACCGCGCGCCAAAGTAAAATGCTATGGCGCCGACGACGTGCGCGAAGGTGTCGCCATCATGTGGCACGAAGGCGTGGAAGTTTCCATTACGGGCAACTCCACCAACCCCACCCGCTTCCAGCACCCCGTAGCCGGTACGTACAAGAAAGAGCGTATTCTCGCCGGCAAGCCCTATTTCTCCGTTGCTTCGGGCGGCGGTACGGGTCGTACCCTGCACCCCGACAACATGGCTGCCGGTCCCGCGTCCTACGGTATGACCGACACGATGGGACGTATGCACAGCGACGCCCAGTTTGCCGGTTCGTCCTCCGTTCCCGCTCACGTAGAGATGATGGGATTTCTCGGCATCGGCAACAACCCGATGGTGGGTTGCACCGTGGCCTGTGCCGTCGATGTGGCTACCGCACTGAACAAATAATTCGTTCCTATATGCAAAACAGGGTCGGCAAAAAATTTTGCCGACCCTGTTTTATTTTATCCGCCAACGATTACGACACGTAAGCGACGTAACGGGCAAAGAAACGGCGAAAAGCGGGAATGCGCATCAGCCCTTGTTCAAAGAGCAGGATTCCGACGGCAGCACATACGATTCCACCCAATACATCTATCATATAATGGTGTCCCGAATAGACTGCCGTAAACCATATTCCGACCATGATAAAAGCAAACAGAGCGACAAGCCATTTGCGACAGCGACCTGCAAGAGCATAGAAAAATGCCACCAGCATATAGGCGGAATGCAGCGAAGGAAAGGCGGCGAACACATTGGCGTTACGACCATACATAGGAGAAAACACATCGATTCCCAACATCGCATCGAAACGACCGAGTCCCGCCACATTGCCGGGTGTACCAAGCAGCGGCTCGAATCCGTACTCCATGACATACCACGGCGGGGCGGCAGGGTGAATGTAATAGCCGGCAAAGCCGATGAGATTGACCAGCAGAAAAGTCAGAGCAAAACGCAACGCCAGTTCGCGGCGCCCTTGCACATAAAGCATCACGCCGAAAAGCACCGGCACCGGCACCCAGCAGAGATAAAAAATTCCTGCCATGAAATCGAGCACGGCGCAATGGTGCTGCGCGAAATATTCGCAAAGGGTCATTCGCACACCCTCGACAGTAACGCCGAACACTTGCAACTCAGCCCCGTAAAGACCTGCAACGTCGATAGCGTTCACCCGATAATTGGGATAGACCCGCATCCAGTCGTACGATATGGCAAAAAGGACAAACGGCAGCAGGGCGACAATCAGCTTGCGAGTGTAAGTCGAAGCAAAAAAGAGTATGCAGAAAAGCGACCAAAGGAAAATATGTTCGGGGCGCAATCCGATGAATATGCCGGTAAGGGCAAGCGACACTGCCGCCACGAGCAGCATCACCGTCGATTCTTTGCGAGAAGGAGGAGTATATCGCATTATTCTTGTTTTTTATCTTTCAACAACCGGCGGCAATGGGCGATGCGCACGAAAGCCGTCGCATTAGCCAACAGGGCGATAAGCGCCAGCGGCACCGCCAAAATCAGCACGGGGTCGAACGCCTCGATATGAGCGAATACGCCGCAGAAAATGGCACCGAGCGCGGTGAGCACGACACGCTCGGGGCGCTGCATCAAACCCACTTTGCAATCGAGTCCCAACCCTTCGGCTCGCGCCCGCACGTAGCTTACCATGATAGAGCCTATCAACGCCACGAAAGCGACAATCGCCCACACCACGTACCCTTTGAGCATCAGGAAAAAGATAATGCCGAAGAGGGTGAACAGCTCGCTGTACCGGTCGAGCACCGAATCGTAAAAAGCGCCAAAGCGCGATACCCTGTTGCCCACACGCGCCACCCGACCGTCGAGCATATCGAACAGTCCGGCAAACAGCACCACTCCGCCGCCTATACCTACATACCGGAGGGCATCGGCGCCGGCGTATCCGGCATAAATGAAAGTCGCAGCCGCCACGATGTTCAACAGCAGACCTGTCGTCGTGATGAAGTTGGGCGTGATACCGACTTTTATCATACCTTTGACAACGGGGTCGATGACTTTATAAATGAGTTTTTGCAGAAAATCTCTATATTTCATACCGGTCTATTTTGAATGATGACAATGCAAGAGAATGAACGTATCGAACGCCGTGTTCCGATAGACGAAATTGCGTTGTAACAGGAAGTTCCAAAACAGGGAAACCAAAAGGGCGACGATGATTTTCGGCAGGAGGAAAAGGTTGGTCGCACCGTATGCACTCAACGAGGCTGCCCACGCCGTGCGCATCATAACTTCGGTGAGCAGATACGTTCCGTAAGTGTTGAAAAAAATGCTGCCCGCCCACACCATGGCATATTTTATCGCCACGAGTGCTTTGGAACAGCCGGCGGCGCGGAATACCCACCGGTAATTGAGGCAGCAGTTGAACACGCCGCCGGTTAGCGCCCCGAGAAATGTCGATGCCACGTAATAGAGATGACAAACGTTTGCCAACAGAAAGGAGGTCAGAAAATCGACCAACCCTGACAACTGCGCGGAGAAAAGCGCTTTCAACAACTGTATGCCTGTGCGTTTCGTCATATCTAATGCAGTATAAAACAGGCGGCGACCAACAATATCGCGCTGTACACTCCCGCCAGAATATCGTCCGCCATAATGCCCCACCCGCCTTTGAAGCGTTCCATGCGGCGCACGCCGAGCGGTTTCACGATATCGAAAAAGCGGAAAAGCACAAACGCCGCGAGGGCGTAGAAAAGCCCGTAATTCTCGGGTACGGCAAGCAAGGGAATCCACACGCCTACCATTTCATCTACGACGACCTTCGACGGATCTTCGCCCCAATAGCGTTCCATCACCGTGCCCGACCATACGCCCAACGCCGTAAACAGCACCACGACCGCAGCCAACGTCGCCTGCAACACGGCAAACGGCACGAACAGAGCGGCGACTGCCCACAACAGCACCGCCGCCAGCGCACCTGCCGTACCGGGCGCTACGGGCGAATAGCCCGCACCGAAGCCGGTGGCTATAAAGAGTGGAAAGAATGGAGGGCGCACACGCGAATCGTCGTTCATGCCGGACATATCAAATGAAACGAATGCGCAAAGTTACAAAATATCCGAAATAAATTTATAGGAATTTCTATTAAATATAAGGTTCGTTTTTATTGACGAAAGGGTCGGAACAAGCCTCTGCAAGGAGTTTCCGAAAATCAGGAGTAGCGGCGGGGGTAACGGAAGAAAATCGCTGCCGATGCGCACACCGCCACCAAAAGCGGATAATAGAGGTAACGGATAATCGCGAGCGGAGAGAGCTGCGTCAACGCCGAAGCGATGAGCAGCTGCGCCCCGTAAGGAATCAACCCCTGCACGACGCACGAAAACGTATCGAGTATGCTCGCCGTCTTGCGCGGGTCGATGCCGAAGCGGCGGCTGATGTCGCGGGCTATGGAACCGGTGGTGATGATGGCTATCGTGTTGTTGGCGGTACAGAGATTCGCCAGCGACACCAGCGCGGCGATACTTGCCTCCGCCCAGCGTTTCGACGACACGTGCGCCGTCAGGCGGGAGATGATGAAATCCATGCCGCCGTTGTAGCGTATCAATTCGAGCATACCGCCCGCCAGCAGGGTAACGATAATCAGCTCGCCCATACCGGTAATGCCCTCGCCCATCGCTTTCAGACAGTCGAAAATGCCGTAACCGCCCGAAAGCATTCCAACCACCGCCGCCGAGAGTATGCCCAGCGCCAGCACCGCCATGACATTCATGCCTGCCAGCGCCGTAAACAGCACCACGAGATAGGGCAGCACGCGCACCCATTCCACCGGCGCAGTATCGACGGCATTCAGTTCGAGGGAGTAACCCGTTACGGTATAATAAACCAACAGAAGCAGGGCTGCCGGCAAAACGATAAGGATATTCACGCGGAATTTGTCGCGCATCTCACACTCCTGCGTGCGGGTCGCCGCAATGGTGGTGTCGGAAATGAACGACAGGTTGTCGCCGAAGAATGCGCCGCCCACGACTACGGCGGTCATGAAAGCGGGGTCGATGCCCGTTTTTTCCGCCAGTCCCGCCACGACGGGCACGAGCGCGACAATCGTGCCCACCGACGTACCTACCGAAAGCGAAACGAAACAGGCGGCGATGAAGATTCCCACGAGCAGAAAGTGTTCGGGCAATAGCAGGAGCGTGAGCTGCACGGTGGCGTCGATAGCGCCCATCGCTTTTGCCGACTGCGCGAAAGCTCCCGCCAGCACGAATATCCATATCATTATAAGAATATTCTTGTCGGCAGCGCCTTCTGAGAAACGGACTATGCGCTCGGCAAGCGGTATGCCCGATGTCAGGGCGACAGCCACCGCCGAGGCGATGATGAACGCCACCGTAATGGGTACGGCGTAGAAATCATTAATCCACACGGACGCCACCAGATATACGCCCAAGAATACCGCCAGCGGCGCCAGTGCTCGAAAGCCCGATTTCAGCGAAGGATTTTTCATGTCGTTTACACGGGGTTAAAGATAATTCTTTTTCCGCAAATTTTCTTTTTCATTCAAAAGATATTTTATAGATTTGTGGTCTAACTGTAAGATTACCATGAAAAAACTCTTATTCCCCCTTCTGCTGCTGTCGGGTGCGGCAGGCAGCCTCTCGGGACAAAATGCGGCGACCGACGCCACGTCGGGAGCAAGCGCGCCGGCGGAGGCGACAACCGCCCATTACCGATTGTTCCCCGCCAACCGTGCCAAAGGTGTCGCCCCCGACACGCACCTCACATTGACATTCAATGCCCCTGTAACCGTGAACGACAAAGGCATGATACGCATCTACGAAGCCGGCAGCGGACAGCTCGTCGATTCGCTCGACCTGAGCATACCCGCCGGTCCCACGCAACCCGACACGATACGGAAACAGAACGCCACCTACACGGCTGTGCCGTATGTGTATGAATCGACCGACTGCACCAACGCCAACACGGTGCCCGGCACACCGTCGGGCACGGCGGTGCGCGACACCACCGGTCCGTATCAGCTCACCATTATCGGACACTTCACCGACGGTTTCCACTTCTATCCCGCCATAGCGCACGACAATCGCGTTACGCTGTACCCGCACCACAATCTGCTCGAATACGACAAGGAGTATTACGTTACTATCGACCGAGAGGCTTTCGGCATCGAGGGCGAGATGTTTGCCGGCATCTACGGCGAAAAGGCGTGGCGCTTCTCCACCCGTAAAAACGCTCCTGCCGCCGACCAACGCCGGCTCGTCGTAAGCGGCGACGGCAGCGGCGACTTCTGCACGGTGCAGGGGGCGATGGATTTCATTCCCGATTTCAGCCAAGAGAATTGGGAAGTGTTTATCAAAAACGGCGATTACGAAGAACTCGTTTACTTCCGCAACAAACAGCACGTGCTGCTGCACGGCGAAAGTCGGGAAAAGACGGTGGTACACTATGCCAACAACGAAACTTTCAACCCCCACCCCATCAATGTAAAGACCAACGAATGGCGAGGCACGTTTCCGTCGCGCCGCGCCGCGTTTGCAGCCGACAACTGCTACGACCTCCGCTTTGAAGACCTGACTATCAAAACCGACCTGCACGGACAGGCGGAGGGGCTTTTAATCATGGGGGCACGCAACTACCTGCGCAACGTCAAAGTCATCGGCTCGGGCGACGCCCTGCAAATCAACGGCTCCGTATATCTTGAAGACTGCATCATCGACGGCGGCGGCGACATGATACTCGGTCGCGGACCGTCGTTTTTCAAAAACTGCCTGCTGATAAGTCCGGGACCCTTCATGTGGATACGCAACACCGAAGCCAATCACGGCAATATTTTCAATAACTGCCGCTTCGTGGGCACGCATGGAAATGCGGCGATAGCCCGCTCGCCGGTGAACAAGGGCGTAAACGGCTATCCCTACGCCGAAGCCGTGCTGATAGACTGCACGCTCGAAAATATATCGCCGGAGGGGTGGGTAGATATACGCGGCGAAACGCACCACCTGCGTTTCTTGGAATACAACAGCACCGACAAAGAGGGTCGCCCCGTCGATGTGAGCCGCCGGCACGAATTGTCGAGACAGCTCACGCTGCCCGACGATGCCGCCCTCATCGATATGTACCGTTCGCCCGCACAGATTTTGGAGTGGAATCCCGAACATTGACGTACCGCCCTATTCGGAAAAACAAAGCACCCGAAAGTCGTGAGAACTTTCGGGCGCTTTTCTATTTTATTCAGACAGCGTTTTTTAATACGCGCGGGCGAAGAGTACGCGGCGAGCCGACGGCTTGCCGGTTACCATACATTTGCCCGGCGTGGTGTCGCCCTCCAACGGTATGCAGCGTATGGTGGCTTTGGTTTCGTCCTTGATGCGCTCTTCGGTTTCGGGCGTACCGTCCCAGTGCGCCAAGATGAATCCGCCTTTTTCGATTTGCTCCTTGAACTCGTCGTAGGTATCGACTTTGAAAATGTTGGCGGCGCGGAAATCGAAGGCTTTCCGGTAGATGTTTTTCTGTATGTCGGCGAGCAGCTCCTTGACGTACTGTTCGATGTTGTCGCAGGTGCGGGTCTCTTTTTCGAGCGTATCGCGGCGCATCACCTCGATAGTATTGTTTTCGAGGTCGCGTCCGCCCATGACTAAGCGCACGGGAACGCCTTTCAGTTCGTAATCGGCGAATTTGAATCCCGGACGTTTATTTTCGGCGTTGTCGTATTTCACCGATATGCCCAGCTCTTTGAGGCGGGCAACGATGCCGGCGACTTTCTCGTCGATTTTCGCCAGCTGCTCGGCATTTTTATAGATAGGCACGATGACGACCTGTATCGGCGCCAACTTCGGCGGCAGCACAAGACCGTTGTCGTCGGAGTGCGACATGATAAGCGCGCCCATCAGACGGGTCGATACACCCCACGAGGTCGCCCATACGTATTCGGGCTGGTTGTCTTTATTGACGAACTGCACGTCGAAAGCCTTGGCGAAATTCTGTCCCAAGAAGTGCGACGTGCCCGACTGCAACGCCTTGCCGTCCTGCATCAGGGCTTCGATGGTGTAGGTCTCGACGGCGCCGGCAAAACGTTCGTTCGCCGACTTCACGCCTTTGATTACCGGCATCGCCATGTAGTTTTCGGCAAAGTCGGCATAGACGTTGAGCATCTTCACGGCTTCGGCTTCCGCCTCTTCGCGGGTGGCGTGGGCGGTGTGCCCCTCCTGCCAGAGAAATTCGGCGGTGCGCAGGAAAAGGCGGGTGCGCATTTCCCAGCGCATGACGTTTGCCCATTGGTTGCAGAGTATGGGGAGGTCGCGGTACGACTGTATCCAGTTTTTATACGTACTCCATATAATGGTTTCCGACGTGGGGCGGATAATCAACTCTTCTTCGAGGCGGGCGGCGGGATCGACCACGACGCCGGAACCGTCGGAGGCGGTTTTCAGGCGGTAGTGGGTTACCACGGCGCACTCTTTGGCAAAACCTTCCACGTGTTCGGCTTCGCGGCTCAGAAACGATTTCGGAATGAGCAGCGGGAAATAGGCATTGACGTGCCCCGTTTCCTTGAACATATCGTCGAGCTGCCGCTGCATTTTTTCCCATATCGCGTATCCGTAAGGCTTTATCACCATGCAGCCGCGCACGGCAGACTGCTCCGCCAAATCGGCTTTCACCACCAAGTCGTTGTACCACTGCGAATAGTTTTCGCTGCGTTTGGTCAGGTCTTTCAATTCTGTTGCCATATCGTTTTTATATTTTCATCTTATTCGGAGTGCAAAGGTACAAAAAGATGTGCCAAGATTTTTTCCGAACGGGAATTATTTTTCGCGGCATTACCGGCGGCGTGCCGCATGGCGCGCCTTCGCATCGGCGGGAATGAAATAGATTTCGGTGCGGCGGTTGGTTTCGCGCCCGCGATAGGTGTCGTTCCGGGCAAGCGGCTCGCCGGCTCCCCGACCCAATGCGGCGACTTCCATACCGGCGGCAGCGAAAAAGGCGGCAACCGACTCGGCGCGCCGCTCGGAAAGCTGCTGCAAGTAGTCGGGCGTACCCGTGTCGTCGGTATGCACCGCCACGACGATGCGGCAGGCGGTCGGCGTCGGAGGCAAAAGTTTTTCCAGCAAGATTTTTCCGGCATCGCTTACCTCCGTGTCGCCGCCGGCAAAAAGACGGGCGGACGGCACGATGACGCAGGCTATCACGCTGTCGCGCACGGCAACGACTTCGCCCGCGCAGAGCGACGTCAGCCGCTCGATTTCCTGCTGCATACGCGCCCGCACGGCGGGTTTGGTCTTGGGGGTAAGCGTGAGCTGCGCTATATATTTACTCACAGCCGACGCCGGCGGAGCGGCGAAAGGCACATTCGTTTTCTGCCCCTGCGCCGTCATGGGCAGGAGGCAGAGCAAAAGGGTAAGAACAGGATAAAAGAACAGGCGGTACATCGGTTGTCAGTTTTCAAAAATTCCGAGCGATTCGCAATAGTCCAATTCACCCTGCACGACGGTGGCAATATCGTCGTCGGCGAGCGTGTATATCGCCTCCTTGCGGGCTTGGGCAGCCACATACTCCGTGAGTTCGTCATCGACGATGTCCACCTCTTGTTCGGTGTTTTCGTCGAGCAATCCGCGCGACTCGTAATAGTCGTACACCAAGTCGATGATATAGTTTATCTCGTCGTCGGTAAGGGCGAGCGACGGATTTTTCCTGCGGATAAAGGCTACCGACGCATCTTCGTCGTATTCAAACAAATCGTCTTTTTTCGGGAACATAGTCGTAGAGTTTATTTCCGACGGTAAAGATACGCAAGTTGCACGGCATATACAAACGCTGCGGAAACTTTTTTATTCGGGAAGCGTGCCGGCGGGCGGAAAAAATCATGCGGCACTTCGCTCGCTGTCGAGCTGGGCGCGCGACTTGCTCTGCGTAACGAAATAGACGCCGGCAAAGATAAACAGCACCGCCATACCGCTTTTCACGCCGAAGACGCTCAACCCCATCGCCACCGAAACGACGGTCGCCACGACGGGCTGGGCATAGTTATACATACTGATGATGGTGGGTCGCAGCAGGTGCTGCCCCGTCGTCATAAAGAGATACGAGAGGAACGTGGCTCCGAACACGATGTAGAGAACGCGCCACCAAAGCGAGAAAGGCATGGCGAGGTAATCGACCGCCACGATGTCGCGCGCCGAAACGGGCAGGAAGAAAATCGAGGCGAAAAGAAAAAGCCACTTGCTCACGGTTACGGGCGAGTAGCGCGATATAAGCCCTTTGAACAGCGTGAGATAGATGCAGAAACTTACCTGCGCCAAGAAACAGAGCAGGTTACCGAGCGTACTGCTGCCATTGCCGCCGGCGTGGGCGGCATTGCCCGCGATGAGTATCAGCGCGCCCGATATGCCGAGTGCAATGCCGATGACTTTTTTCCATGTAATCGGTTCGCGCAGGAACAGGGCAGCCAGTATCATGGTGATGATGGGCGGCGTGGAGGTGATGATAGAGGCATCGATGGGCGACGTGAGCGAAAGTCCGTAAATGAACATACCCTGATTGAACGTGATGCCCAAAAGCGCGGCGAAGATGAAGCGTATCTTGTCGCGGCGGGACACGTGTTCGTGCGGGAGAAAAAGCGATAATATCCAAAAGGCGGCGCACGCCCCGAGCATACGGTATGCGGTAACGGCGTTTGCCGAAAGCGAGAGCAGCGTCTCTTTGCCTATCGGCGCATTCAGCCCCCAAATGATGTTGGCGGCAAGCAGGGCGGCGTGCCCTTTCCACGAATGATCCCCGTTTTTCATTAATCCCTTATCAAAAACCGGCACAAAGATAGTGCAAACCTGCGGAATGCAAAAAGTTTTCTTTCCGTTTTCTTTCTTTCGGAATGAACTTTTATCCTATGATAACTCCGATATGACTATCGCCGTCGGTTATCGGGCAAATTCAATTGCTGTTTGGAAATGAAAGCAAAAATTTTTAGCGGAAAGTTTTGTAAATTTAATTTATAGAACTATTTTTGCAAGAAATAAATTAACTACAAAATTATGACAAAAATGAAACGAACACTGTTTTTTATGTTGCTGTCTGCATGGCTGTCTGCCCCTGCCGCATGGGCGTATGACTTTGAGGCAGACGGCATCTATTACGACATTACTTCGTCAAAGACGGTTGCGGTTACGTATAAATCTTATTACGGTGGAAATTATTCTGGCAATGTAACCATACCCGAAAGGGTAACGTATGATGGAACAGAGTATTGGGTTACCACTATCGGCGAATATGCTTTTCAAAATTGCAACAGTAGTTTAACGTCAGTTACAATAGGCGAAAACGTTACCATTATCGGCGACGATGCTTTTTCCGGATGCTGGAATTTGACGTCGGTAACGATACCTGAGAACGTTACGACTATCGGACACGAAGCTTTTCGCAATTGTTACCGCTTGATGTCGACAACTATACCAAACAACGTTACGACTATCAATTATAGAACTTTTGAAAATTGCAGAAACTTAACATCGGTAACGATACCCGAGAGTGTTATCGAAATAGGTGGCTATGCCTTTTCTGGGTGTGAGAACTTGACAGAGATAACGATTGGTGGCAGTGTTACCACTATCGACGAGTATGCTTTTTTCGATTGTCCCTGTTTGACATCGGTAACGATACCCGAGAGCGTTACCACTATCGGCGAAAGAGCTTTTTCCGGTTGTACATTAAGCAAATTTGAGGGAAAATGGGCTTCATCGGATCACCGATGCCTGATCATGAAAGAGAAATTGGGAAGTGATACAGTGAAAGTCCTTCGCTCTTTTGCTTCGGGTGGATTGTCCTCCTATATCATACCTGATAGCATTTCCGTTATCGGTGAATTTGCTTTTGACAGTAACGACTTAACATCGATAACAATACCGGAAGGTATTACCATTATCAACAATAGTGCTTTTTTCTGTTGTCGAGGCTTAACATCGATAACAATACCCGAGAGCGTTACAAGTATCGGTAGCTTTGCTTTTTCCGGTTGCGACGGCTTGCAGACGATTATACCCTTGGGAACAACCCCGCCATCCATATACAGCAGCACATTCGGCAATGACACCTACAAAAATGCAACCGTGAAATATCCGAAAGGTTCGTTGCATACCTATAAAACCGCTACAGGTTGGAATCGTTTTGAGACCTATCCTTCTGCCGAAGCGCTCTTGAATCCGCAAATCGGCAGCGATACCGGAGAAACAACGTGTCGCATCACCGTAAGCTATACGCCCGATATAGATTATCCCGTGCGAAGACTTATGGTTAGTATTGTAAATAAGCAATTTATACTCGACAGTACACAAATTTCCATCGACATTACCGACCTCGAACCCCAAACGGAATACCTCGCACAATTCAACATAGAAACCATATACGGCGACCAAGTGGTTACGCCGGTAATCTTTACCACCGACACCATCAAGCTCATCACCCAGCCCGCTATCAACATATCCAACACCTCCGCCACCCTTACGGCGGACATTACTTGCGATGCCGTAATCGGCGCCGGCTTCGAATGGCGGCGCTACGACGACCCCGAACTCGTACCCTCGACCCTCTCGGAAACTCCCATTGTCGACGGTAAAATCTCGGGAACGCTGCGCAATCTCACTCCGGAAAAGTATTATAAATACCGACCATTCTACCGCACCGTGAAAGGGAAATACTACTACGGTGCATGGCTGGCATTCGGCACCCGCGACGTCTATGCCTACTTCGAGCCGACAGTAAGCACGCGCACGGGCGAAGTGCACGGCAACAACAGCACGATCTCGGGCTACATCGTGGAAGGCTCCGACGAGTTGCTCTCGCAAGGCTTCGAGTACTGGACAGAAAACCCTGTTACCCACTCGACGGCAAGCGAACCCAAGCGCATCGAATGCTCCGGCACGCTGATGAGCGTAACCCTTACGGGACTGGATTACAACACGACCTATTACTATCGTGCTTATGCCACCACTGCCCAAAAGACGACCTACGGTACTACCGAGAGCTTCACCACCGGAGAAGATCCCAATCTGTCGGGAGTAGAAGAGTCCGAAGCGGAAGAGGAATTTGAAGTTCGCCTGTCCGGCAATCCGGTGCGCAACGGAGAGATAGGCGTGCAGGTAGTCGGTGCCGACGGAGCGACATGGTATCGGGTGATAAGCCTGCATGGCGCACAGATAGCACAAGGCGCACTTTCCGATACGGACGAATGGCAGTCGGTGAAAATTCCCGCCGCCTCGACAGGTTATTATCTGTTGCAGATTATCGGCAGCAAAGGGACGAAAACCCTGCGCATCGTTGTAGAATAAAAGATGACGATAGAATGAAAAAAGAATTTCCTGAATAGATGATCTTTGACACACCGCCCTGCCATTCACATGGCGGGGCGGCTTTTTATGGGAAAGCGAATGGAATGCCGGCAGGGAGCGTTGCGCCGGCGAGCCAAAGGCTCAAACGACAGCCGCCGAAACGCTTCTGTTTCGGCGGCAAGCATATTCAGACGAAGATTGTTTCAGACAGCCGTATAACCGCCGTCGACGGGCAGAATGACGCCCGTAACATACGAGGCTTCGTCGCTGGCAAGGAATATCGCGGCGGCATTCAGTTCGCCCTCGCGACCGTAACGCCCCATAGGCACGGTGCGTTTCATATACTCCTTGAAAAAGTCGGTTTCGAGCGTTTCGACGGTCAGCTCCGTAGCGAAGTAGCCCGGACAAATGGCGTTGCAGGTGATGTTGTATTTCGCCAGCTCCGCCGCCATGGCGCGGGTCATGTTCACCACGCCGCCTTTCGTGGCGTGGTAGGCAACGACGTCCATCGCCGTATTGCCGACCAGTCCGTACATCGAGGCGATGTTGATGATGCGTCCGTAGTTGTGTTTCTTCATGATGTTGCCGAAAGCGCGCGACACCTTGAAGACGCTCGTGAAGTCGGTATCGACGGTAAACTGCCAGTCGGCGTCGGAGGTGTCGAGCACGCCCGTGCCCTTGTTGGCGCCGGCGCAGTTCACGAGAATATCGACTTTTCCGTACTCTTTTTCGACGGCAACAGCGGCAGCCTCCACCGACTCCGTAACCGTAACGTCGCATTTCACGGGCAGGCATTTCACACCCATTTTGCGTATCTCCTCCGCCAGCGACTCCAACCGCTCCAAGCGGCGGGCGGTAATCGCTACGTCCGCACCCTGTGCGGCGAATCCTTTTGCCATTTGCGCGCCGAGACCGCTGCTTGCACCCGATACTACGGCGACTCTTCCTTTCAAATCGAACATGTTTTTTCTATTTAGGTTAAACTTGACGGACGACAACCGTGTCCGTTCACTCCTACAAATATATAAAAAATAATTTTGTTCGGCAACTCCGGCACAATAATCGCATTTCGTCTTTATACGGGAAATTTTTCGGGGCAGGCGATATTTTTTCGGCAAAAATTTGTTTCTTTCCAAAAATGCCCTATATTTGGGAATTCAAATGCAACCGGTATGGAAAATGAAAAGTTAAGGGGCAGCCACGTCATTTCCCGCATCTTTTATTTTTATCTCGACGGGTTCCGCTCCATGACGACGGGCAAAACGCTGTGGACGATTATTTTGATAAAACTTTTCATCATCTTTTTCATACTGAAACTTTTTTTCTTTCCCGACTTTCTGAATACCCGTTACGACAACGACGACGAACGCGCCGCCCATGTGGCGAAGGAGCTGACGTCGGTACCCTCCGAACAAACTCCTTTTTAACCTCAACTATATTGTATGGAAGATTTGTATTCTCTGGTCGATTGGTCGCGAGCGCAATTTGCTCTCACGGCGATGTTTCACTGGCTTTTCGTCCCGCTCACGCTGGGGCTGGGTCTTATTATCTGCTGCATGGAAACGCTCTACTACCGGTCGGGCGACGTGCGCTGGAAACACATTACCAAATTCTGGGCTAACCTTTTCGGCGTGAATTTCGCGCTGGGTGTCGCCACAGGCATCATTCTCGAATTTCAGTTCGGCACCAACTGGTCGAATTACAGTTGGTTCGTGGGCGACATCTTCGGTGCGCCGCTGGCGATAGAGGGCATCATGGCTTTCTTCATGGAATCGACGTTCATCGCCATCATGTTTTTCGGGTGGAACAAAGTGAGCAAGGGGGTGCATCTGGCATCGACGTGGCTCACGGTCATCGGCGCGTCGATATCGGCGCTGTGGATATTGGTGGCGAATGCGTGGATGCAGTACCCCACCGGTATGCAGTTCAACCCAGATACCGTGCGCAACGAAATGGTCGATTTCTTCGCCGTGCTGCTGTCGCCGGTAGCGCTCAACAAATTTTTCCACTCGGTAACTGCCGGCTGGGTGCTGGGCGCGGTGTTCGTCATCGCGGTGTCGGCGTGGTTCCTGTGGAAAAAGCGGGAAACGTTCCTCGCCGAAAAGAGTATGAAAGTGGCGGCTTGGGTAGGCTTTGCCGGCATCTTGCTCGTTTCGTACACGGGCGACGGCTCGGCATATCAGGTGGCTGAAAAACAGCCCATGAAACTGGCGGCGATGGAGGGCATCTACGAAGGGTCGAACGGGCAGGGGCTCGTGGCGTTCGGCATTCTCAACCCCGCCAAAAAGTCGTACAACGACGCCGAAGACCCGTTCCTTTTCAAGATTGAAATTCCCCGCCTGCTCTCGCTGCTGGCAACTCGCGACGCCGACGGCTACGTGGCGGGCATCGAAAACATCATCGACGGCGGTTATCCGGTGAAAAACGCTGCGGGCGAATGGGTTACGGCTCCTTCGGCCAACGACCGCATCGTCGAGGGTCGGGCTGCCATACAGGCGCTCGCCGACTATCAGGCGGCAACGAAAGCCGGCGACGTGGCGGCTGCCACCGACGCTGCGCTGCGACTCGAACAGAATTACCCGAGCTTCGGCTACGGCTACGTGAACGACCTCGCCCAACTCGTGCCGCACGTGCCGCTGACGTTTTATTCGTTCCATATCATGATCATTCTCGGCGGCTACTTCGTCGTGCTGTTCGTGGTGGTGCTCCTGTTCTCGTACAAGAAGATGCTGGCGCGCTACACGTGGCTGCTGTGGGTGTTCATGCTCTCGCTGCCGCTGGGCTACATCTGCCTCGAAGCGGGCTGGATAGTCGCCGAAGTGGGACGCCAGCCGTGGGTGATACAGGACATCATGCCTACGTTCTCCGCCATTTCGCGCATCGAGACGTCGGCGGTGCAGACCACATTCTGGCTCTTTGCCGTGCTGTTCACCGTTCTGGTGGTTGCCGAAGTTGGCATCATGCTCAAACAAATAAAAAAAGGCTCTGAACTAAAATAACGCGATTATGGTACTGAACGAATTTTTCTATCAACACTATTGGTGGCTGCTTATTTCCATACTGGGGGCGCTGCTGGTATTTCTGCTGTTCGTGCAGGGCGGACAGACGCTCCTGCTCACCATGGCGAAAACGCCGGCGGAGAAAACGATGCTCGTCAATTCGCTGGGGCGCAAGTGGGAATTTACCTTTACGACCCTTGTCGTCTTCGGCGGAGCGTTTTTCGCCTCGTTCCCCCTCTTCTACTCCACGAGTTTCGGCGGAGCCTACTGGCTGTGGATGGCTATCCTGTTCAGCTTCGTGCTGCAAGCGGTTTCGTATGAATATCGGGCGAAGAAAGGCAATCTGTTGGGCACGAAAGTATATGACATCTTCCTGCTGCTCAACGGCATTGTGGGCGTGATTCTGCTCGGCGTGGCGGTGGGCACGTTCTTCACGGGCGCCGACTTCCGCGTGGACAAAGCCAACCTGTACGGCGACATCGCCATGCCGGTCATCTCTACGTGGCAAAATCCGTGGCACGGGCTCGAAGCCGTCGCCGACTGGCGCAACCTGCTGCTCGGCGTTACGATTTTCTTCCTCGCCCGCGTGCAGGCCTCGCTCTACTTCATCAACAACATCGACGACGACACGCTCTGCGCCCGCGCGCACAAACAGTTGCTTTACAACGCCGTGCCTTTCGTGGTGCTGTTTCTGCTGTTCGTGGGGACAACGCTCTGTGCCGACGGATTCCAGCTCGACCCCGAATCGGGCGAAGTGTCGGTGCGTCCCTACAAATATTTCCATAACCTGACGGAAATGGCGTGGGTGGCTGTGCTGTTCGTCATCGGCGTGGCGGGCGTACTCTATGCCGTCGGGCGGACGCTGCTGTCGCCCGCATGGACGCGCGGCATCTGGTACAGCGGCATCGGCACCGTGCTGGTGGTGCTCTGCGTCTTCTTCATCGCGGGCTACAACGACACGCCTTACTATCCGTCGGCGGTCGATATGCAAAGTTCGCTGACGATATACAACAGTTCGTCGAGCCTCTTCACGCTCGAAGTGATGAGCCTCGTATCGCTGCTTATTCCGTTCGTGCTCGCCTACATTTTCTTTGCGTGGAGGGCTATGGACCGCAAGTCCATCACGCGGCAGGAAATGGAAGAAAGCGACCACCTCTATTGACAATTCCTTATTACACCGCCGCCCTGCAATCGAAAGGTTGCAGGGCGGCGGTTCGTTTCCGACAACGGGCTACGGCTCCTGCCGCAAGCGCCCGTACCGCAATTCCGTCAAAAGCAATTCATAAATATATGCTGGACTTTCCACATACAGTTCCGTATCGAAATCTTCGAGTTTGGCAAACGTTTCGGAATTGTGGAAAGTCGAAATGGCTTCGGGCAAAGACATCTTGTTTCTTTCCACCAGAAACCGCACCACGTCCGAAGAAATGCCCTCGAACAGGAATTGTGCATTTCGCTCGTTCATATCTTTTTCAGCAATCGAATTGCTGCATTCTTGCGAAGCTCCTCCATTGTTTCGGCATACCGCCGTAAGGTCTGCCACACAATCGTCGAACGACAAAAGGTGTTCCACATCATAAAAATCCATTAAGAAATCGATGCCTTTGAAGCGATTGAGGTAGTTGCTCGCCTCCCGAACGGAAAACGCATGATGCCGCGCAAACTCTATAATGGCGGTCATCACGTATTCGATAACATTCTTGTCAGGACGGCGAGCCGCTTCAAGCTCCACCACCGGCTTCACGCCCAAAGCGTCGGCAAGCCGCCCGATAGAATTGACATTGACTATTTTGCCGTTCTCTATCTTCGATACCATGGCTTTGCGGACGCCTATCAGGGCACCGGCTTCCGCTTGCGTAAGCCCTTTGCTTTTACGCTGTCGGGCAAGCAGCTTTCCTATGGAGTTGAGATTCGTTTTCATACTGCAAATATAGCAAAAGTTTCCCATACAAGAAATTTTATACCGATTTTTTGAAAAACGGCAGCCGTTAGGAAATGGAATGTTAAAAATGTATAATTATAGGCGTTTTTTGTTTCCTATTCATTAAAAGTTTTTCTATCTTTGCGAAAGTATAAACAAGACTAAAAAGTCTTGGCAGCGATTATTAAGTTTAACCTTAAAATAAAGTTTTATGAAAAAAGAAAACGACGAAGTTCAATCTCGCAGAGATTTCTTCAAAAAAGCAGCAAAAGCTGCACTCCCGATTCTCGGTGTCGCTGTTTTAGCAAGCAATACTGTAGTGGTAAAAGCCACAGAAATTCTCGGAGAGTCATCATGCACTTGTTCGTATGGTTGTGGTAATGACTGCATGGGTAGTTGTTCTGCAACATGTTATTCTACATGTATGGGTACTTGTGCGTCGGCATGTAAGGGTAGTTGTAAGCTGGCTTGTGCTAATGATTGTATAGGATCTTGTAAAGCGACTTGTCATGTGTCATGTGTTGGCAGTTGCTCCGGACTTTTACGTTAACCTTACTAAGGTATGGTTATAATTCCACGCAATACAACAAAACAAACTGGTAAGGTTTGGAAACATGGTACTGCAAAAAATATTACTTTCATTGTAACGAAAGACTGCCAGCTTGCCTGCAAGTATTGTTATTTGGTCGGGAAAAACGAGAAAGAGCGTATGTCGTGGGAGGTAGCGAAAGAGGCTATCGACTACATTCTCGACCATGAGGAGGATTTCCGCGAAGAATCGGTTATTTGGGATTTTATCGGGGGCGAACCGTTTCTCGAAATAGAGCTTATCGACAAGATTTGCGACTACATAAAGACAGAACTTTTCCGTCGGAATCACCATTGGTTCAACTCTTATCGGTTTAGTTTCTCGACCAACGGAATCAATTACGATTCGGAAAAAGTGCAAGCCTTTATCGCAAAAAATCGTACCCACTTGTCGATAGGCATTACCATAGACGGCACGAAGCGCAAACACGACCTGAACCGTGTATGGAAAAGTGTCAGCCCGGAAAAAGGTTCATACGACGATGTGGTGCGCAACATTCCCCTGTGGCTGCAACAGTTTCCCGACGGCGGCACGAAAGTAACGATAAGCAGTGCCGACATTCCCTATATCAAGGAAAGCGTGCTGCACCTCTATTCATTGGGAATACACGAGGTGAATATCAACTGTGTGTTTGAAAATGTCTGGCACGAGGGCGACGACCGGCTGTTTGAAGAACAGTTGATGCAGCTTGCCGACGCCATTATCGACAACGATTATTACCAAGACTACGCCTGTTCGTTCTTCTCCGAACACATCGGCAAGCCGATGGACAAAGTGCGGGACAACGGAAACTGGTGCGGAGCGGGTCGTATGCTGTCGGTCGATGCGGCAGGCAATTTTTACCCCTGCACACGGTTTGCCCAATATTCGCTGCGCGAGAAAAAAGCGTGGATTATCGGCAACGTTCGAGACGGTATCGACAAAAACAAATTGCGTCCTTTCCTGACACTCGACCGCTGCACGCAGTCGCCGCAGGAGTGCATCGACTGCGAAGTGGCAAGCGGGTGTGCATGGTGTCAGGGCGAGAATTACGACGCTGCCGACACGCCCACCATTTACCAACGGGCGACTGCCATTTGCAAAATGCACAAAGCCCGCGTGCGTGCCAACAATTACTATTGGAACAAGCTCTATCGCAAGTTAGAGCTTACCGGCGAAAAGAAACCCGAAAACCCCGTTAATCCGACCTGTTAAAGCCATGTTGAAATACCTTGTCATACTATTGGACGACACGGCAACTTCGTTTTGCCATTACGCGGTATCGAAAACCGAGAAACGTCCGATTGCACCCGAAACGCTACGCAACGGCATACTGTTTGCCATGAAAGAGAATCTGAACGTTCAATTCGTATATCCCGACTATGCGCTGCCGGCAGAATACGAAACGATTGTCGAAAGCATCGACCACGTGAAAATCGTTTCGTCGCACTGCGAAAGCTCCGACCTGAAAAAGGCAGCCGACATCGTGGTATTCAACGGCTGGGACGATATGGAGAACTTTGCGTGGAATAGCGAAAAAGCCTATGTACTCCGCACTCCGAAAGCGGAACTGTTCGAGCGGTGCGACACGCTGAAAACGCTGCTCGGCAAAGCCGGACGGTTGAATGTGGTCATCACCGATGTAGAAACGTTTACGGAAACGGATTTCGAGAAATACAAACGTGCCTTAGCCTCTCTTTCCGAAAGCATCGAAAAACGCTACATCGACGGACAGGCACCGCAGTTGAATGTACTTACCGACCGCATGATGTTGGAAGCGATGAACAACTGCAACGCCGGCGACGAGGTGATAACGCTGGCACCGGACGGTCGCGTCTATGTGTGTCCCGCGTTCTATTACGAACAGGCATACAGCATCGGCTCGCCGACCGACGGCACGGACATAAAAAATCCGCAACTCTACAAACTCGCATACGCTCCAATCTGTCGTCACTGCGACGCTTACCAGTGCAAACGCTGCGTGTGGCTGAACCGCAAAACGACGCTCGAAGTGAATACGCCGTCGCACGAACAGTGCGTCACAGCACACTTGGAACGCAACGAAAGCCGCCGGCTGCTCGGCAATATCCGCAAGGTAGGACAATTCATGCCGGAAACAGATATTCCCGAAACAGACTATTTAGACCCTTTCGATAATCACGACAAATGGTAAACGATATGAAAAAACTTGTAGGAAAAGTAACAGAGGAAGAACGCAATGCCATACAATCGCTGTTTGAGCGGCGCAACGGATTGACGGAACTCGCCAAAATCATCAAAAACGATGACTCCCTCTACGAGCGGGTGGTTGCCGATATGGGCGCAACAGGTACGAAATTCCAAAAATGGTGGGACGACATGGCTGCCAAGTACCGGTGGGAAAGCGCCGAAAACGGCAATTGGGAAATAGACTTCAACACGTGCGAAATTTTTCTGGTTGAGTCATGATACTCTGCATGATAGGCGGCACCGAAATCATATTCATCGCCGCACTGGTGTTGCTGCTTTTCGGCGGAAAGAAAATTCCCGAACTGATGAAGGGCGTAGGCAAAGGCGTGCGCAGCTTCAAAGACGGCTTGAACGGTCGCGACGAAGATGCAGAACCCGAAAGCCGAACGGACGGGAAAGAAAGCGACGAAGAGCGTCGTCCGGAGAAAAATGAAAAAGCCGAGTAAATTGCCCGACGAAGAGAGTTTGATGACTTTCTGGGACCACGTGGAGGTGCTGCGGAAAGTCATCTTTTCTTGTTTGATTCCGCTGCTCCTCTGCACCGTCGCCGCTTTCCTGTTCAAAGATACGGTGTTCGAGGCGGTAATGGCGCCGTCGCGCTCCGACTTCATACTCTATCGGGGGTTGTCGCATCTGGCGGCGCTCACGGGAATAACCTCGCTCGCCCCGCCCGATTTCGAGATACAGCTCATCAATACGCAGCTCGTATCGCAATTCATGGTACACCTGCGCATATCGCTTTACGTGGGAATAGTGGTCGCCTCCCCCTATATCATTTACCGGCTGTTCGGTTTTGTAGCTCCCGCCCTGTACGAACGCGAAAAGCGGTACGCCGTCGCATTTATCGCCAGCGCGGCATTGCTGTTCGTCTGCGGGGCGCTGCTCGCCTATTTTCTGATATTCCCCCTATCTTTCCGTTTTCTGGGAACGTATCAAGTAGCGGCGTCGGTGGTGAATCAAATCAATCTCGACTCCTACATCTCGACTTTTCTCATGCTGATACTCCTTATGGGAATCCTTTTTGAAATACCCATACTCACCTTTTTTCTGGCGAAATGGGGCATTATGAGCGCGCAAGACATGAAACGCTATCGCCGGCACGCTTTCGTCGTCATCTGCATCGTGGCGGCAATCATCACCCCTACCGTCGATATATTCACCCTGCTGCTCGTCGCCTGTCCTATCGCACTGCTGTACGAGCTCGGAATCGTAATAGCCCGACACGCCTCTCCCGCCGCCGACGATACGGCAACGGAATAATTTACAGCACCTCCGAATTTTCCGAACGCCTCGCTGCCAAAAGGGTTTTCCGGAGGGCGGGGAACGGATTATACAAAAAGTCTGTTTTTTGTATGGAGGAATCATACTTTTCGTATATCTTTGCGAAACATACGTCAAAGAGAAAGGCAAGAAAATGGAAAAGAAATTTCGCAACGTATCTTTTTCCGAAGTCATCAACAATTCATACGATACGCTCCCGACCAACGGCGATATTACGCTGTTCATGTTCGACCGGTCGGACTATAAAAAGATTTTGTCGATGGACGATCCCGTGCGGGAGGCGATGCTGAAAGACACGCTGACGAGCAAGGATATAAACAATTTCAGCTGCATTCTGCAAGGGTCGCTGAGCCTCGACATCAACAGCAGCCGCTACGACCTGTCGGCGGGCGACTGCTTCGTAATATCACAGGGCGACAATTTCAAGGTGGTGAAAGCCTCGAAAGACATTCAGTTTTTCACGATACTGAACCGCTCGGGCAGCGAGGAGTCGGACTATATATTCGGCATCAACAACACGCTGCTGCTGCTCTCGCTACGCGACCGTATAGAGCAAAGCCGCTGTTTCAGGATTCGCACCGAAACGATGAAATTTCTCTCTTCGATTTTCGCGCTGATGAAAGAGACGCTCGAAAGCGACTGCCTCTACAAAGATTTGATTTTGCAAAAATACCGGCATATCCTGCTCTACTACGTGTCGTCGGAATTGATACAGAGCGACAGCCGCGAACCGGTGGAAACGTCGTCGCGGCAGAAAGAGCTGCTGTACCGGTTTATGCTGTTGGTGAAGGAACATTACCGCGAAGAGCGCAAAGTGAAATTCTACGCCGACCAAATGTGTCTGACGCCCAAATACCTCTCGAACATCGTTTTTGAAACGAGCGGCCGCTATGCCCGCAAAATCATTTCGGACTACGTGATAACGGAGGCCAAGCGCTGCCTGTCGTCCACCACCATGACGGTGCAGGAAATCAGCGACTACCTGCACTTTTCGTGCCAGAGCTTTTTCGGAAAATATTTTCGCGAACATACGGGTATGACTCCGCAGGAGTATCGCCTCTCCTCCCGATAAAAGCGGCGTGGGCGGCGCCGTTTCGGCGTAACGGTTCAAAGAATTTTCAGGGCTATGGCGGCGCACGCCTCGGCATCGGCGAGGGCGTGGTGATGATTCGTCAAGTCGTACCCGCACGCCTGAGCCGTCGTCTGCAATCGATGATTGGGCAGCGCACGACCGAAAGTCCGGCGCGACGCCTGCAAGGTGTCGTAAAATTCATATTCCGGATAATCCATGCCGTAGGCGCGGTGCACGGCGCGCAGGCAGCCCTCGTCGAACATGGCATTGTGCGCCACCAGCGGCAGCCCGGCAATGAGGGGCGCGACCTGCCGCCACACGTCGGGAAAGAGCGGCGCACGGCAGGTATCGGCGTCGGACAGTCCGTGTACCTGACAGCAAAAGCGGCGGTAATAATCGGGCTCGGGGCGAATGAGGCTGTAAAACGTATCGACCACTTCGCCGCCCCGCACCACCACGACGCCCACCGAGCAGACGCTCGTGCGGCACTCGTTTGCCGTCTCGAAATCTATGGCTGCAAAATTTTCCATTTTTCCAATCCGATGCAAAGTTAAAAACTAATATCCGATTTTATGTCTTGCGCCGGCACCATTCGACAAGGGCTCGGCGGGTGAATTTCGATTCAAAAAAATCCCCGTCGATACAATGGCGGGGATTGCAGCGAAACTGTCCTCTTTCACGACCGTTGTTCGGATTTTATCTCGAATCGCGCTGATTTCTCAATCCGTGCGGTTTTCTACCGTAGGGACCCTCTAAGTTGGCAAATGGGAGTTCTCCTGCCGAATCATAAAAATATTTCAAGAGAGCGGCTTCTTTTTCTTCGGGTCGGTCTGTCGGTGCGTAATACACGAACAGTTCGTCTATGTTGCGCAGCGTTTTCAACCATTGTCCGCCGGAGTGCGGTTTGCGTGCACCCAGTTCGGTCTTGTAGTAAGCATTGACACGTCTTTTCAACGCTGCGTCGGTCTTTCCGATATAGAGTACATTTTCTTCGGGAAGCCAGAAAGAGCGAAGACGCTGCACAAGGGTTTCTACGGTCGGCTTCTTATCGTCGAGCGTAAAGTCCGGCAACCGGTCGATCCATGTTTGAATCGCCTGTTCGTCGAATCGGGGTTCGCCCGACAGTTCTGCATTGGGATCGCCACTCGTGGAAACGATGTAAATTCCCTGCAAAGAACAATTAAATGTTGTTCCCCAACGGACTTTACCGATATTGGCGGTAATACCGATTTGCTTAAAAAGTTCTGTTACAGTCATTGTAGAAAGTTTAATGGGTTAATAATCAGATTATTTTTTATCGGGGCAGCTTTCATTAGGGGCTTTTCGGTACATCGCAGCCATTCGGGCGGCTTCTGCGGCGAAATCGTCGCGCAGCTGTGCGGGCGCCAGTACTTCGACCGCCGCGCCGAGCGAATGCAGCTCCTGCCGGAAATCGAAAGTCGGACGCAGACGGTAGGTGAACACCGAATAATCATCGGTCGTTTCAACTTCCTGCTGCGAAGCGTGCAGCGGCAAAGTGCGCAGATAGTTGCATTGCCAAGCATCGACCTTGATGCGAACCGTTTCGACGGCACTGCCGTCATTGACAATGATTCCGAACGCGCCGGCGAAATAGGCTGCGGCATCGAAATCCTTAGGCAGGGTAAAGGGCGTTTCGGTCGGGAGCAGTGCCACGATGCGGTCGAGCGCATAGGTGCGCAGCCGTTCGCTGCCGACACTTCGTGCCAGCATATACCAGCGCTGCCGGAACACTTTGACGCAATAGGGACAGACTTCGAAAGTCGATACCTCGTCGCGTTTGAAACTTTTATAAGAGAGGGATACAGCCATACCGTCGCGCATCGCCTCGATAATCGGCGTCAGGTACTGCCGCCCCGAAGGGATATTCTCGAAAAGAATCCGCCGTTTGAGGTGGTGGCTCTCGTTGATAAGATTATTGACGGCAAAGGTGTTCAGCA
Source organism: uncultured Bacteroidales bacterium (assembly GCA_947593515.1). Classification (GTDB taxonomy): domain Bacteria; phylum Bacteroidota; class Bacteroidia; order Bacteroidales; family UBA11471; genus Caccoplasma. The sequence goes on along the minus strand of CANQDQ010000004.1, from coordinate 57,791 downwards.
GCCATGTGCGCACGCCGCCCTGCTCCATGTCTTCGGCATTGGCTATGTAATAACAGCCTGTGCGCTTGTTGCATTCGATGTCGATGTCGAACAATTCTTTGATTTCATTCTTGTGGCGGTGAAACGAGCGTTCGGGGTACTCTCCTTCGGTTTCGTTGTACTGCGACCGCACCCAGCGGCGATTGATTTCCTCGAAAGTAATACCTCGCTCACCGGCGCGGAAAATGTTATCTGCCAGCCAAATGTAACGGTTGAAAAGGGTTGCGGCCATGGTTTTTATCGATTTAATACTTTTGCAAAGATAGTACAATATACTGCCAGAATGTGGCAGCTTGTCGCAGAAATACAAAAAATTTTCCCATGCCGCCCCCGACAGCAGAGGAAAATTTTTCAGTAATATTGCAAATCAACGGCGTGCTGTCGCTATTTCTCGACGGTAATGGTGTGAATGATTTTTCCCTTGCTGTCGATCATGTACAGCGACAGGCTATCGTCGTCGGCAGAAACGACCGAGAATCCTGCTTCGGGACTGCAAAAGAGCGTACCGGCGACAGGCTTGACTTCGCGCGCAAGCGACGCTGACGAGTTCACCACATAGTGTACTTCGCTGCCGGCAGGTTGTAGATGTTGGAAATTATGGATATGTCCACAGATATACATATCGACACCATAGGCATCGAGCAACGGTTTCAAGCGGCGTTGCATATCTTGCCGTTCCGATTCGTCTTTTCCGGTATCGGCATACACAGGGTGGTGTCCCATGACGATTTTCCATTTCGCTGTACTGTTTTTCAATGTCTTTTCTATCCAACGGAGCTGTTTTTCGCGATTCTGTTTCGCTGCGTCGGGATAATCTTCGCGGTCGTTCCGGTATTTATCGATCAACGGGGTGGTGTCAATAAATACGAGCAGCATCTTTTCGCGGCCGCCGGCTTCTTGCTCAACGGCATAATAACGCCCCAGCGGCGACCAACGGCGGCTGCGACGGGCATAGTCGAGCACCGCCTGCGTATTTCCGCGATACTCATGGTTGCCGAGAATCGCGTACCAAGGGAGCATCAGTTCGGGGTGGGTATAGATAAGTTCGTAATTGGTCAGCCACAAGGGATCATCGACCGACGCCACGCCCTCGAAATGATGCACGTCGCCGAGAGCGGCGACAAATTCGATGTCCATTTTTTCCGCCAAACCGCCCATAAGTTCGGCAATCGTTTTCTGTTCGTACCAACCGTTGCGCCCCAAATCGTTGGCAACGATGAACGAATGGGCGTCTTCGCCCATCGGCGGTACTTCCGGCACCGGAGTCTGGGCGAAAGTGCGTGCTACATATAGCAGCACGCACAAGAGTAATCCAATCTTTTTCATTTCTTTTTTACCTTTATCATTTCGTCCCGAATGCCCCGAACCAAGCGGCGGGAGCCGGAGAATAAACAAGCGCGCTACCGGTAAGTTCGCCCAGTCCGGCGAAGGAAAGCCCGCCGGCATAATGGCGGATAAAAGCCGTATTGCCGCCGGTCAAAGCCGGCGAGCCGACCATAAGATGAAAATCCCACGCATCGTTCCACACGGCAGGCGCGCCCGCACCGTTGGAACCGACGTTGATATTCATATCGCTCTGTTGCGGGAAATAGACAAAGAGCGGATTTTTGTCGCCAGCCGAAGCGCTCATGATGTCAGACGAACCGTTAAGAATCCCTTTTTCGTCATCGCCCTGCATTTGGGCGACACCCTCCGCCGTCGCGGCGTAATAGTAATTGGGCGTAATGACGCTGCGGGTGTCGGCAGGTGCATCGACAGCCTGTTTCAGCCCCCAACGGCAGTCGTACACGAGGTTGTTGTATAATTCGGCGCGAATATTCTCTTCCAACCATATCGAACCGCCTTTTTGGCTGGGACGCCGCCAGCCCGAATCGACAATCGTATTATTGTAGCAGCAGAGATGCGACTGACTCTCGACGAAACCTTTGTTCGACAGCTTGAAACCGTTGGTATTGGCATCGTAGATAAGATTGAAAGCGATGTCGGCTTTGCAGTCGGACTTGTAATTAATGGCTTCGCCACCGTCCTCGCCGTTGCAGATGAAACGATTGTCGCACACAATCGACTCGCCACCCGTAATGTATATTTGGTCTTCGGCATTGTTGCGGAACGTGCAGTTCTGTATCAGCATTTTGCCATGAGGGTTGCAAAAGTGTACGGCAGGAACGCCCTCGCCCGTTTCGGTCTTGAACAGCGAATTGCGGAACGAAAGCGAGTTTTCGGTAGTCTGAGCGCCGCCGTATTCGATGGTGGTGTGGCGCAAAACCAGTTCGCCGCAATCGAAGCCGCAGATGATGCCTCCCCATTTACGGGAAAAGCGGTCGGCACGGTAAGTCGGCTCCACTGTAAAAAGAATCGGGTGTGCGGCGCTGCCCAAACAATACATATCGCCCAAAACCACGATTTCGGGCTTCACTTCGGGATTGGAGGCGATGACGGTAACCCCCTCCTCCACTACGAGTGCCTGATTTTCGGCAACAAGGAAATGGTCGGTAAGGATTACGGTGGAATCTTTCTTCCACACGATTTTTTCTTTTCCATTCACGGTGGTCGAAGCACCGCCTTCGTCGGGCACTACATTCGGCGTGTCGTTTTCGTCCGAACAGGAAACGGCGATACATACTACGGCAAAAAACATTGCCATGTTTCTGAGATGTTTCATTTTCGTTTGAAATTAAAAGTTAGGTTTATCGTATTGTTGTATCATAGTTTGCAACGCACACCCGCCATGAAGCCGATGCCCGAACAGTTGTCGCGTATCAGTGTGCGGTCGGTCGATTGCGAAGGGTATTTGAAATTGTATGCGTTGGTCGTCTTGATATAGCGTTTGTTATGCGCATTCAGCAGATTGACGGCTTTGGCGTAAACCGAAAACCGGCGTCCGAACCGTTTTTCCACCGAAGCGTCGAGCGAAAATAGGGCGCCGTCCCAATAATCGGAATCGTAGTAATGCGACACCACCGCCATTTTTTCGCCCGTACAGGTAAATGCCAATTGAGCGTCCCAACCCGTCCTGCCGTCCTTGTAAAGGAGCGAAAGGTTGGCGACGTGCGGGGTTTGTTCCACCAGCGGACGCGACTGCGGCACTGAAAGACGCTGCCACTCGCCAGAGGCTTGTGTGTAAAGCGTTTTCGGCGTCGTGATGCGGGAGAATGTATAGGTATAATTCATCTTGATGCCGAAACAACGGAAATACTTGATGACATCAATTTCCACACCGGCATTGTCGGCGTTGCCCAGATTGGCAGGACCGTAGCCGAATTGCCGGTTATTGACAGAATAATAGGCATATTCGATAGGGTTTCGGAGGTGTTTGTAGAAAAGTCCGACCATCACTTCGTCGGTCGTATGCGGGAACCACTCCCAGCGCAAATCGACGTTGTCGATGCGGGCGCGCTGCAAATCCTTGTTCCCGTATTCGGCATAATCTTCGGTGATAATCGAATACGGCACGATTTCAAAAAATCCCGGACGATTGAGCGAACGGAAATAGGAAAGACGCAAATTCATGTTCTTCGCCGGCGAATAGCGGAAATGCAGCGACGGGAGAATGTCCCAGTAACGTTGTCTGCCGTCGGGCGAATCGCCGTAGTTGGGGTAATACATATGATACCCCTGATCGGTATGCTCGGCACGGACACCGGCAATAAGCTGCCACCGCTCGCCGCCCAAACGGCAAAGCAAATAAAGCGCGCCTATACATTCGTGCGCATCGTAATCGAGAGGTCCCACGCTGCCGCGTGCGGTTTGCAGTTTCCACGCTATTTCATCGGGTGAATCGAAATCGTATCCGAACAGTTGTTGATACTCCGTCGTGAAACGGTACGACACATAATCATTGGTGCGACGTTTGTCGCGATAGAGTCCGCCCCATTTCAGTTCTACGGGAATGCGACACGCCTTGAAGATGCGGGTAAAATCGGCTGCCGCCGACAAATCGCGGTCGCTGCTGCTCTCCCAGCGGCGCTCCATATTGTCGGCTCTCACCTTGTCGATAGAATCGTTACGGTCGTTTTCGAGCAAAATATAAGTATTGTCGGGCTGACTGTTGCGGGCATCGGCATAGACGAGCGACCATTCGGTCATGAAATCGCGGGCAAAAGAATGTTCCCCATGCAGGGTAACCGCCGCGATATGTTGGGCAACAAGGCGCGAACGGGTCTGCCACTCCTCCAACGCATTGCCCTCGTCGGGCGCATAGTTGAGCGAGAGGTTGGTGGCACGGGTGTCCCTCGTCTGCGCCGTATGGGTGCCGACGTACAGGAGATAGACCGAAAAGAGATTGCACCGATTCGGTCGCCAGTCGGCTTTGAGATGCACCCCGTACTGTGTTCGGTTTTCGGAATAAAAACGGTTTTTCATTTGGGTAAGCCTCACCGTCGGCTCGGTCTGCGTCATGTTATCCTCGAAAAAGAGCGACGACACGCCCCGATTGAAATTCTGCAAACTCCCTGCCGCCACGATGCCCAGCCGGTCGTGGAGGAAACGGTCGCCCCACGTCGTGCCGAAAGTGAGGTCGGGCAGCGCCGCCCGCTCCGAAAATTGCTGCGTACCTTTTCCGAAATCGGAAAGCACTGCATCATACTCCTTGCCGTATGCTTTGCGAGGCGAAGTGCGGGTCGTCCCGCGCCGGTCGAACGTCTGAAAGCGATTGCCGAAAAACAGAGAATTGTACCCAACAGAGACATTAGCGTCGAACAGACGCGACGCAGGCGCCTCTTTCATCACCATATTCACCACGCCGCCGGAGGCATCGCCCTCCATATCGGCGGTGAGCGATTTGGTAACTTCGAGACGGTCGAGCATCTCGCTCGGGAAAATATCGAGCGGGATATATCGGTTCTTGTTATCGGGACTGGGAATCTTTACGCCATCGACAAGCGTATAGTTATAGCGTTTATCCATGCCGCGCAATACGGCATATTCGCCTTCGCCCGTGCCGCTGCGCTCCATCGTTACCCCCGATATGCGCTGTAATACGCCGGCGACCGTAACATCGGGCGATATTTCAATGCTTCGTGCGCTCATGATGTTCATCACGGTCGGAGCGCTGCGCTCGATATAGCGGGCGCCGAGTTCGGTCGAGCGGTCGTAGGCAGCCGCCACAACGACCTCGTTCAAAGCGTGCTCCGTCGGCATCAACTCTATTTTCAGCCGCTCGGTCGATGAAGATATTGCATACTCTTTCGGTGAATAACCCAAATAGGTGGCAACAAGCGTCAGCGGCGAATCGTCGGGTAGGTTTTTCAAGAAAAACGAGCCGTCAAGCCCTGCCGACGCCCCTGTCGCTGGTCGCTCCTTGACAACGACCACCGCGCCGACAAGGACATCGCCCGTAAGTTTATCGAGTACGACACCGTGTACGGAATACGCCGACACCATACAAGGAAACGCCAAACAAAAAAACAAAGTCGAAACAAAACGAAATTTTTTCATGCTGTCGAATCAATTTTTTTGACAGCACAAAACTATTCCGTCGATATTACAATCGGGTAACAAAATTGTTACAATACGGTTAAATATAGGCTCGTACTCGTGTTTTCCCGTCGCGGTCGGTAGCGACAGTTGTTTGTCAAAATAGGTTTAATATACAAATCAACGGCGTGCTGTCGAATGACAGCACGCCGTTGGAATCGGTGGAGGTGGAGAGATTCGAACTCTCGTCCAAACAGGGAAACAATGAGCTTTCTACATGCTTATCTCCGCTTCGGTTGTCGGACGTGCGCAAGACCGGAGCTACCAACGCACATCTTAGTCTCTTAATTTTCACGGTCGCCCCGAGACCGGACTTCCGCTATTTCCGATATTCTTGCACCACCAGTTCGGAACGCTTCGGAACAACAGCAACCGGGTGATGTCTCGTTCCGGCAACTATTGCCGGAATAAAGCCGATCTACTGTACTTCAATCAGGCAGCGAGAGCGTAGTTGTTTTCGCCAGTTAAATTTTTGATGTCTGAGATTATAGAGCAAGCCATCTACGCTCTGCATGCTTACTTATCCTTTCGACCCGCTGTCAAAACCGGTCACCCCCGATAAGTATCGTTTGCCGCAACCGCCGTTACGACGGTGCAAAGATAGCATTTTTACCGAATTATCTTCTATCCTAAAAAATTAAATATTCAAAAGATTGGTCGTCAAATAAAAATTTTGCCTACCTTTACAAAAATTCACCGTCATGAAACACATGTTTTTTCTTTGTATTTTATTTGTCTGTGCGCTGTCGAACGCACAAAACCAGCGCCCTGCAGGCAAGCTGCAAATATCGGACGAACACCGCTACCTAAAACAGGAAAACGGAAAACCGTTTTTCTATCTCGGCGATACGGGGTGGCTGCTGCCGGAACGGCTGACGCGCGACGAAGCCGAATATTATCTCGACCGCTGCCGTGAAGCGGGCTTCAACGTGGTACAGGTGCAGACGGTGAACGGCGTACCGACATACAACGCCTACGGAGCAAGTTCGCACCCCTGCGGCTACGACTTCGAGCAGGCTGCGCGTGAAGACATGTACGGCTATTGGGAGCATATGGACTACATCGTGCAAACCGCCGAACGGAACGGCATATACATCGGCATGGTGTGCATCTGGGGCGGATTGGTGAAAGCGGGGCTTATGGACGAAGCGCAGGCGGTGAAATACGGCACGTTTCTGGCAAACCGCTATAAAGATGCGCCGAACATCATTTGGATTATCGGCGGCGACATACAGGGCGACGTCAAGCCCGAAGTATGGACGGCGCTGGCACGCACCATCAAAAGCATCGACCCCGACCACCTGATGACGTTTCACCCGCGCGGACGGACGATGTCGGCCACGTATTTCAACGATGCCGAATGGCTCGACTTCAATATGTTCCAAAGCGGACACCGCCGGTACGGGCAGCGGAACGGCGAAAAAAATTATCCTATCGAGGAGAATACGGAGGAGGATAACTGGCGGTACGTGGAACGGTCGCTGGCAACCTCGCCGATGAAACCGGTATTGGACGGCGAACCGTCGTACGAAAAAATTCCGCAGGGACTGCACGACCCGAACGAGCCGCGCTGGCAGGCATGCGACTGCCGCCGATATGCCTATTGGTCGGCCTTTGCGGGTGCCTGCGGACACACCTACGGACACAACTCCATCATGCAATTTTACCGCCCGGGCATACCGGCTGCCTACGGTGCGCGGACGGCATGGTACGACGCACTGAACGACGACGGCTTCAACCAAATGAAATATCTCAAAAATCTGATGCTGGCATTTCCTTACTTCGAGCGGGTGCCCGACCAAAGCATCATCGCCGGCGAAAACGGTGAAAAATACGACCGCCTCATCGCCACGCGGGGCGGGAGCTATTTGTTGGTATACAACTACACCGCCCGCCCCATGACGATACGCACGGACAAAATAAGCGGCGATAAGAAACGGGCGTGGTGGTACGACCCGACCGACGGCTCGCTGTCGTATATCGGAACGGTAGAGAACGGTGTCGCGACATTCAAACCGAAAAAGAAAAAAGGTGCGGCAAGCGACTGCGTGCTGATAGTCGTCGATGCCGAAAAAGAGTATATCAATCCCGCTTGGACGTCGATACCCGACGCCCGGTAATCGGGACAAAAAACAAGCGCGGGCGGTTCTACAACCGCCCGCGCTTATTTTGAAGGAAATCGGAATCAATTGTTTTCCGGACGCAATTTGCGTACCACAGCACCGGTGCGCCACATTTCACTGTCGCGCAGAGCAGCCAGTTCTTTTTCCAGACCCTCGCGATAGTCGGGTTTGCTATTGGTGTCGATAGAGCGTTGCGCCTCGTTGCCGCAAGCCACCTCTTTGTAAAGTTTTTCGAATACGGGTTTCACGGCATCGTGGAACGGGCCCATCCAGTCGAGCGCGCCGCGCTGTGCGGTAGTCGAGCAGTTGGCATACATCCAGTCCATACCCTTTTCGGCAAAGAGAGGCATGAGCGATTGGGTCAATTCTTCCACCGTTTCGTTGAAAGCCTCCGAAGGGTCGTGTCCGTTTTCGCGCAGCACCTCGTACTGAGCGAGGAGCAGACCCTGAATGGCGCCCATGAGCGTACCGCGTTCGCCGGTGAGGTCGGAATAAACCTCTTTCTTGAAAGTGGTTTCAAAAAGATAGCCCGACCCTACACCGATACCCAGTGCGATGACGCGCTCTTTGGCACGACCGGTGGCATCTTGGAAAATGGCGTAGCTCGAATTGAGTCCGCGACCTTGCAGGAACATACGGCGCAGGCTCGTGCCCGAACCTTTGGGCGCAATCATGATAACGTCGATGTCGGCGGGAGGAATGATGTGCGTGCGCTCTTTGTAGGTGATGCCGAATCCGTGCGAGAAATAGAGCGCCTTGCCTGCGGTGAGGTAGGGTTTGATGCGCGGCCACACTTCTATCTGGGCGGCATCGGAAAGCAGGTATTGCACGATGGTTGCCCGTTTGCAAGCCTCTTCGATTTCAAAGAGTGTTTCGCCCGGAACCCAACCGTCGGCAACGGCTTTGTCCCACGTCTTGCCGCCTTTGCGCTGTCCGACGATGACGTTGAAACCGTTGTCGCGCAGGTTAAGGCTCTGACCCGGACCCTGCACACCGTAACCGATTACGGCGATAACCTCGTTTTTGAGGACTTCTCTCGCCTTCTCCAAAGGAAATTCTTCGCGGGTAACGACATTCTCGTCTACACCGCCAAAATTGATAACTGCCATCTTTGTTGGTTTTTAATATGAAACAAATTAAATAAATATCACTTTACTGCGGCAAACGACTTCGCCGCCGTCTTTTTTCTTAATCTCCACGTGGTACTCGCCGGCGCCCTTGTCGTCGCAGAGGAAAAGCAGGGTATCGCCGTAGTGGCATTCGTTGATGTAGGCTATCTCGAAACGTTTTACCCGCTTGCTCTTGTAGAGGTCGAGGGGGAAAAGGTCGAGTATGTGGTCGATGTAACGAATGCTGTTCACGTGTCCGTTGATGTCGATGTCGCTGTACCGCATCACCAGCTCGCGCACCGGCGCTTCCGACACGACTTTTATTTTTCCCGCTTTCTCGATAGGGCACTCTTTGTCGCAGATATAAGAGGTAATGCCGCCGCTATATACGTTGAGCAAATCGACGGGTTTGCGGGTATCGAGGTCGATCATCGCCCACACCGAACGGGCGTAGCCGATGTATTTGCCGTCCTTGTCGAGTATGGCGAAATTGCGGTCGGTAAAGAGGCGGTAAACGTTTTCGACCCACGTCTGTATAGTGAATCGTTCGGTCTGGCGGGGCATGGCGTCGAACTCCAACACCAGCCGCGAGAGCACCCATGTGTAATGCCCCTCGTTGAGGGTGATGATGCCGAAGCCGCGATCGGAGGCATGAAACTCCGCCACGTTGAGCAGGAAATTGCCCAGCACGCCCAACGCTATGTGCCCGGTAAAATCGGAGCAGAAAGGCTCTGCCACGAACTCGTAGGAACCGACCGTGTTTTTTTCTGTCATGCTTTTTCGTTTTTGTGTTGAAGATAGCGCGCTTCGCGGTCGGCAAGAAACTCATTGACGCGCTCCACGCAGCTCTTGGTGAGGGCTATTCTGCCCGACCGCACGAATTGCAGCACGCAGCCGAGTTTCTGCAACTCGTCATGAAGAGAAATGATATCTTCGGTCGCACCGTCTTTTTCCAACGCCGAATAGGTGGGATTGACCTCGACGACGCGGGCGTTGTACCGGCGTATGAGCGCCGACACGCGCGGGTCTTTCTCCAACACGGGGGTGGAGAGTTTGTAAAGGGCTATCTCGTGCGAAAATATTTCGTCGTCGGTAAAATAGTGCGCCTGCAAAACGTCGATTTTTTTCTCGATTTGCGACACGATTTTTTTGATGTTCTCCTCATCTATCCATGCGGTAATGGTGTATTTGTGCACGCCTTTTATCGACGATGCCGACACGTTCAGACTTTCGATGTTGATTTGCCGGCGGGTGAATACGGCGGTTATCTGGTTGAGCAGACCGGCGATATTCTCGGAATAGACGATGAGCGTATATAATGTTTTTTCCATAGAGGCACAAGTTTTAACATTCCAACAACATTTCATCGACAGAGTTGCCCGGAGGAGTCATGGGCAAGACATTGCCCTCTTCGACGACGCAGGCTTCCAAGAAGAAAGGTCCGTCGGTCGTCAGCATCTCCGCTATGGCGGCGTGCAAGTCGGCACGGTCGATGACCCGGCGCGAAGGTATGCCGTAGGCTTCGGCAATTTTCATGTAGTCGGGGTTGAGCATCGGGGTGAAAGAGTAGCGGCGATGGAAGAACATCGCCTGCCACTGCCGCACGTTACCGAGATAGTTGTTGTTCAGGAGAATCATTTTCACGGGGGCTTTCTGTTCCATGACGGTGCCCAGCTCCTGCAAATTCATCTGCAAGCCGCCGTCGCCCATGAATACGCACACGGTGCGGTCGGGTACGGCAAAAGTGGCGCCTACGGCAGCAGGCAGTCCGAAGCCCATCGTACCCAGTCCTCCCGACGTTACGATGCTGCGGTTACGGGTGTATTTGAAGTAGCGCGCCGACATCATCTGATTCTGTCCCACGTCGGTTACCAGCACGGCTTCGTGATGCGCAGCTTCGCTCACCGCACGCACGACCTCGCCCATATTGAGCGGTCCGGCAGCGGGGTGTATTTCGGGTTCGATGACCTTTTCCATTTCTTTCCGGCGGTACGGCTCGAACGAGGCTATCCACTCCTTGTGGTCGGTCGGGACGAGCAGCTCGGTAACCGCCCGCAGCGTCTGCTTGCAATCGCCGAGTACGGCGACATCGGCTTTCACATTCTTGTTTATTTCCGACGGGTCGATGTCGAAATGTATGACTTTCGCCTGTCGGGCATACGTGGCGAGATTTCCCGTTACACGGTCGTCGAAACGCATACCGACGGCTATCAACACATCGCATTCGTTGGTCTTGACGTTGGTCGCCAAATTGCCGTGCATACCGAGCATACCCATGTTCAGCGGGTGTTCCGACGACAATACCGACAAACCCAACAAGGTGCAGCCGACAGGCAGCTGCGCTTTCTCGATGAAGCGGCGCAACTCGTCTTGGGCACCGCCCAGCTCCACGCCCTGCCCCGCCAATACCAGCGGTTTTTTGGCTTTGTTGATATACTCCGCCGCACGTATCACCGACATGGAGTCGGTATCGGGCACGGGAACGTAACTCCGCACGAAATCAATCGAGAGGGGTTCGTATTCGATTTTTTCAACCTGTGCATTTTTGGCGAAGTCGAGAACGACGGGTCCCGGACGTCCGCTGGCAGCGATGTAGAAAGCCCGCGCCACAGCATAGGGCACGTCTTCCGCCCGACGTATCTGATAGCTCCATTTGGAAATAGGCTGCGTAATGCCTACCAAATCGACTTCCTGAAAAGCGTCGGAGCCTAAGAACGCCGTGCCTACCTGACCGGCAATGACGACTATCGGCGTGCTGTCGATCATGGCATCGGCAATGCCGGTGATGGTGTTGGTGGCGCCGGGTCCGCTGGTTACCAGACACACGCCCACCTGTCCCGACGTGCGGGCAAAGCCCTGTGCGGCATGAGTGGCACCCTGTTCGTGGCGCACCAAAATATGATGCAGCGTGCTGCGGTGGTCGTAGAGCGCATCGAAAACGGGCATGATAGAACCGCCCGGATACCCGAAAAGCGTCTTCACTCCCTGATGTTCCAGCGAACGCATCAACGCCTCCGCCCCTGTTATCAATTCTTTCATTTGCTTTTTTACTTCTGTTTTCATTCGTTAATCGACAATGCGGGTCGCCCCCTTGTCGGCAGAGCTTACCATAGCGGCATAAGCCCGGAGCGCTTTCGAGATTTGGCGGTCGCGCGCTGTCGGCGTAAAGGCTTTTTTACCCCGCGCCTCCTCCTGACTGCGGCGGGCAGCCAGCTCGGCATCGCTCACTTTTACATTAATGGTGCGGGCGGGAATATCTATTTCTATCAGGTCGCCGTCGCGCACCAAGCCGATGTTTCCGCCGGCGGCAGCTTCGGGCGAGATGTGTCCGATAGAGAGCCCCGACGTACCGCCGGAAAAACGTCCGTCGGTAATGAGGGCGCATTCCTTGCCCAAATGGCGGGATTTGATATAGGAGGTCGGATAGAGCATTTCCTGCATACCGGGGCCGCCTTTCGGACCTTCGTAGATAATCACCACGACGTCGCCGCTTTCGACCTTGCCGCCGAGTATTCCTTCGCAGGCATCTTCCTGCGACTCGAAAACTTTGGCGGGACCGCAGAAGCGGAATATGCTTTCATCGACGCCGGCGGTCTTCACCACGCAGCCGTCGAGGGCGATGTTGCCGCGAAGCACAGCCAGTCCGCCGTCGCGCACGTAGGCGTGCTCGAAGTCGCGGATACAACCGGCGGTGCGGTCGGTATCGAGGGTGTCGTAAACAGCGTTCTGCGAACCGAGCTGCAAGTTGAAGCAGTTGCCCGGAGCGCTTTTCCACAACGCTTCGGCTTCGGCAGAGAATTGTTTCCCGCCGATAGCGTAACGGTCGATGGCTTCGCCCAAAGAGAGGCGATCGACGCGACGGACGGAGGTTTCCACCAATCCTTTTTCGGCAAGCAGCCCCATAATGGAGAGTATGCCGCCGGCACGATTGACGTCCTGCACGTGGTATGCCGAACTCGGCGCCACCTTACACAGCACGGGCGACTTGCGCGAAAGGGCATCGATGTCTGCCATCGTGAAATCGACGCCGGCTTCCTGCGCCACCGCCAACAGGTGCAGCACCGTATTGGTGGAGCCGCCCATGGCGATGTCGAGCGTCATGGCATTGAGGAATGCCGCGCGCGTGGCGATGCTGCGAGGCAGCACGCTCTCGTCGCCGTCGCGATAGTAGGCGTAACAGTTTTCGACGATTTGCCGTGCGGCTTTCAAAAAGAGTTCTTTCCGATTTTTATGGGTGGCGACAATCGTGCCGTTTCCGGGCAGCGCCATACCGATAGCCTCGTTGAGGCTGTTCATGGAATTGGCTGTGAACATACCCGAACAACACCCGCAAGTGGGGCACGCGCTCCGCTCTACGGCAGCCACCTGCTCGTCGGAGACGGAGGTGTCGGCGCCTTCGACCATAGCGTCGATAAGGTCGAGCGCACGGTTGCCGAGACGACCGGCTTCCATCGGTCCGCCCGACACGAAAATCGTGGGGATATTGAGGCGCATCGACGCCATCAGCATACCCGGCGTTATTTTGTCGCAGTTGCTGATGCACACCATGGCATCGGCTTTGTGGGCGTTCACCATATATTCCACGCTGTCGGCAATCAGGTCGCGCGAAGGCAGCGAGTAGAGCATACCGTCGTGCCCCATGGCGATACCGTCGTCGATGGCTATCGTATCGAATTCGGCGGCAAAACAGCCGAGCCGTTCGATTTCGGCTTTTACAATCTGCCCTATTTCATGCAGATGCACGTGTCCGGGCACAAATTGGGTAAACGAATTGACGATGGCGATAATGGGGCGCCCCATCTGTTCTTCTTTCATGCCGTTGGCACGCCACAAGGCTCTTGCGCCCGCCATTCGGCGTCCCTGTGTGCTGGTGGCACTACGCAGTTCGTGTTTCATAAAAATCGTTTTTTATTAAAAGGGAAACCTTTCTTCCGGTACTCGAAGAAAGGTTTCCACATCGTTATTTTATATTCCGCATAAAAACTTTGCATAGCCTTTCTTCTCATCACCGCACCACGACGACAATAATGACAGATAGCAAGTTAATGATATGCAGAATCGTGTTTATCATTATTTTCTTTTGGAAATAACGGTGCAAAGGTAAGCCTTTATAGCGATATTCCAAAAGAAAAGACGGAAAAATAATCATGCAAATAGAAAAATATTTTTCTTTTGCCCGTTTTTCTGTCAATTTATAAAAGTGCCGACGCAAAAAAAGAAATTTATTTCATATCTTTTTCCTAAACGGGAATTTGTGTATAAGGCAATAATTGTGTACGTTTGTATGCCCAACTTTAACGTGGGCGCAATGTGCGTATTCCAACCCTATGAAATTTCGATACCTTCCGCTTGTTCTCCTGCTTGCCCCGCTGCTGTTTGCCTGCCGGGCTACCAAACACGTGGGCGAGGGCGAATACCTGCTCGACAGAATATCTCTATCGACCGACAACAAGGCGTTGAAAAACAGCGAGCTGAAATCTTATATCCGACAAGAGCCCAACCACAAGACTTTCGGTATCATCGGACTGCCGCTCTTCTTTTACAACCTCTCCAATAACAAAGACAACGGCTGGAACCGCTGGCTGCGCCGCATCGGCACGCCGCCGGTCATCTACGACAGCGAACTCACCGAAAAATCGCGCAGCCAGATAGAGAAAGCGCTCAACAACAAAGGCTACGAAGAAGCCGTCGTTACTGTCGATACGATAAAACGCAAGAAGCGCATCAAGGTCAAATACAAGGTGCAATCGGGCGAACCTTACCACATCGACCGCATAGTCTACCGCATTCACGACGATTCGATACGGAAAATCGTCATGGCGGATTCTGCCTATTTTCTCGTACAAGCGGGAGGGCTTTTCGACCGCAACGTGCTCGATGAGGAACGGCAGCGCATCACCACCCGTCTGCGCAATCGGGGGTACTACTCTTTCAACAAGGAGTTTATTACCTACACCGCCGACACCACCATAGGCAACAAAGGAGTGGACTTGGAACTCCACCTGATGGAAAATCCCGCTGCCGACACGACCGCCCGTCCGCTCGTAACATTCCGCAATTACAGCACCTACACGATACGCCGCGTCTATTTCGTTACCGAATACGACCCCATGAACCACAACAGCATAAACGTGAAAGACACGGTGTCGTACAATGATTTTTACGTACTCTACGGCGAGAAAAAATATTTGCGTCCCTCCATTCTGGCGGAGAATTGCTACATCATGCCCGGCGCGCTCTACTCCGCCCGAATGGTCGATAACACCTACTCGGCATTTTCACGGCTGAAAGTATTGAAATACGTCAATATCGTATTTACGCCCGTCGAGGAAGAGGGCAGGAATATGCTCGACTGCCACATCATGCTGACGGAGGGAAAAACACAGGTGGTATCGACCGAAGTGGAGGGTACCAACTCGGCAGGCAATTTCGGATTTTCGTTAGGAGTTACCTACCAGCACCGGAATATTTTCAAGGGGTCGCAGACATTCAGCGCCAAATTTCGGGCGGCATACGAAAACATCACGGGCGATTTGGGAGGATTGCTTTCCAACAACTACCTCGAATTGAACGGCGAAATAGGCATTTCGTTTCCGAAATTCCTTTTTCCGTTCACGAGCAGCGCTTTTGCCCGCCGTATGCGCTCCACAACCGATTTTTCCATAAACATCGACTACCAAAGACGCCCCGAATATGTGCGCCTCATATCGGGCGCCGGCTGGACATACAAATGGAACAGCCGCAACAACCGGTTCCGGCACAATTTCGATTTGGTGGATATAAATTATGTATATCTGCCCAAAATGACCAATGCATTCAAACACAACCTCGACAGCATCGCCGCCGACAACCCGCTGCTGCGATACAGCTACGAAGACCACTTCATCATGCGGTCGTCATACGTATTCTATTTGAGTAACTTACGGAACAACATGACGGCTTCGAGTCACAAGCAGCGCAAGGTATATACGCTGCGCACCGCCGGCGAAATTGCCGGCAACCTGCTCTATGCCATATCGTCGCTCTCGGCGATGAAACGCTCCGAAGGCGGAGAGTACGAAATATTCGGAATCAGCTATTCGCAATACGTGAAAGCCGACCTCGACTATACCCGCCTCATCAATTTCAACGAAAAGAATGCGTTGGCGCTGCACGCCGGTGCAGGCATCGTGTTTCCCTACGGAAATTCCAGTATGGTACCTTTTGAAAAACGGTATTACTCCGGTGGAGCCAACAGCGTGCGGGGGTGGTCGGTGCGGACATTGGGACCGGGCACCTACGCGGGAACGAACCCGATGGTCGATTTCATGAACCAATGCGGCGACATACGGCTCGACCTCAACGCCGAATACCGAAGCAAATTGATTTGGAAACTGGAACTGGCGATCTTCCTCGATGCGGGCAACATCTGGACAATCAAGGATTATTCGTCGCAACCCGGCGGCAAATTCAAATTCAACTCTTTCTATAAAGAAATAGCGCTGGCATATGGAGCTGGCATACGGCTCGACTTCAATTACTTCTTGCTGCGGGTGGATATGGGATTGAAGATGTACGACCCCTCACGCATCGGAAACCGTCCGTGGATGATAACCCACCACTCGTTCAAGCGCGACGCCACGTTCCACTTCGCCGTCGGCTATCCTTTCTAACAAAATATTCTGCGGCTTTCGCCACCGGACAAACAGATGCGCTCCTCCCCGACTACGGGCATTTGTGCGTCATCATATCGAGTACCACGCGGTCGGTTTCGTTCATGCCCTGCGTACCGATGCGGGTGAGGTTGCGTATGGTGCGATCGACATCGTTTTCGACGATGCCTTCGACGGCGGTTACATATTTGTGCTCCATCGCCAGCATGGCTGAGAACATGGCGGTGGATACGCCGCTGGTGAGTTTCATGGCGCAGCTCGGCTTGGCGCCGTCGCAAATCATGCCGGTAAGGTTGGCGACCATGTTTTTCACGGCATAGGTTATTTCGTCGTAACCGCCGCCCATGAGATAGGTGATGCCGCAGCTCGACCCCGTCGCCGCCACCACGCAGCCGCACAACGCCGACAGCCTGCCCAGACTTTGTTTGATGTATATGACGGTGAGGTGGCTCAACATCAATGCGCGTATCAACTCTTCCCGCGTCTTATGATTTTCTTCGGCATAAACGACCACCGGCATGGTGGCGGCGATGCCCTGATTGCCGCTGCCCGAATTGCTCATGACCGGTATCATGGCGCCGCCCATACGGGCGTCGCAGGCGCCGGAGGTGTATGAAAGTACACGCGTGTAGATGCTGTCGCCCATGATGCGCCGCTCGGCGGCGCCGCGCATCGTCTTGCCGAGCGAATGCCCGTAGTCGCCTTTGAACGAATATTCGGCGGCGGCTTTGTTCAGGCGCGCAGCTTCCGAAATAAATTCGATTTCTGCTATCGGGGCGGTCATGGCGAAGTCGTAGACTTTGCGCAATGTAAGGTCGCAATCGTCTTCGTCGGCTTCTTCGCGGCTGTCGCTCCGGTCGTCGCGCAGCACTTCGCCGTTGCGTTCTTCATATACGAATCGGGTATGGTCGCCCGCGATTATCGCCACAGCCGAGCGGTCGCCCGCCGTGGCTTTCACTTCGATATAGAGTTTTTCGGTGATGTTTTCTTTCAATCCGATTTGAATGCGGTTTTCAGCGATGAAGCGTTTGCCCGCCTCCACCGATTCCGGCGTTACGTCTTTGAGCACTTCGAGGCGGTAATCGGGATTACCGACCAACGCGCCCAGCGCCACCGCAATGGGCAAGCCTATCATGCCGGTGCCCGGTATGCCCACGCCCATGGCGTTTTTCAGAATGTTCGCACTGAGGAGCACCTCTATTTTTTCGGGAGTTGCCGCCAACAAACGGGCTGCTTGCGACACGCACAACGCTACGGCTACGGGTTCCGTACACCCGATGGCAGGAACGACCTCCCGCTTCACCAGTTCGATGATGCGCGCTCTTTCTTCTTTTTCCATATTTCAGGCAGGTTTTATTCTTTTCTCGGACAAATATAGGAGAAAAAACGATACGAACGAAATTCGGGAAAAGCTATTTTGCCGCTTAACAAACATTAGGGCGGGACGCCGGCGCAGAGGTCGTTTGCGGGAAAGGCTGCCGCGAATTACATATTGCCGATTTTGAAGATGTTATACGATACTTGGTCGTCGTACACATCGGCGCCCGAACAGCGTTTGACCCAACGCACCACCCGCACGGTAACGGGCAGGGCAATGATTTCGTAAACCGATTTCAGTGCCGTCTGCGTCAGAATCATGGCGACGAGCGTGTCGGGCGGAAGTATGCCGCCGAATGCCAGCGGAAAAAACAGAAGCGAATCGGCGCCCTCGCCGAGCAGGGTCGAGACGATGGCGCGCAGGGAGAAACGGCGTCCGCCCGAAGCGATTTTCATGCGGCTCATCACGTAGGCGTTGATGAACGAGCCTGCCAGAAACGCCACGAAGCTGGCGGCGGCAATGCGGGGCGTCAGTCCGAACAGCGAAGCAAACGCCTCCTGCTGCGTCCACGCGGGCGAAGCCGGCAGCCAAATGGCGAGCTGTATGAATGCCACGGCGATGAAATTAACGATGAACCCCGTCCATATCAGCAGGCGCGCCTTGCGGTAGCCCCACACTTCGGCCACGCAGTCGTTGATGATGTAAGAGAGCGGAAAGACGATAAGCCCCGCCGTCAGGGTGAGCGGTCCGGCGGCTACGATTTTCACTTCCAAAATGTTGGCTAAGGTAAGGCATACGCAGAAAAGTATGCCCATCAAGGCAAATGTCAAATCGACGGTCTGTTTCATAATCTTGTTTTTAACGTGGTTGTCAAGTACACGAGCGGGTGCAAAGATAATGCACTTCCGCCATATATGCAAATCGGCGTTTCCGGCGGAAAAGAAAGCCGGAGAAAAAAACGGACGCAGCCACTAAGGAAGCGGCTGCGTCTGAAAAAAATGTCTGCCGGTTATTCGGCGAGTTTGCGGAGTATCGCGGTGAGGTGATTCCAGAATTTTTCGACGGCGGGAATATGCATTTTCTCGTCGGGCGAGTGCACGCCGCGCAGCGTGGGACCGAACGAAATCATCTCCAAGTCGGGATTTTTTTGCAGGAAAAGTCCGCATTCGAGACCGGCGTGGATAGCCTTCACCGCCGGCGTGATGCCGTAGAGTTCTTCATACGATTTCACGGCGACGTCGAGAAGCGTCGATTTCAAGTTCGGCTTCCAGCCGGGATAGCCTTCGCCGTGCGTGGGCACGGCGCCAGCAAGGGCAAAGAGGTTTTCTACTTGGGCGGCGATGTCGTGTTTGAGCGACTCCACCGAGCTGCGTTGGCTGGTGGCGACGACTATCGTGTTTCCCTCTTTCATCTTCACCGACGCCAGATTGGTCGAGGTTTCCACTAATCCGGGAATGTCGCGGCTCATGCCCATGACGCCGTGCGGGCAGGCATAGAGCGCCCGCAGCAATGCGGCGGCAGTGGTGTCGTCGATGCAGGTCGCCGGAGCGTCGCACGAGTCGAGCGACAGGGCGACATCGGGGTCGGTGGCAGCCAGCTCCGCCTCTATCACGGCTTGGTAGAGATTGAGGTCGACGCGCAGGTGCTCCTTGTCGGCAGCGGGAACGGCAACGACCGCCCACGCTTCGCGCGGAATGGCGTTGTGCAGATTGCCGCCGTCGATGGCGCAGAGGTGCATATCGTATTTTTTCAGACAGGCGCAGAGGAAACGGGCAAGTATTTTATTGGCGTTTCCGCGCCCTTCGTTGATGTCGCTGCCGGAGTGTCCGCCCAGCAGCTTCGACACGGCGACGCGCAATGCCGCGTAACCGGCGGGAAAAGGCTGCGGCGCGTAGGTGAAGGTCGAAGTGGTATCGACGCCGCCGGCGCAGCCGATGAATATTTCGGCTTCGTCCTCCGAGTCGAGATTGAGCAGGTATTTTCCGGTAATGAATCCCTCCTGCATACCGAAAGCGCCGGTAAGCCCAGTTTCCTCATCGACGGTGAAAAGGGCTTCGAGAGCGGGGTGTCGCAGGTCGTCGGAGGCGAGCACCGCCAAAGCTGCCGCCATGCCGATACCGTTGTCGGCACCGAGCGTCGTGCCTTTGGCGCGCACCCATTCGCCGTCGATGCAGGTCTCTATGGGGTCGTTCTCGAAGTCGTGCACGACGTCGGCATTTTTCTCGCACACCATATCCATGTGCGCTTGCAGCACGACGCCGGGGCGGGCTTCACACCCATGCGTCGCCGGTTTGCTGATGACGACATTGCCGGTGGCATCAGTTTTCGCCGGCAGGTTGTGTTTTTTTGCAAAATCGAGCAGATAAGCCCGTATTTTCTCCTCCTTTTTCGAGGGGCGGGGCACCCGGGTTATTTCGTCGAAATAACGCCAGATGACTTGGGGTTGCAATTCTTTCAATTCCATAATTCTTTAATTTTTTTGAAAAGACCGGCTTTTACCGCCCGAAAAGGGTGCTTATATGTTAAAAAGATTTATAAATTAATATAAACAGCCAAATCGAACGATAAAAAGTACCAAGTCGCGGTTTCTTCTTTTATATTTGCATACAAATATAGAAAATTTATGGGAAAAGTCGTCTTGCTTACCCTGATAATTGTCGCCGTTGCCGTGATGCTCTTGGGAATAAGAGTTTTTTTCGTGCGGGGAGGGCGCTTTCCGCAGACGCATATCGGAGATAACAAGGCATTGAAAAAGCGGGGCATTACCTGCGCTCTTTCGACCGACTATGCCGACCGGCACCGGCAAGGACTTCACCCGACAAACGATAACGGACAAAAAATCTAAATTCATAAACAAATGCACAAATACATCATTCTCTCGTTCTGCACGGCTGCCATGCTTACGGTGGCAAGCTGCCAACAACCCGCTCCTGCTGCCGCGCCCGACAATCAGACGGCGGCACCGGTTTCCTACGGAAAAAATCTCCCCATCGCATACGTCGACATCGATTCGCTGCTCACCAACTACAACCTCGCCCGCGATCTGAACGAGGAAATGCTCACCCGTCAGGAAAACGCCCGCGCTTCCGTAAATGAGAAAGGTCGCAAGCTCGAAAAAGAGATGGCGGAGTTCGAGCGCAAGGTGAAAAATAACGCTTTCCTCTCGCAAGACCGCTTCGAACAGGAACAGCAGCGCCTACTCAAACAGCAGCAGGAGTTGCAGACCTACGCCCAACAACTCGAAAACGAATTGTTGCAGGAGCAGCAGAAAATGTTGGCGCAGGTTACCGACTCCATTACCAACTTCATCAAAGAGTACAACAAGGACGGCAAATACGAAGTCATCTTAAACAAAAACAGCACGCTTTTCATCAATCCGGCATACAACATCACGGGCGACATCATCACCCTGCTCAACAAACGCTACTCCAAAATTTCAAAGAAATAATTCCTCTTTATGTAATATGTGTCAGGCATCGGGAACGCAGTTTCCGATGCCTGTTTTTTGCTGGTTCACCGACTGAAACGAAATCTGTCGTTCCGCGCGCGTGTACGCACGTACATATAAACAGTACATACTACTTCCAATCAAATTTGGCCATCTGTCGTCGGAAATTATATCGGTCAATCCCGAATTTTGAGAGGAACAGAACTCCAAAGAGTTTGCTCCGGCAAGACAAGAGGAGACCGCTGATATGTAAGGCGAATCGGCTTCTTTCAAAAACGGGACTCTTATCGGGTACAAATAGTATTATTTAAAACAAAATGCAGAATTACATCAATAAATTACGATTTTTTTGAATATTAAAATTTAATTTATATCTTTACAGCGAAATTGTCATATATAGAAAGTAGGATTTTAAAGAGATATTTAGGCATACCTTTCGGTAGTATTTGAAAGGTCTTAATGTTCTGAGACGATTTCCTATTATAAGAAATGATTCTATGTTATGAAAAGAGTGCTAGTTTTATTGGGATTATTGGTGCTGGCTTCAGGATGTCTATTCGCACAGAAGACGGTGAAAATCAGTGGCAAAGTTCAATTTATAGGTGCTGACAAAAAGGTAAGTGTGGTTCAGAGCAAGGGTTTCGAGCATATTACGCTTGGCGAAACGGAGATAAACCCTGACCATACCTATTCGTTGACGGTGCAGAAAGAGAAGCCGGGTGCGGTAACAATTATCTGTTGCCGGTCGCAGTCGGTACGGGCATGGGTGGAAGACGAAGATATGGAAATCAACTTCCGTGGCATCGATACGGCAAAGATTCGTATTAAGAATCCTCCTTATGTATATATTCAGGCCGGCCCCAAGAACGAGCTGATGAATCTGGCTAACTATGTCAACTATCGCAATTATCAGAACATGATTGCCATCTCTCAGGCAGTCCGGGCACCGTCGCTTGACGACAAGCAAAAAGCAGATATCTCCAAGGATTTGTATAATATGAACAACGAAGATGCGCGCAGCTATATACGCTATTTGGTGGAGCATTACGACTACCTGACCAGTTGCGTGGTTCTGTTGTCGGCATTGGATTATGCCAAAGATTCTTTACTCATAGAAACGACGCTTACCAATATGCAGGTCAAAAATCCGGGCTCTACGGTGGCGCAGGAGTATCGCAAAGGATTGATGGATAAGTTGGAGAAGCAGCGCAAGATGCAGGAAGGAGAGATGGCCCCCCCTCTTTACCTTCAACAATGACAAAGGCAAGCCGGTGAGTTTGGATTCTTTCAAGGGGAAAGTCGTGATCATCGACTTCTGGGCTAGTTGGTGCGGTCCCTGCCGTCAAGAGCTTCCCAATCTGAAGAAGTATTATGAAGAGTTCAAGAACAATCCCGACGTTGCTTTCCTCAGTGTATCCATTGACGACGATGAAGATGCATGGCGCAAGGCGATGGTCGAAGAGAAGATGGAGTGGACACAATTGCTGGCTCCCAACTCGGGACGGGAAGCGATGGACAAATATCAGTTCCGAGGCATTCCGTTCATCGTAGCCATCGACAAGGAGGGGCGTATTTTCCGCAAGCACTTGCGCGGAGAGGCTGTGCGTACTGCCATTGTCGATGCATTGCAACAGTCTGAAAAGAAATAAGAATCCTAACTAAAACCAACTTAAATATATGTTATGACTAAGAAGTATTTTATTATGCTCTTTGTACTTCTGATTTGTGCCTGCACCGGGTTGCGGGCGCAGACGGAGCGTACAATTCGTGGTACTGTAACCGATGAGCGGAACGTACCACTGGTAGGCGTTACAATTTCTGTGCCGGGCACTCAAATTGGAACGGTAACCGATGTAAATGGTAAATTCGTCTTGACCTTGAAGAGCGAAGTGAAGGCAAGTGTTGTCAAATTTTCGTTTGTAGGCATGAAGACGCAAATGATCCCAATGACTAAGCTGTCCATGGCTACTACCATCGTGATGGAAGAAGATACCAATGTACTGGACGATGTCATTGTAACGGGATATCAGACGATTTCCAAAGAGCGGGCAACGGGTGCCTTCGGTACGGTGCGCAGCGAGCAGTTGGAAGCAAAACTGAATTCCAATTTGAAGAACGTGATGGAAGGTCAGATTGCCGGTGTAGTACTGGACAAGAAAGGGAATATCTCTATTCGCGGTATCTCGACGTTGAATGCCGAGACCGCTCCGTTAGTTGTGGTGGACGGCTACCCTACGGAATGTTCGTTAGATGATCTGAATCCGGAAAACATCGAAAATATCACCGTATTGAAAGACGGTGTAGCAGCCTCTATCTATGGTTCCCGTTCGGCAAACGGTGTGATTGTCGTTACGACGAAGAGTGGACAGAAAGGCAAAGCCAAGATCAGCTATCGCGGAACTTTCGAATTTACGCCTAAGCCCAATTTGGACTATCTGCACATGGCTTCCACTTCCGACTACATCGACGCGGAGTTGAATCTGTATGACCAAGACCCGTCATCAAGTTCCTATGCTTTATCTGCCAGATCCACCAGCCAGAGCGAAGTGGTTTACCTGCTGACACAGCGCAGGGCGGGCAGGATCAGCGAAGAGCAGTTCAATAGCGCGATAGACAAGCTGCGCGGCAATAACTTTTTGGACGATATGGAAAAGCATATGTTCCGCATGGCTTTCACGCAGACTCATAATGTGGGCATCGGCGGAGGTACTGATACCGACCGTTATAATCTGGTGGTCAATTATACCAACAACCGCTCTTCATACATCAATACAGAAGACAACCGTCTGTTGATCGATCTGAAGAATGAGTGGACTCCTTACAAATTCGTAACGATAGGCGTGGCAGCCAACATTAACTACTCGAGCTCCAATGCTCCGCGCGTGGGGTGGCAGACATTGACAGACTACAGCTCTTTCGTAAAGCCTTATACACAGTTGAAAGACGATAGCGGCAACCTGACCGACATTCGTACCATCAGCTATGCCAATCAGCAGCTCTATAGTTCAGTGGGGGGCATGAAAGATACTTACTACAACCCCATTACAGATGCTTACGATGACTATACCACCAGCAAAAGCTTTGCGGCACGCTTCAACGGCTTCGTGCGCTTCACTATTGTGGAAGGTCTGACAGCCGAAGTGGGTGGCAACTGGACACGTGGTAATCGTACATATAAATCTATCAGTGAAGCAGACAGCTATCGTATGCGTCTGGCTTACAATAACAGCACCTCTATCGATACACCTTCAGACCATTACATTCCCGATGGTGATTTGATCGATGAAACCCGCTATACCAACGAGAGTTGGACAGTGCGTACACAGGTGAACTTCAACCGAGAGTTTGGCAAGCATCGTGTCAGCGCCTTAGTCGGTAACGAAGTGCGCCGTCTTACTAACGATGACAATCAATACGCAAGTCGTCTGGGCTATAACTCCACAGCCGGTTCATTTACTCCGGTGAACATCAAAGACCTGAAGTCCGGTATCAATAATTCGGATATGATGGGTGGTAATAGTTTGGGTAGCTCTTTGAATTATGGAGCTTATTCATTGCGAGACAACCGATTCGTTTCCTGGTATTTCAACGGATCATACGAGTACGACAATCGCTACCTGATCAGTGGTAGTGTGCGTGAAGACCTTACCAATTTCTTCGGTACCGATCCCAAGTATCGCCACAAACCGATGTGGTCGGTTGGTGGAACTTGGAAACTGAGTAACGAGAGTTTCTTTAACGTAGACTGGATTGACCGCTTGAATATACGTGCTTCTTATGGTATCAACGGTAATATTTCGCTGAGTCAGGGTCCATATCTGATTCTCTCTACGGGTTCTTATAACAGCACTACGGGAGGTATCTCCTATGGCATCTCTTCCTATCCCAACAACACTCTCCGCTGGGAGAAGACCAAAACTACCGACATCGGTTTAGATGTCGATGTTTTGAAGAATCGTTTGGGCTTCAGCTTCGACTACTATTACAAGAAAAGTACTGACTTGCTGGCCAGCGACGCCACGGATCCCACTACGGGAGCATCATCAATGACAAAGAATGTGGGTTCCATTGAAAACCGCGGATATGAACTGACCCTGCACGGTACGCCGGTGAAGACAAAAGACTTCAGCTGGAATCTTGTCTACAATTTCTCGTATAACAAGAACAAAGTACTGGAATACAATGTAAACCGCCCGTATCCCAATTCTTGGGCAACAGTACAGACTATTAACGCTGCGGGTTATCCGATGAATGGTTTGTTCGGTTATCGTTTTGCCGGTTTGAATGACAAGGGAGAGGTACAGATTTATGGAGCTGACGGTACTGTGAAACTGGCCGGCGATGCGGTAGTAGACGATGTTTATTTTCAGGGCACTGCAACACCGAAGTTCGATATGTCGCTGTCCAGCAACTTTACCTATAAAAACTGGGATTTTTCCTTCATGTTCATTGCCAAGTTAGGACATAAATACCGCAAAGATACGTTCCAAGGTTCCAATATAAACAATCGCCATGTTGGTGAACGTTGGCAAAAAACGGGTGATGAGGCCAATACCATTTATCCGGTCTACCAGAGTTGGAATATGGACATGTTCTACTTCCCCTACTGCGATGTGAATCTGGGCAACGCCAGCTATCTCAAGCTGCGCGACGTAACGCTGACCTATAATTTCAGCAAATCGTTGATCAGCAAAATCGGCATGAGCGATGCACGTATCTATTTGCAAGCCCGTAATCTCTTCCGAGTTACGGCAAAGGATTGTGATATCGATCCCGAGACGATGGAGCTCAATACCAGTGGCGGTTTTGGTGCATCGAGCAATGCCGGATATTCCATCTTGCCCTTAAATCCGGAGTTTTATATTGGTGTTTCATTCAGCTTTTAAACAATAAAAGAATTATGAGAAAATTAGGATATACATTGCTTGCGGTATGTGCATTGGTATGCTCATCCTGCGATGATTTCTTGGATGTCAAGCCCGTGGGGAAGATGATCCCGACGGAGATAACACAGTTCGAGAACCTCTTGAATAATACGAATACGATCAGTTATTTCATGTACGATAATAACAGAACCTGTTTCTATGCTTATATGGGTGATAACTTACAGATAAGCGAAATCCATGCAAAATATCAGTTTACAGCAACTTATCCCAACTTGGATTTGTTGGCAGGCTATACTTTCTACACACCGGTAATGGATCCCAAGATGACTCCTATGGCTTGGACTTACACTTACAGGGCTATCGGTTATTTTAATAACGTAATAGATGGTGTGAGCGACATCGATGCAGAGTCAGAATATGCCAAGGGTGTCATTGCACAGGCCAAAGCCGGACGTGCTTGGATTTATCTGAATTTGGCATTGATATACGGTCCGATGTATGTGCCGGGAGCGGTCAACGATACGAAGGTGCTCCCTTGCCGTACAAACAGTGATCCCAATACTACCAATGGTCCGTTGTCCACTACCGATGAACTTCTTGCTCAAGTGAAGGAAGATCTGGACTATGCTTGTGAAAACTGCCCTACTTCAATAGCCAATCCCTGTCGGGCAGATCGTGCTTGCGCCTATGCTTTGCGAGCCGAGTATCATATGTTTACGCGTAATTGGGAGAATATGCTGAGCGACTGCCAGAAAGCATGGGAATTAGCTCTGGCTAACAGAAAGAGTGTAGATGAAATGATCTATAATTTTGCTGATTTCTATTATGAAGCTACTACAGAAATCCAAGAAGAGCCTGGTGTTTCTCCCGAAATCTACATGACCTTGAAAGGGCCTGACTTGCTTTTCGATCAGACCAACAACCGTGAAAACTTGTTGTATCGCGAGGCTCCTTGGCAGTCTAACCGCCAGCGCTTCTATCCATCAGATGATTGGGCTTCTATCTTCGACAAAGAGAAAGATTTGCGCTGGAAGAAGTTTGCCTTGACAAACAATGGTTATAAAAAAACAGTGGGTGATATCGTTTATGATGATGGCATTCAACTGGAGTATGATCGCGAACAACTTTCCGTTACGGTAGGCGTAACCTATCCCTTGCTGCTCTTGATGAAGGCTGAAGCCGCAGCTCGCACCAATAACCTCTCTGATGCCTTGGCAGATCTGAATCTGCTGCGCAAGTATCGTTACGAAGGTCCCGATAGCGACTTGCCAGATGGCGCCTCCCTGTCGCAAGACCAGTTGCTGAACGAGATTCTGACAGAACGCCGCCGCGAACAGCCAATCGCTTCTTTCCAACGCACACTGGATCTGAAACGCTATGCGCAAGATGCAGGAAAGCCTTGGAGCAAGGACATCATCGAGCATAAGATCGGTGAGAAGACTTACAGCAAGTCCATTAATGACGCTTATTATCAGTCGTTGCCTATTGACAATGCAATACTGCAATATAACCCGCAGTGGGGCATCGCAGAAAATGACGCTCCTTTCGAACCCTACAATGCGTGGTGATGAGAAGATGGTTGTCATCGGATAACGCAAATCACAACACAAAACAAAGACACGGGGCGGAAAATTTCCGCCCCGTGTCCGTATGTTCCCGTTCGCTAATGTATCGCTCCGGTTACATCGCACATCGCTTTTGTGCGGCGATTTATTTTCTTCGGGGCTGTCGTTCTTAAAAATCGGATTATCTTTGCAACGTAAAAAACCAACCCGTAAAAATTTGGCGGCACGCATATATTGCTTTATCTTTGCGGGAAAGAAAAGTGATACTTGTATTTATGGAAGAAAACCGGAAATTGATACAGACCATTATCGAAGGCATACAGGAGAAGAAAGGCAAAAAAATCGTTACGGTCGATTTGACTAAAATCGAATCGTCGTCGGCGCAATATTTCATTATCTGTCAGGGCGGTTCGCCCATGCAGGTGGCTGCCATTGCCGACTCGGTGCGCGAGACCGCGCTCGACAAAATGGGCGTGAAGCCTTTCAATTACGACGGCTACCGGAATGCCCAGTGGATCGTTATCGATTACGGACATATTTATGTGCATATATTCCAGCCGGAGCAGCGCAATTACTACAAGCTCGAACAGTTGTGGAGCGATGCCAAATTGACAGAGCTACCCGATGTGGAATGATTTTTGCACTACGTCGATAAAAGTCAAACGTGAATTTGTTTTCGTTTTATGAGAAATAACAATCCGCAAAAAGGCAATAAAAAAATATTCCGTATCAACCTCTATTGGATGTACGCCCTGATAGCCCTTTCGCTTATCGGCGTCTATTATATGAACGACGGCTCCTCGTCGAAGAAAGTGAGTTGGACGGAGTTTGAACAAATAGTGCAGGAGGGCGGTACGGTGGAGCGCATCACCGTCTATACCAATAAGGACTATTTGGAAGTCGTGCTTTCCGACTCGACCGCCCGAAAAGTTTTCAAAACCGACGATGCCAAGAAGATAGGACGTTCGCCCAAACTTTTTGTGAACATTCCCGATGCTGCCACCTTCAATGAGGAGGTGAACACGTGGAAAGAGAAGTTCGGTTTTTCTACGCAGATTAATTACGAAAAGAGCAGCGATTTCAGCGATATGCTTTGGTCGTTCGGACCTATTATACTCCTGTTCGTCTTTTGGTTCTTCCTGATGCGGCGCATGTCCGGTGGCGGAGGAGGCGGGGGCGGCGTATTCAATGTGGGCAAATCCAAGGCGCAGCTTTTCGACAAGGAAGGCTCCACAAAAGTTTCTTTCAAAGATGTGGCGGGTCTTTCCGAAGCTAAAGAGGAGGTGGAGGAAATCGTCGAATTTCTGAAAAATCCGAAACGTTATAACGAGTTGGGCGGAAAGATACCCAAAGGCGCCCTGCTCGTGGGTCCTCCGGGTACGGGTAAAACCCTGCTTGCCAAAGCTGTTGCCGGTGAGGCGAATGTGCCGTTCTTCTCGCTTTCCGGCTCTGATTTCGTCGAAATGTTCGTCGGCGTCGGCGCCTCGCGGGTGCGCGACCTCTTTCGGCAGGCGAAGGAAAAATCGCCCTGCATCATCTTCATCGACGAAATCGATGCCGTAGGTCGGGCGCGCGGTCGCAACCCGAACATGGGTGCGAATGATGAACGCGAAAATACGTTGAATCAGCTGCTTACCGAAATGGACGGTTTCGGCACGAACAGCGGCATCATCGTGCTGGGGGCGACCAACCGCGTGGACATTCTCGACAAAGCCCTCTTGCGGGCGGGTCGTTTCGACCGTCAGATTTATGTGGAGCTGCCCGACCTCAACGACCGCAAGGAAATTTTCAAGGTGCACCTGCGCGGCGTGAAGATAGACGAGTCGGTGGACATCGATTTGTTGGCGCGCCAGACTCCCGGATTTTCGGGCGCCGACATCGCCAACGTCTGCAACGAAGCCGCCCTCATCGCCGCGCGCAAGCGCAAGCAGTGGGTGCAGAAGCAGGACTTCATGGACGCTGTCGATCGCATTATCGGCGGTCTTGAAAAACGCACGAAAATTACCACGAACGAAGAAAAACGCTCCATTGCCATACACGAAGCGGGTCATGCCGCATTGAGCTGGTTCCTGCAATATGCCAATCCGTTGGTGAAAGTTACTATCGTCCCGCGCGGTAAAGCGCTCGGCGCCGCATGGTATCTGCCGGAGGAACGGCAGATTACGCCGAAGGAAGCGATGCTCGACGAAATGTGCGCCACGCTCGGCGGGCGCGCTGCCGAAGAGCTGTTCATCGGG
Source organism: uncultured Bacteroidales bacterium (assembly GCA_947593515.1). Lineage (GTDB taxonomy): Bacteria > Bacteroidota > Bacteroidia > Bacteroidales > UBA11471 > Caccoplasma. The sequence continues at coordinate 27,939 of CANQDQ010000004.1, read as the reverse complement.
CATATATCTACTGGCGCGGCAAATGACCTCGAACGGGTTACCAAGCAGGCTTACGCCATCGTGGCATACTTCGGCATGAGCAGCGAGCTGCCCAATATTTCCTATTACGACTCGACGGGGCAGGACTACGGTTTCACCAAACCGTACAGCGAGGAAACCGCCCGCACCATCGACAAAGAGGTGAGTCGCATCATCAGCGAGCAGTACGAGCGGGCTAAAAAATTGCTCTCCGAACACGCCGAAGGGCACGCGCAATTGACTCAGGTGCTTATCGAGCGCGAAGTCATCTTTACCGAAGACGTGGAGCGCATATTCGGCAAACGCCAATGGGCATCGCGAAGCGAAGAAATACTCCGCGACAATAAGGCGCTGGAAGAACAGAAAGCCGAAGAATCTGCCGCTTCCGCCGGTGATGCCGAACCGGCAAAGGCTGATGCGGAAAATCCCGCAGCCGCCGAAACGCCGGCTGCCGACACTTCCGTCGAAACCAAAGACAAAGAATAAAATACATAGCCGCCGACGGTCGTCCGTCGGCGGCGTTATCGCATAGAACCATGAAAAATCTCCTTACCCGTTCCATTACCGGAATCTTGTTCGTTGCCGTCATCATCGCCGCCACGTGGTACAGTGCGGAATCTTTTCGCGGACTCGTACTCATCATCACCATACTCAGCCTCTCCGAGTTTTACCGTCTTGTTTGCCCGAATGCCTTTCGACGCACGCTCTATGCCGATATACTGGGCGGCACCTATTTAGTCGGCGTGCTGTTCATCATCTTCGCCTATCCGGTCGTGCTGCCGGTATCGGCAGTGATGCTCATACTCATTCCCTATATGCTGTATCTGTTCTATACGTTCATCATACGCCTTTACCTCAAAGAAGAAAATCCCATTGCCTCGTGGGGCGCGTCGCTGCTCGGACAGCTCTACATCGCCCTGCCGCTGGGCTTGCTTGCCCTTGTCGCCTACCCGCCGGTGGGAGCGGGAAGCGCCTACAACGCCCGAATGGCGCTCGCATTTTTCTCTTTTATCTGGATTAATGACACCGGCGCCTACGTCGTGGGCTGCACGCTCGGTCGGCATCGCCTCTTCGAGCGCATATCTCCGAAAAAGTCGTGGGAAGGATTTTTCGGCGGATTCATTTTCTGCCTGCTATTGGGGTGGGTATGGTCGCGCTATTGCCCGTTGATGCTCGACCTGTGGCGATGGTTGGGATTCGCCGTCGTGGTGTCGCTCTTTTCGACCTTCGGCGACCTGTGCGAATCGCTTCTGAAACGCACCCTGCAAGTCAAGGATTCCGGCTCGATACTGCCCGGACACGGCGGCATGCTCGACCGCTTCGACAGCGTATTTCTCGCCGCGCCCGCAGCTGCTGTCTACCTCACGCTCGTATTGTCGATATAAAAATTTCGGTCGGAAAATTTTTCCGACCGAAACAAGCAAGGACAAATAGTGTGCCTGTCGGAGCAGATTATTTCTTGCCCGGCTTCTCGCACGAAGATGATTTGCCACCCTTTTGCGCTTCATCGTTGCAGCATTTGCCCGATTTTTTTTCGTCCATTTTGTTCATGACTTAAAAATTAAAAAGTTAAACATAGCTATTCAGAAAATCCGACAGCTTTTATTTCTTCATTTCGTCGGCGAGGGAGTGAGCCTTGTCTTTCATCTCCTCCACCTTTTCGGCGGCTTTGTCGGCAACTTTCGTACCGGCGTCGAGCAGCCGCTTTTTCCATTCGGCAGCCTCTTTCGATTTCGCCGACATTTTGCAGCAGCACACCGCCATACCCAGTACGACACCCAGCCCTATGCCCAAACAGAAATTCATACTTTTCATAATCGTATATTTTAGAATTGAACCCTATTGATTTACCGGTCTGCGTCTGAACAGCGAAACAATCCACAACAGCAGCACCGCTCCGATGAGCGATGTCAGCAAATTGCCCGCCAGCCCTGCCGACGTAAAACCGAACAGTCCGAACAGCCAGCCGCCCAATACGCCGCCTGCAATTCCGAGCAGCAGATTCACGAGCCGCCCGAAACCGCCGCCCCGCATCAGTTTGCCCGCCAAAAATCCGGCAAGAATGCCGATGATGATGTACCACACAAATTCCATAATCCTTTTTTTAGACCGATGATTAATTTTTTGTTTACACCCTTACAACGCCTTGCCGCCCCGTTAGTTCGAGCCGTGTTCCCCGATTAACAACCTTTTCCCTTTCTTCCCGTTTTTTTCGATACGAAAAAAGGTCGCATACCGTGTATGCGACCTTTGATATAGATTGAAAGGACTCTCCTTATTTTGCGAGAAATTCGTTCACTTTTTCGTTGGGAACCATTTCCGATTGGAATACATAAGCTCCGGTCTTGGGCGATTTCACCATTTTGATGACTTTGGAGTAGGTGCGACCTTCACCTTTTTGGAGCGATGCGACGGTTTTCTTTGCCATGGCTGCTTATTATTTGATTTCTTTGTGAATGGTTACTCTTCTCAGTATGGGGTTGTATTTTTTCAACTCCAAACGTTCGGTGGTATTTTTTCTGTTTTTGGTCGTGATGTAACGCGACATACCCGGCATACCACTCTCTTTCTGCTCGGTGCATTCGAGAATCACTTGGACTCTGTTGCCTTTTGCTTTCTTTGCCATATCCTCTTACATTAAGCGTTTAGATAACCTTTGCTGGCTGCCTGTTTCAGAGCGGCGTCCAGACCCATTTTGTTGATGGTGCGCAGACCTGCTGCCGAAATGCGCAAGCTGATCCAGCAATCCTGTTCTACCCAATAGAACTTTTTGGTAAATAAATTGACGTTGAATCTTCTCTTCGTACGTCTTTTCGAGTGGGATACGTTATTGCCAACCATGGCTTTCTTTCCCGTAATCTGACAAATTTTAGACATCTCGCTATCTATTTTATTATTTTATTCAAGGGTGTTTGCAAAACAGAGTGCAAAGTAAGCGATTTTCAACATACCTTCCAAATTTTCTCCCGAAATAATTACAAAATATTTTTCGCACCTGCTGCAAACGACTTTTTTCTTCGTATATAGAAAAAGCCGCCCTGCGTGAGGCAGGGCGGCACGTTAAAGATTATTATTCAGAAAATTTTCTTTTCATTCTATCGTCTTTTGCTGTAATATTCGCGCTATCGGGCGATAATCATTTTCTTGCCGTTCACGATGTAGGCGCCGGCAGACAACTTGCGGAGGGCGGCGGCATCATCGGTTTCGAGTACCGGCACGCCTTGCAGATTATACACCGTTATGTGTCCGTCGGCTTGCTCTTGCTGCGTTTCCGTAATAGCGGACGCTCCTATCGGCAATATCGTTCCGAACTCTTTCCACCCTTCAGCGGCTTTGTACTTTTCTACCGATTCGGCAGGTACATAGAGCGTGCACTTGGCACAATTCACATACTCGAAAGCAAAGTAGACTTCTTCCCATTCATCTGTTATTACAATATTCACCGGTGTCGGATTACAGGCAGTTACCGACTTCAAGCTCTCGCAACTGAAAAAAGCACTTTTGCCGATAGAGGTAACGCCCTCACCTATCGTTACCGACTCCAAAGCCTCACACCAGTCAAAAGCATCGTTACCGATAGACGTAACACTTGGGGGTATCGTTACCGACTCCAAAGCCGTGCAACGGACAAAAGCATCATTGCCGATAGCGGTAACGCCATTGGGTATAGAATAAGAAGGCAATCCACCCTGTGCAAAAAATCGGAGCGTATCGTTTACGATAAGGCAACGATTATCTTCCGATGCCCATTTCCCTTCAAATTTTTCCAAGCTCTTGCAAGCACCAAAAGCACCGTTGCCGATAGAGGTAACACTTTCGCCTATCGTTACCGACATCAAACTTTCGCAACACGCAAAAGCATCCTTGCCGATAACGGTAACACTATTGGGTATCGTTACCGACTCCAAGCTCTCACAAAGGGAAAAAGCTCTCTCGCCGATAGAGGTAACGCCCTCGCCTATCGTTATCGACGTCAAGCCGTCGCACCACGAAAAAGCATCGTTGTCGATGGCGGTAACACTCTCGGGTATCGTTACCGATGTCAAGCTCGGGCAACCGGAAAAAGCCCTCTCGCCGATAACTTTAACTTCATCGGGTATGGTATATTCGGACAGACCGCAATTGTGTGCAAACACTTTTAAGGTATCGTTTACAATAAGACAACAGTTGTCTACTGCAAATTTCCCCTTAAATTCTGTCAAGCCGTCGCAACCGTAAAAAGCCCTCTCACCGATAACCTGAACACTCTCAGGAATTGTTACCAACGTCAAACCCGTGCAATTGTAAAAAGCATCGTCGCCGATAGTCTGAACGCCATTTTCTATCATTACCGACGTTAAACTCTCACAATCGCAAAAAGCATCTTCACCGATACTTGTAACGCCCTCGCGTATCGTTACCGACGTCAAGCACGTACAAAATTCAAAAGCTCTGCCGCCGATGACCTTAACTTCGTCAGGTATGATATATTGGGCCAATCCGCTCGGTGCAAAGGCTTTCAAGGTATCATTTACAATAAGACAATGCCCGTTGTCCGATGCAAATTTTCCCTTAAATTCTGTCAAACCGCTGCAACCGGAAAAAGCCCCGTCACCGATAGTCTGAACACTTTCAGGAATTGTTACCGACGTCAAGCCGGAGCAATCGGAAAAAGCATAGTCACCGATAGAGGTAACACCATCTCCTATCGTTAACGAAGTAATCGATGTGCAATAATTAAGCCATGGGGACGACGAATAATAACCATAATAATTTTCCATTGCCCCCGTACCGGAAATTTCGAGTAAGCCCGTCTCGGTATCGAGTTTCCAAGTAACATTGGCGCCATCGGCACCGCATTCGCCGGAATAGATTTCGGCTTGCACCGTTGCCGCTCCGCCCCACAAAAGCGCGGAAACGACTAAAAACAGTAAACTTTTTTTCATAATCTATTTTGTTGGTTATTCAATTCTTTTCGCAAAAAAATATTTTTATAAAATGAATTTTCAAAATTTTCCGCTAAAAATTTTTGCTTTATTTGCAAAACTCTCTCCGAATCGGAAGTCGACATAAAATACAGGAATATCCGTCGAACGGCTCGCCGACACGATTACGGGAGCCTGCGCCTCTGCTTCCGCACCATTTTCACGGCAGATTTTTTATCCGCTCTATTGCCATAACTATCTAACCTATTTTTATTAATCCCAGTATATTCCTCCCAAAAGAGGGTTTATATAATACTTTTGGAGCGTTATTAATTATCTTTGATGAAAGTGAAGAATTTCTGAAATTTTTTTATCGCCTTGCAGGCAAAAGGCATACGGGCGTGAAAGAAAATTAAAATAGGTCTATTATAACCTATATCACGAATTTTATTCGTAAATTTGCAAATTGTTTCGATTTTATATCGGATTGTTTTCCGATATGAATATTTTTAACCAAACGGATATGAAAAACGTATCGATACTTCTCGCAGGGCTGCTGCTCTTATCGGCAGGCTGCCGGCAAAAGAGCGGAGGCAACAGTGCAACAAACGAAGCGACAACGGCTGCGGCGGGCGATTCGCTGACGGGCAGCATTTCGTTTTCGGGGGCATTCGCGCTCTATCCGATGGTAGTGAAATGGTCGGAAGAGTTTCGCAAGCTGCACCCGCAGGTGCGCATCGACATTTCAGGCGGCGGCGCCGGCAAAGGCATGACCGACGCGCTGGCGAAGGTCGTGGATCTGGGCATGGTGTCGCGCGAGATTTACGACGTGGAGAAAGAGAACGGTGCTTTCGGCTTCGCCGTTACGAAAGATGCCGTAGTGGCTACGATAAACCGTGAAAATCCGCTGTACGACGAGCTTTGCCGCCAAGGGCTGCGCCGCGAAACGGCATCGGCGCTGTGGAACAACGAATACGCCACCTACGGCGACCTGTTGGGCACCGACAGCAGCATACCCATACACGTATATACTCGCTCCGACGCCTGCGGGGCTGCGGAGACGTGGGCGGCGTGGTTCGGCAAACGGCAGGAACAGCTCGAAGGCACGGCAGTATATAGCGACCCGGGCGTGGCTGCCGCCATACAGAAAGACAAAGTGGGCATCGGTTACAACAACATCGCCTATATATATGATATGCGCACGCGCAAGCCTTACGAGGGCATGGCAGTGCTCCCCATCGACACCGACGAAAACGGACAAATCGATGCGGACGAACTTTTCTACGACACGACTCCGGACTTGATTGCCGCCATAGGCGACGGTCGCTACCCCTCGCCCCCCGCCCGCAACCTCTACTTGGTAAGCAACGGTATGCCGCAAAACGAGGTCGTCGTGGAATTTATACGTTTCGCCCTGACCGAAGGGCAGAAATACGCCATAGAAACGGGCTACATACCGCTGCCGCAAAGTACGATAGACAGCGAACTCGCCAAACTGAACCCCTAAAATCATGAGTCTCCCGCTGCTGCAACGACGCCTCTACAAAGACAAAGCCATGCGCACGGTCATGCGTGTATTGACATGGCTGTCGTTGTTTTTACTGGTGGCGATAGGCATCGGACTGTTTTTCAAAAGCCGGCTCATACTGTCGGAGCACTCGCTGTGGGGGCTGCTGTCGGGGCGGGAGTGGAAGCCGCTCAGCGGGGAATTCGGATTCCTGCCTTTCATCGTGGGGACGCTGTTCGTTACGGCGCTGTCGATAGCCATCGCGCTGCCCATCGCCCTGCTGTCGGCCCTGTTCCTGACGGAGTATGCCGGCTCGTGGGTGAAGCGGGTGGTGTTTCCCATATTCGATATTCTGGCGGGCATACCCTCCGTCGTGTACGGCGTGTGGGGCACGCTCATCATCGTGCCGTGGATTGCCGACCGGCTGGGTCCGAAATTCGTGGATTACACGAGCGGCTACACGGTGCTGGCGAGCGGCGTGGTGCTGGGCGTGATGATACTGCCCATATTGGTGAGCCTGCTCATCGAGATTTTCACCATCGTGCCGCAGGACTATCGCGAAGCGTCGGCATCGTTGGGCGCAACCAAGTGGCAGACCTGCTGGAAAGTGATTTTGCGGAAAGCGCTGCCGGGCATCGTCGCCGCCGTGGTGCTCTCCATATCGAAAGCCTTCGGCGAAACCATCGCGGTGCTGATGGTGTGCGGCAACTACGCGGCGATACCGCGCTCGCTGTTCGACCCGTGTTACCCCCTGCCCGCTCTCATCGCCAACAACTACGGCGAAATGCTCTCGCTGCCGCTGTATGAATCGGCACTGATGTTCGCCGCCTTCATTTTGTTTTTCATCATCTTGATATTCAACATTATTTCGCGGTGGGTGCTGCGGAATATCGAACGGAATTTCAAACTTTGACCGGATAAGGAGCTGCGCCATGAAAAGCAAATTCATCGTTGAAAAAATATTTCTCGGACTGATGATTATCTCGGTAATCCTCGTCTTCGGATTTTTGGGAAGCATTCTTATCACGATCGTGCGCAACGGCTGGCCTGCCATGTCGTGGGACATGATAACGCAGCTGCCGGGCGGAGGATTCTACATCGGCAAAGAGGGCGGCGTGCTCAACGCTATCGTCGGCTCGCTCTACATCGTGGGCGCCTCGACGGTATTGGGGCTGCTTATCAGCATACCTATCGTGTTCTATATCAACATCTACCTGAAAAGCGACTCGAAGCTGGCAAGCCTCTCGCGGCTGTCGTTCGACGTGCTTTACGGCATACCGTCGATAGTCTACGGCGCATTCGGATTCGCCATCATGATTTCGCTCGGGCTGCGCACCTCGCTGCTGGGCGGCATCATCGTCATCACGCTGCTCATCATACCCATATTCGTGCGGTCGATGGACGAAGTGGCTCGACAGCTGCCCCGCCACCTGCTCGATGCCACCTACTCGCTGGGCGCCACCCGCTACGAAGTCATCAAAGTGGCAATACGGCAGATACTGCCGGGCATAGCCACCGCCACGCTGCTGTCGATAGGCCGCGCCATAGGCGACGCGGCAGGCGTGATGTTCACCGCCGGATTCACCGACAGCATACCCACATCGCTCGACCAACCCGCCGCCACGCTGCCGCTGGCTATCTTCTTCCAGCTGAGCAGCCCCATACCCGACGTGCGCGAACGCGCCTACGCCGCCGCCATGCTGCTTACGCTTATCGTATTGATATTGAGCATCGTCGGGCGCATGATTACCCACAGATTCTCTAAAAACAAAATAAAATAATGGAGAAAGAAAAATCGGAATCGTCCCGTATATTGCAGCGGTTCGCTTTTTGGAAAAGCAGTACCGAAAAACCGGAGGCGCCCTTCGTCGAAGAAGAGGGTGAAAAAAGCGAAGACGCGGTTATCGACATCGAAAACCTGAACGTCTATATCCGCGAACAACATATCTTGAAAAATATCAATTTGTCCCTGCACGACAAAAAGATAACCTGCATCATCGGTCCTTCGGGGTGCGGAAAAACCACGTTGCTGCGCAGCATCAACCGCATGATAGAAACGACCGAACACCTGCGCGTTACGGGTCGCGTGTGCGTGGACGGCGAAGACATTTACGACCGGAAAGCCGAAATCACCCATATCCGCAAAAAAATAGGGCTGCTCTCGCAGCGCCCCACCCCGCTGCCCATGTCGATATACGACAACATAACCTACGGCTGCCGCATACACGGGGAACGCAACCGCAAGAAACTCGACAGCATCGTGGAAAAATACCTGCGCAACGTGAATCTATGGGACGAAGTGAAAGACCGCCTGCACACGCCGGCGTCGGCGCTCTCCATCGGACAGCAGCAGCGGCTGTGCCTCGCACGCGGTCTTGCGGTGGAGCCGCAATTCATTCTCGCCGACGAATCGACGTCGGCGCTCGACCCCATATCGAGCAAGCACATCGAAGACCTCTTCGCCAAACTGCGCAAACGCTACGGCATCATTATGGTAACACACACGCTGCGTCAGGCGCTGCGCATCGCCGACTACGTGGTATTCATGTACATGGGCGAAGTGATAGAGCAAGGCACGGCGGAAGAGCTTTTCAAAAATCCGCAGCACGAACTTACCAAACAGTATCTCAGCGGGGTATTCAGCTAAAAACGCCCGCCCCACCCTATCGGCAGCAAAGCAAACGGAAATTGCCGGCGACTACTCCAAAATTTCGTCGCACGTATAGTTGAGAAAACGGTTGAACGGCTGCATCAGCAGCAATTCTTCGGCAGCACGGTGCAGCCACTCCTTTTGTTGGAAAAACGATTCGTCCTTGTGCCCATACACCGTGTAGTCGCGCTGCATCAACAGCTCGGGATAGGCAAAATCCTTAGGAAAGGGTCGCGGCATGATTTTGAGGCTGCGCTCGGTGTCGAGCCCTGTATAGAGCCGCTTGAAATCGGGGTTCTCCAATATCTCGCGAAATTCGTCGCAATTGTCGTACACGGCTTGCCGCACGGCTTTCAGCAAATGCGGCTCAGGGCACCACAATCCGCCGGCATACAAGCAATTATCCGGCTCGATGTGGAGGTAATAACCCGCACGCGGCGAGTTCTTGCCGCCCCGCACCATGTATGCCGAAAAATAGGTTTTATAAGGCGTTTTGTCTTGCGAGAAACGTATATCGCGGTAGATGCGGAACATGCAGTCTTTGGCTTCGAGCCCGCGCAACTCCTCGTCCTTTTCGCTAAGCAGGGCGATAATTTGGTTGATATACAGCTCAAAATCTTTCCGCAGGCGTGTGTATTCCTCTTTGTGGGCATTGAACCACTCGCGGTTGTTGTGTTGGCGCAGACGGCGCAGGAAATCCAAAATCTCTTTCATCACTTTTATTCTTTTCTTAAAAAAACGGCTTACCCTTCTTCAACCTTTTCCTATTCTTCTTTCCGGCGAGAGAAGGCGGTATGCCATTTCTGCAAAATGATATGTCCTAAAATGATACGATAACAACTCCGATTCGGAGATTGCCGGAAATCCGCTCGCATCGCGTATTTCCTCCTCCCCCCCCTGTTTTCGTACCGTAACTCCGTACTGCAAATATAGCTATAAATCAACAGATAACAGCATAAAAGGCAAAACTTTTTTTATTATGCCGACCTGTAAATGCCGGTTGCAACGATTTTCCGATGTCCCGAAGATGCAGAAAGAATATATAATATATGAAAGAGAGAATAAACGTAAAAGACGATTGCCCATACTTACTTTTGAGTAAAATCGAAAACAGATTTGAGTAAATTCTAAGTGAGATTTGAGTAAATTTCAAATGAGATTTGAGTAAATTTCAAGAAAGATTTGAGTAAAATATTTTTGAGATTTGAACATTTTGTGTATCTTTGCAGCAAATAAATAAGCAAGTTATGTATAGAAGAGCGCAATACGATGAATTGGCAGCCCGACTGGCTGAGCCGCGCCGTATGATTCAGGTTATCTGCGGTCCGCGTCAGGTGGGGAAATCCACTATGGTCAAACAAGTGTTACAGGAAACGGCTATCCCGAATATGCTCGTGTCGGCCGACGGCATACCCAAAGAAAATACGGCGTGGATTGGCGAGGTGTGGGAGACTGCACGGGCACGCATGCGTTTGGGCGGGCACGCCGAATATCTGCTCGTCATCGACGAGGTGCACAAGATAGACAATTGGAGCGAGGCGGTCAAGCGGCAGTGGGACGCCGACACATTTCACGATGTGAATTTGAAAGTCGTCATTCTCGGCTCGTCGCGCCTGCTGCTCAAAGACGGTCTTACGGAATCGCTGGCGGGGCGCTACGAACTGATACGAATGCCCCATTGGAGTTATCGGGAGATGCACGATGCGTTCGGGTTAGATGCCGAGCATTATATTTTCTTCGGCGGCTATCCGGGCGGTGCGCACCTGATGAGCGACGAGACCCGTTGGCGGAAATACATCAAAGACAGCATCATAGCGCCGGCTATCGAGCGCGATATATTGATAACGAAAACCGTCTATAAACCCGAACTGATGAAACAGCTCTTCATGTTGGGCTGCACCTATTCCGGCAAAGAGATTTCATTGACGAAGTTGCTCGGGCAGCTGCAAGATGCCGGCAATGTTACTACGTTGGCAAACTATCTGACGACGCTCGACGAGTCGCAACTCTTGTGCGGTCTGCAAAAGTATGCCAACGACAATGCGCGCAAATATAATTCCGTGCCCAAACTCTGCGTCTATAACACCTCGCTGTTGAGCGCCTTGTCGGGAGCTGCTTTCGGGAAGGTATATACCGCACCCGCCGAGTGGGGGCGCTGGGTGGAGAGCGCCGTCGGAGCGCATATCCTTAACAACGCCGAAGAACAGGATTACAAGGTCTATTACTGGCGCGCCGGCAACAAAAAGGTCGATTTCGTGGTCGAGAGCAACCACCGGTGCGTAGCCATCGAGGTCAAGAGCGGCGGTCGCATCGCGAATGCCGGTCTGCCCGAGTTCGTCGAACGTTTTCGCCCGAAGCATTCGTTTGTGGTCGGCTCGGACGGTGTCCCTGTCGAAGAATTTTTGCAGTGGAATATCCGCGAACTGTTTTGACGGCAAAGCCGAATGCCGACCTGTCGCGGCACCGGCCGGAACCGCATTGTGCGATTGCTCGACATCAGTCCCGAAGACGCTCGTACGTTGCTATTTATAGATTCAACGACGTTTGAAACTTATTTTTCTTTTGAAAATGATTCGAAAAAGATTGTGTAAGTACAACCTTTTCGAATGTTTTTTGTATATTGACGCTTGCAGACATGAAAAAGGAAACCGGCATCAGTATGACAGCTATACAGAAACTGGTGGATCAACTGATTTCCAAGAAGTATGTAGAGCGCGGAGAAAAAGATGGAAGTTGGAGAGTCTTCGTAACGCAGTAAAGACTCCGGAAGTACGCTTGACCACAAATCTGAACTTATCTGCCATTTTATCGGAGATAAATACAGTTTTGTGGTTTTGAGTTATGGCAGCACTATTTTGCGAACCACAGAACTGTATTTATGTCATAAAAAATCATAGATAAATACAGTTTTGTGGTTTTTATTTTTGACTGTTCAATTGCAAATGATTATTTTTGCGTCAAAATCATGAGATATGAGCAAACTTATCGGACGCGACAAAGAATATGCGGAATTAGAGCGATGTCTGAACTCGGACAGGTCGGAATTGGTTATCGTTCACGGCAGACGACGTATCGGAAAAACATTCCTGATCGAAGAATTCTTCAATCAACAGTTCGATTTCAAATATGTCGGCGCGCACGGCATGACCACCCGACGGCAGTTGAACAACTTTTTGAGAGTACTTAACGGATATTCGACAAAGCAGTTCGGCAATCTGCACAATTGGGACGAAGCGTTCTATGCCCTTGAAGAGTATTTGTCTACTTTGCCTGCCGATCGCAAAAGAATTGTTTTTATAGATGAAATGCCTTGGATGGATTCCGGGAGGTCAATCTTTGTATCTGCCCTTGAAAACTTCTGGAACGGTTGGGCTATGTCGCAGCGGAACATTATGCTTATCGCTACCGGTTCGGCTACATCGTGGATGAAAGACAAGATTGTCGCCAACAAAGGCGGTCTGCATGCCCGAATAACCTGTAATCTGCATCTGGCTCCGTTTACATTGAATGAAACAGAGCGATATCTTGCCACCAAAGGCATAGAATGGGACCGCTATCAATTAACCCAAACATATATGGTACTTGGCGGTGTTCCATTTTATTACAGCCTCCTTGACTCTGAATTGAGTTTCACGCAAAATATCGACCGGCTTTTCTTTAATGACGGCGCACTTCTAAAATTGGAGTTTGACGAATTGTATCATGCTCTTTTCGATAATGCCGATTTGTACACTGCCGTCGTTCAACTGCTCAGCGAACATGAATCCGGACTGACGAGAGGTGATATAATCAAATCACTACCCCTGAAAAGCAGCAATATCACCAAGGTCATCAACAATCTTGAACGGTCTGATATGATTGAGAAGTGGCTGCAATATGGCAACAAGCGTCGCGGAGCGGTTTACAGACTTACCGATTTCTTTTCGCTGTTTTATTTTCGGTTCCTTGCCGATAATCTTTCGCATGACGAGGAGTGGTGGAGCAACCATCGCGACTCAGGTCGTGTATTCGATTGGATGGGCAGCAGCTTTGAACTTGTCTGCATGAGGCATCACAAACAGATTAAATCCGCATTGGGAATAAGAGGTATTGCCACATCATTATCCTCGTGGCAACTCAAACCAAACAAGGAAGAAGGAATTTCCGGCGGGCAGATAGATATGATTATCGAACGCGCCGACCGCATTATCCATCTCTGCGAAATGAAATTCAGTGTTGGTGCATACCGCATCAAACCTGAATACGAGCGTCAGTTACGAGAGCGGTCAAGTCTGTTCAAAGAGATGACCAAGACGAACAAGACGTTGGTTCACACATTTATAACCACATACGGCGTTGCCAATGTTAAAAGCCACAGCATCGTTCACAGCGAGGTAACGATGGACGATCTTTTTAATTCGTGAGTATGAGAGTGGCAGATATCGCCATCTGTTTCAAGAACGTGAACTTCCACACCGGCCGGCAGACCTTCGCCACGATGCTGCTCACGCTCGGGTGCCGACATAACACGGACGGTGCAGCATAGCGCGGCGGGGAACAAATAGGCACAGCATAACACGGCACAACGTATCACAGAGGAAAGTTACCAATTCTCAATTACATCCGGATTAATGCTTGCGTTGTAGACAACGGTTGTGCCGGGCTTCCACTCCAACTCCTTATAAGGATATAAGACATTATAACGGGATTGGCCGCCGGATTCGTTTATATAAAACACCGTGAGAGATATACCGTTCATCGACTGGGGTATCATTAAGAAATAATCGACGGGAGGATCATCAAATTTTAGTGGCCATTGACAGTACTTCAGATCATCAACATAGCTGCACTTTTGGTTGTCGTCGCTGATGGTCAGTGTAGCCTCCCCTCGCTCTGAAATCGCCCACTTCCCTTCCGATTCACCAGACGCGACAGAATATGTGCCAGCCATGCCCACGCTTTTGATCGTGATTCCGGTAATCTGAGTCGGATAATCCGTTTGGTATAGGTCTGTGAAGGAGAATTTGAATGCCACCGCCGTAAGCGCGTGCTTGAATATGAGCGGCACCGCCTCAGGGTAGTTGCCACTCTCGTAGGCTTCGGTGGCGGCCACGAGAAAATCTATTTGTTCGTTGGCGTTCGAAGGATTCGTATAGGGGATTCCTATTCCTCTTTTTGTTCCGTCGCTATTTTCATTGTCGGCGTCGGAATAGGGCGCATAGGCGTAGAAACGTATGGAGCAGTCCCGCCATGTTCCGGGCCAGTAGACATAGCCCCCGTCGGCGAGCGACCCGTCAATGCTCATTTTGGTGTTACTTATATATGGCACCCAATTCTCACTGCTGTTATCTAAAACATAAGCTAACATCCCGAACGTTTCCGGATCGCCGCAGTAGTCACTTAAAGACGTACTCGTGTCCTTTTGTGCTCCCCGCGTCTGCGGACCGGCGAACTTGGTACGCGGAGGAAGACCGTCGATGACCGTAACGGTTATGTTCGAAGCCGTGCTCTGCGAGTGTATCGGGATTTCCGCGCCGCGCGCCGCGAGCGTGTCGGGGCGTTCCGCCGCCGGCGCTGCTGCCGGCGCGGAGCCGCCCGATTCCCACGTTTCGGACAATCCGACATCGAAACGTATCGCCGCGCCCTCCGCCGGCAGTCCGGTCGCCGCCTCGTCGGTGCAAGCGGCCAACACCGACATGCCGGAAAGCGCACACCACGCTCCGAGCCGGTATATTTTGCGAAACAGGTTCTTCTTTTTCATCGTTCACGTATTTTTAACTTTGCACCCGCGGCGGGACATTCAACCCGCCGCGGGTAAATTTTCCGAGGAATCGACGCCCCTCGGAGCGGCGTTTACTACTCCATTTCTACGTCGAGTTCGGTGTTGTCGATCCAGCCTTCGACCGAAACAACATTGAACACGATCGGCCCACCCAGAACGGGCTCTCCCTCGCCGGGCTCTCCGGGAGGAATTATGCCGGCATTGGTGTCCGTAAATTTCAGCTGATAGATGTATTTGTTGCCCTGTTCCCAGTTTGGAGCGATTCCTACAGCTGTCCAACCGTAAGCGTCATCGCCACTGTCGGCGGTGATATCTTCTCCCCGAGGATATTTGAGGGCACCACCTTTGTCCGTAATTTGAATCTTTACAGCCAAATACGTTCCACTGTTCGTTGCATCGCCCACCCATGCCGATTGCGACTGGGGAATAAGCATCCACGTTCCACCACTCAAGATCGTTTCGGGCGAGGAGGCGGGCATATTTATGTTATTATCCACCTTATAGGTGGTAGTTGGGGCGTCAGAAGTCTCTCCTTCCGTCCATACTCCCTCTCCCTCTGATGTTGTTGCGAATGTGTATGTTGCAGTGCCGTCGACATTCACGATTTTAACGCTATCGATTTTATATGTATAGGAGTCTCCCCCGTCCTCGTCCACGTAGTAGGCTTGGACATCGATCTGCGACAACGCGTGTTTGAACGACAGATCCACCCCCGTCTCCTGATTTTTTATGGAGCCCGTGTTCATAGCCGTAATGAAATCACTTTGCTTACTAATATCAGAAGCTGGCGTATACTCAATCGTTGTGCTTTCGCGCGTAGCATTCACTGTACCGCCGTTGAGGTCTGTAGGAGCATAGGCATAGAAAGTCAGCTCACTGCCGTCCGTCGGCCAGTAGTACGAGGTCGTGGCAGTATAGGAACCACCATCGTCATCCGACACAGTGAAGGGCTCTTCGTTGAAAAAATTATTTCCATCAGGATAGAACGCCACAGCCTTGAATTGCGAGAGATCACTCGGAGCGTTGAATATCTGCGCGCTCCGCGTTGCCACTGCGGTACGGAAGGCGATCGGCAAACCTTCGGCGACGACCTCGGTCGTTTCGTCCATCGAGCAGGCGGTGCTTATCGCCGCTGCTGCGAGTAAAAATAATGTCTTTTTCATAATACATAATTTTGTAATGAATAAATAGATGAATAATTGTTATTTCTTTTCACAAAAGCGAATTACATTTCTATATCTATATACACGTCACGCCAACTCTCCACCGTAGGCCGGAATCCGCCGGAGCCCGCCGCCTCCGGCAGCGGCAGCCCGTCGAGCAGAATACGAATGTCGTGCTGATCGGGGGCGGTATGGATTTGCTCCGTTACGTCATAGGTGTAATACCATTTTCTGCCGTCGGCCAGCAGGGCATAGACGATGAGGGTATGCGCGGTGTGCCCGGCGGGGCAATGGCCGAAGGTCTGCAACGAACCCGTAAGGGTGGTCGCATCGCTTTTCGACATTTCGAAAGGAATCGTTACCCGCTCGGCCGAGGCCTTGCCGGCCCCGACAAGGAAACCGCCCGCCATGCCCGAAAGCGAGGCGCTCAATTCCTGAACATGAGCGAGGTTCTCGGCATGGCGGATTTCCACCGTGCAGCGGCCCACCGCCGCCGAGGGCGAGAGCGTGAGCCGGTGCTCCTCGGCCGACACATCGACACCCGTCCGGCAGTCGCTCCAGACCATTCGGGGTGGCGCAGCGACCCGCTCGTTTTCCGCCCCCAGCGCCCTCGGCGCATCGTCGGAACGGAGCCCCAGCGAAGAGAACTCCGGCAGCATCGATGTAGAGACCGTCGTGATTTCGAACGTTTCCCATTTTTCCGTATTGCGGTATCTGATGCCTTCGGCATCGCTGTTCAGGCACAAGGCATCGTAACGGCCTTCTGTCGTGCGTACGTCACCGCCGGCAGGGTCGGTGAATTCATTGCGAATCGACTTGCCGCCGTCCGCCGGAAACAAATAGAGGGACATCGATGCCGGAGAGGCTTCCGGAGCTTGCGTCCAATCGAAAACGACTTGCAAATGCAGCAGCGAATGCAGATGGTCGTAGCACAACTCCTTATGTTCGCACGAAACGAGGGCAAGCATAACCGAGAGAGAGAGATACGTTTTTTTCATCGCTTACCCCCTTTCTTCTCGTTGAAGTTCCCGCGGCCGAGCAGCCATACGAGCGAAATTTCCACTTTCGTGGGGCCGATCCAGTGGCGCTGTCGGGTTTCTTTCCAGACATAATGGCCGTCTTCGGGGTCGTATATTTTGTATTCCCCGCCCCAATAGCCGATGCCTAAGGTGAAATCGAGGTTCAACCGGCGCGTTATCGGCAGCGAATAGCCGTACTCCACGCCCACGGCGTAATTCATTTTGTTCCACAGGTTTCCGCCCGGTTTGCCGCCGATATAGCCGCGGCCGCCCAACTCGAAATCGTAGGTGAATATCTCGCCGTGAACACCGAGATGGTGCCCCGTAAGCGGCTTTTCCGCTGCAAGGCGCCCGAAATATTTGCGGACATAGAGCTCGCCGCCGTACAGGCGCCAGTAGAAATGGCTCTTTTCTCGGCTCCACCATGCATACGCCCATGTGCCGCCGACTGTCCACCCGCGCCCAACGTAAAACTCCGCTCCGATGTTCGGCACGAGCAGCAGGTCGTAGAGCATATTGGTCTTCAACGACATATAGAATGGCTTTTGTGGCGGAAGCGCCACTCCGGACGGGCGAACCGTATCGCTGAGCGCGGGCATCTCGCTGAGCGCGGGCATCTCGCGGGGAACGGGCACGGGCACGACCGGCTCCCGGGGTGTGAGCGCGAGGGTATCGCTCCCCTCTAAGCGGACAAGCGGCTCGGTGCGCTGCACGACCCGGCAGACGACTCGTACATCGGAACTTCTTAATTTCGGGAAAAACTGCTCGCACATATACCACCACGCCTGTCCGCCGCACAGCATCTCCAACCGGCGCTTGCGGCCATCGACTATCTTGCCGTCGCGGAGTATCCACTCGGGCGTGTGGTACAGAATATCCAGCACCTCGTCGCGGTAGGGCATCTGCGAGGCCTCGACCTGCGCGGTCAGGCCCTCCCAGTCGATGCCGAGCGAAACGACGCTTACCAACGAGTCGGGCAGCTCGATCTGCGTGCGGATATGGGCGAGGATATTCTCCGCACGCCGTGCGGAGAGGCGGCGGTTCATCGCCGTATTGCCTTCGGGCGAGGCGGCCCCCACGAACGTCAGGCGCTCGATGCGGCAGGTCGTGTCGGCCTGCAACTCCCACAGCCGGCCGATGAATCGGTCGAGACGGGCGCCGTTTTCGTTCAACTCGGGCTCGAAAATCGAGTAGCCGTATCGGAAATGCACCTGTAAACCCAACGTATCGGCGAATATATGCTCCTGCCCGTAGCCGGCATAACACCCACAGAGCAAAAACAGAAGCAATATCCATTTGTCTATTTTCATATACTGTTTTATCTTTCCCACTGTTTTTCTCAACTCAATCTTGTTATGCGAATCCAAGACCTCCTTATCGCATGAGTTTGTATTCTCTCTCTGTAAGAATGAATACAACGTCGTAACAAATTGATTTGCTTTACAATACGTCAGTGCAAACCATCGATTTGCTCGATTTTTGTGACATTATGTACAACAAACGCCCTGTTGCAGAGTATGAAACCGAATGAAATGAAACGTGCCGGACGGGGAATAACACCGGTTATTCCTTTTATATACGAATAATACAAGTGTCTATAAATCAATGATTTATAGACACGGGGGGGGTAATTTTAAGAATTTTTATCTTATTTTGCTTGATGGGTGAATTTTATTATTATACTTTTGTGCGTCGTTTGTATTCATTCTTACAGAGAGACAACACAACGCCGCGGCACCAAGATTTCCCGCCCTTCCCTCCTATTTGCATTGTCTATCAACAAGTTTCCGACATGGGCGGATAAGCCCTTACAGGTTGCACGTGGGTATTTTGCCTTTTATTTCTCCGAAATTGTAAATCGTTTCGCGTATAACAGGCTTCCCCCCCCCACTCCGTTCGACGGTCGCAACAAAGAACAAAATAAAAAACATACCTTTGTAGTAGAAAACCGGTCATGTGACCAAAAATATTTTATTGTTTATGGAGATTAATAAGTGCTTCTATATTTTAATGAATTAAGTAACAATAGAGTAACAAATTATTTTCACAGCTGACATCGGAAATAAACACTGCGCTGTTGCCCAAATCCGGTAATGGGTTTTGCTTGTCCGGCATACACATTTTTTCTGTTAAAAAACATGAAATTCCCATTCGGCTAACGTGTTTGTCAAACTTAATTTATACATTTGCACGATATCTTTCAAATTTACTCGTTTATTTTGAGTAAAATTAAGAGGATTTACAAGCGTGAACAATATTAAACGATTATTAGCGGGATATTCGAATCTGCATTCAGGGAGTACGAAAAGTGTACCGGTTGTTTTCGCCCATAACGAAGGGGTTGGCCGTTTGATAGTGTGCTGATATTCCGTAAAACGGTTCTACGCAGATAGATATGCAAATGAATTCTCCACAAAACGCCGTCCGGCAAATACGTTTCTGGATATGTGTCCTGCTGTTGGCGGCAGGAGTGTATCCGGGCGCCGCTCAACGGGTAAAGACCGAGAATGCCAACACCTTCAAGGTGACGGGGAAAGTGCTCGATTCCAAAGGGGCGAATATGCCCGGAGCTACCATCATCATCGATGCCGACGGCAAAACGGTGGGAACCAATGCCGATGCGCAAGGGTATTTTTCGATCGTTTCGCCGGTCGATTCGGGAACCTTGAAAGTCAGTTTCGTGGGGTACAAATCCAAAAGCCAGAAATTTCATGCGGGCACGGAGGTCGTGGTAGAGTTAGAAGAAGACGCCTTCATCGACGAGGTAACCGTAATCGGTTACGGCGTGCGCTCGAAGCGTAAGGTCGTCGGGGCCATTTCCTCCGTGAAAGCCGAAGATTTACAGGACGTTTCGGCTCCGAGCCTCGACATCATGCTTCAAGGGCGTGTGGCCGGCCTCGGCGTCATACAGCAGTCGGGCGCGCCGGGAAGCGGCTCGACCTCCATGACCATTCGCGGCTACAACTCGCTGCTCGATGACGAGGCCGGATACAAGAGTTCCGGAGCGCCGCTTTACGTAATCGACGGCGTTCCCGTACATTCGTTCACTTCGCCCGTAACCGGAACCAACACCATTGCCGAGATAGACCCTTCGACAATCGAGTCGGTGGAGGTATGCAAGGACGCCGCTTCGGCGGCGATCTACGGTTCACGTGCCGCAAACGGCGTGATTCTTATCACGACGAAAAAGGGGCGCGAGGGGCATGCTTCGTTTTCGGCCAACGTATCCTACTCGATTGCCGAACTTCCGGAGGCGCCCGCCCAGCTGGGCGGACGCATGGAGCGCATGCACTATATACAGATGGCCATGGCAACCAGCGGCGCCTATTACGACAAATCATCAGGAACCTACAAATACCCGACCTCCTACGAAGAGGCGGCCCTCAACGGCGTGGATTTCGATCTGTTCTGGAACCGCGGACAGGGAATGTCGGCGCTGCCGTTAGTGCAGGACTCGCTCAACACGTTTTATAACAATTCGACGAACTGGTACAAATACATGTTCCGCATGGGGCAAGTCGTCAATGCCAATATTCAAGCCAGCGGCGGCAACGCGACGATGAACTATCTGGTAGGCGGCGGCATCTACAAGGAGAGGGGCATCATGCCGGGCAGCGATTTCCTCCGCGGGAACGTCATTGTCAATCTTTCGGTGAAACCGGTCAAAAACCTGACACTCGACAACCGCACCTATCTCGCCTATACGGATCGCAGCCGTGGTCAAGGCGGCGGTGCCGGCGGAGCTTTCGAGTCTGTGACTGTCGATCCTCGATATCAGTCTTCGCTCTATTCCAGCGGCGGTTCGGTCGAAGAGAAAGTTCTCCAAATGCTCAACGGACAGTCGGAAGATAACACCTCCTACCGGCTGCGGGAGAGCATGGTGCTCTCGTGGGAGATCATCTCCGGACTGACGGTTTCGACTTCGGCGTCGATGGATTTCAATCAAGTGAATCAAAATTTTTTCCGGCCAAGCTATCTCGACCCGACATACAAAGAGAGTAAATCGACGGGCACCGTCGAGCGGGATATTCTTCTCTCCAACGAGAATTTAATCAACTACAACTTCTCGGTGAAGAAGCACAATTTCGACCTGCTGGCCGGAATTTCGTTCGATGCCAACAAGATTTGGACGATCAGCGGCTCCGGCTCCGGCGGGCCGAGCGACAATGTATATTATGTAACGAGTGCCTTTCCCGAGATGGTCTACGATCCCGTGTCGGACTATTACCGTGCGATGATGCACTACCAGTCCAATTTCACGGAGACAGCCATGACCAGCTACTTCGGCCGCATCGCCTATAATTACAATGAAAAGTATCTGTTGGAAGCCACGGTGCGTTGCGACGGTTCATCGGTTTTCGGTCCGGAAGTCCGCTGGGCGACTTTCCCTTCGGTGGCCGTCGGGTGGGCTTTCTCCGAGGAGAAATTCATGAAATGGGCATGGTGGCTCGATTTCGGCAAGGTGCGCGCCAGCTGGGGACAGACCGGCAGCCAGTTCGAGATTCCCTATCTGGCTCAAGGTTTGATGGAACCGGGCTACAAGTTCGATGGGGTGCAGGGAATGCGCCCCTCGGGGGTTGTAAACCGCAAACTGCGCTGGGAGCAGGCCGATCAGTATGACGTGGGATTAGATATGGACATGTTCAACCGCCGTTTTTCGTTAAGCGTCGATTGGTATCACAAATACACCAAATCACTGATTTACAGAGTTCCCATGCGGGGCGATATGTACGGCGAAGCCAATTTCCAGTGGCGAAATGCCATGGCGGTTTCCAACGACGGAGTGGAAGTCGAGATCAAGGCAGACATCATCCGTAAGAAGAATTTCTCCTGGCGTACACGCTTGAACATCTCCCGAAACTGGAACCGTTTCCGAAAAAGTTATTCGGGGACGGACATCGCCGCCGAAATGGTCATCGGCAAGCCGTTGAGCGGCATCTGGCTCTATAAGGACGAGGGATTTATCCAGAATGAGGACGACGTTCCGTTCTATTACGACGAGGAGGGTAAGAAACACCTGCTCTCTCCCGACGGCGACGACGCCTATTCGTTCAAGCCGGGTATGCGTAAGATCGCCGACCTGAACGGCGACGGGCAAATCAACGAGGACGACCGCTACTACGCGGGTAGCGCTTTACCGACCATTTACGGCGGCTGGTCTCACGAACTGCGTTGGAAGGGTTTCGATCTGACTTTTTTCCTCTCCTTCACGTTGGGGCAGAACATGGTCAATGCATTCCGATACCAGACCGTTCAAGGCGAAGACCATACGTCGCGCCCGATCTTTTCGCATATAAGTCCGAACGATTTCTGGCAGCAGGAGGGCGACAACCCTTTGTATCCGGCATACGGTTTCTATCCTTATGCGTCCATTCAGTATACAGGGCTGTTCTCGTCGAATCTGGAAAAGGTGCATTACTGCAAACTCAAGCAGCTGACACTGGGCTACTCGCTGCCACAGCGTATCACACGCAAGATCCGGCTTTCGGGAGTGCGCGTGTTCGTAACGGGCGAGAATCTTTTCACGTTGAGCAACTACTCGGGACTGGATCCGGAAGTGGTGAGCGTCTACACCGGCATCGACAACGGTGCGGCTTACCCCCTTTCGCGTAAATGGACCATCGGTTTGACGATCAATCTTTAACGACTATGAAACGGACGATTTTCTATCTCTGCATATTGCTTTCGGGAGCGATGACGGTTTCTTGTGATCTGGATCTCGAACCGAAAAACGCGGTAACGTTCGAACATTTTTTCAAGACCGAAGAAGACCTCTTCTCTGTCGTCGCCGAGATTCACGGCGAGTTGCGCGAAACGCTGTTGACCGTGCCTTACCACGAATACATGGGGGCTATTATCGACCGCATCAGCGGAGCAGCTTCGGTTTACGAACGGCTTCGGAACCTCGATCCGAACACCGTAGCTGCCGATACCCGGCAAGAGCAATGGAAAAAATACTACAATGTGATCACGCTCGCAGACCTTTTCATGGACAATTACCATAAAGCAGAGTCTGTCGATCCGGAACGGCTGAATTTCTGCATCGGACAGTGTTATTTCGCCAAGGCGGTTTGCTACATGTATCTGGGACGCATCTGGGGCGACGCCGTCATCACGAAGGGCAGCCTTTATTCGGACAAATATGCCAAAAGTCCGGCAGAAGCCGTGATCGACACAGCAATCGCCTATGCCCACCGTGCCTATGACATTCTGCCGAAATACAGCGAGATGCGGGGCATCGGCGGTAAAATGCTGGTTTCGAAACAATACGGCTGCAAAGGGAGCGCCGCGGCCGTACTTGCCCATCTCTACGCATGGAAAGGCTCCTTACAGAGCGACAGCCAAGCGCTGCGCGAAGCCGAGTCGTGGTGTTCGCGCTTCTTCGACCCTGCCTACGCCTCCGAGATCGGGAGCTATACCTTAGCCGCCGATCCCGAAGAGGTGTGTCAAAAAACGTTGGTTCGAACCGGCGAGGAGAGCATCTTCGAGGCGGAGGTCAATTTCTATGAGTTGAGCCCGGGCAATTTCCTGCCCGGCACATACATGATAAGCTATCCCGTCATGCTCAACAGCCAGCGGGAAGATGTGGCGGACGCCTATTTCGGAATCTATCTCGACACGGTGAACAAGATGTACCGAGCAGGCGACAAGCGCCGCACAGCCTATTTTTACAAACCGGACGATCCGCAGGAAGCCAATACACTTGGGCTGGCCTATCTCTACAAATGGCGCAATACCTATTATCTCCAATCGAGTTCCGCCGAGCCGATCTTTTCGAACATGGACTGCAACAAAGTGCTGATCCGACTGGCGGACATCTGCCTGCTGCGTGCCGAGTGCCGTGTGAAGTTGGGCGATATGGTCGGGGCTGCCGAAGACTTGAACCTTATCCGCGACCGTGCCGGAGCCAATCTCTTTCCTGATGCCGACGCCGGAGAAACCGACGCCGACTTGCAGCTATTGGTTTTCCGGGAGCGGGAAAAGGAACTCCTGCTCGAAGGACAGCGCTATTACGACGTCGTGCGCAACGGAAATGACTACGTGCGCCGGGAGTTGAGCGAGGGCTTCGCGGCACTGACCGATATGGACATTGCCAACGGGGCACTCTATTTGCCGGTACCCCGAACAGCATTCACCGATAACGATCTGATGATCCAGAATACCTACTGGCTCTCCAAAATGAAATAGTGCCATGAAAAAACACCTCATCATCTTGCTGTTCGTCTTTGCGTTCTTCTCCTGTACGAAATACAATTATCTGGATACGGGAGTGTCGAATCCGTATTTCGAGGGCGATATGTACGCCTATCTGCAAAGCGGTTCCTACAATTGGGACTCTATCGTGAAAATCATCGACCGAGCCCAGTTGCAAGATGTTTTCCACAACGACGAAATTACCTTCATGGGGCTCACGAACCACTCCATTCGCCAGTGGCTGATTCAAGGAGGCAAAGGGTACGAGGCAGGGTACAGACAGGTTGCCGATATTCCCGAAACGATGTGTCGGGCTATCGTGCTGAGTCTGGTGATCGACGGCAAAATGCTGCGCGACGACATCGAGCGGATAGAACTCAACGAAAAGGGGGAATATATCGGCGGCGGCCGAATCTGCAAGACCCGTTACGGGAATTACATCTGGCTGTGGACCAAACAGGACCCCTACATGGGCGTCGACGGGCTGGGTCCCGTAAGCCTGAGCATGACGACGCTCGATGCGGACATGAAGACCCAAGTGGCCACCAATATGATCGCTTCGGGCGACATACAACCCTACAACGGAGTTGTGCATGCGTTGGAATACAGTTATCATTTGGACAATATCGGAGTTTTACCCTATGAATAATCCTATGAAAAGAATCGCATGGATTTTCTTGGGCAGCCTGCTGATTGCAGGCATTGCCGGTTGCTCGGATCAAGAGGTCGGATATCTGCAAACCGACAACGCCGTTTACGTGCCCGACCAGATGGATATTCGCCTGATTCTTGACGAGGAATTAGATGCCTACCGCATTTACAACGTCGCCCCGTGGGTAAGCCCCAAGATGCAGGGCGTCATCGGGACGGAGCCGATTCGCTACGAAATCGAGAAGGTCGAGAGTACGGACGGCAACGCCGAGATGTTCCGCAGCCTGCTGACAGTGCGCGGAGGAGGTCGCATGGAGTTTCCGCTGGTGAGCGACATCGTGCCCGGGGAATATCGCATTTCAATCCGCGTCAGCAACGAGGGACATTCTCGGATTTTGGAAAATATATTTACGTTCAACGTGAAAGAAAAATAATTCGATCATGAAAAAAATGCTGTTACATATCCTCCTGTTGGCAGTGGCTTGCGGAGTACAGGCTCAGGGCATTCGTTTTTTCGAGGGCTCTTTCGACGAGGCGCTCAACGCCGCCAAGGCACAGGACAAGCAGGTGTTCGTCGATTTCTACACCAACTGGTGCGTCTACTGCCGGAAAATGGCGGCCGAGGCTTTTCCCGATCCCACAGTCGGAGAGTATTTCAACCGGCATTTCATCAATATCAAAATCGACGCCGAATCGGAATCGGGCAAGCCTCTTGCCCGGAAGTATGAGGTAATGGCCTATCCTACGCTGCTGATCGTGAACGCTGCGGGAGAAGAGGTCGCATCGGTCGAAGGTGGAATGGATGCCGGGCAGTTGCTCAAATGGGTGCGTGAGGAAACGGGCGATGCGATGACATTCGAACAGATGTACGAAAAACAGAAGAAAGACCGCACCGACGATGCCTTGACCCGCCGTCTGCTGCTGGACGCCTTTGATTTTCTTGCCCGGCAGCCCGAGGGGTACCAACGGGATCGCTGGCAGTTGCGTGTCGACCGGCTGTATGCCGATTACCGAAAGCGGAAACCGCTCTCGGAATGGATGAATCCCGAAGATTTCAAAATCCTTGCAGCCTACCATACCGAAACGTCGAAGAACGACGAGGTGTTCGAATACGTGGCGAAAAATTACGCTGCCGTAGCCCCGAAGGTGGGCGTAGAGCAAGTAGATGCCTTTCTCTTCATGCTGAACATGCAGCTCACGCAGAAGCTGGCGGAAAAAGGCGACATGGATTACCTGAAACGGCTCGAACGTATCAAGGGCGACCTGAAACCCGCTTATGACGGAATGCTCAAAAACAGTCCGATGGACTCCTATACCAGTATGAAATACCTGAGCGACGCTTCCTATATTATCTATAATCGCAAGAATGTGGCGCAATATATTTCGCTGATGGACGAATACCTCGGCAAACTGGACAAGGCTGCCGTAGCCGGCGACTACTCTTCCGCAATCCAAACGCTTTATGATGCACTGAACGGCAAACTGCCAGTCGAGGCCGCCCGTAAAGGCATCGAATGGATTACCCGGGCGTTGCAGTTCGAGGGATTAGAGGTAGCCGAGCAGATGGAGCTGCTCATCATGAACGGAGATTGCTACAAAATGCTTCCCGACATCGAGAATGCCCGCATGTGCTACAAGCAGGCATATGCCGTGTCATTGCAGTTCCAGAACCCGGCACTGTCCGTTCAAATACAAAACATGATCGACGACCTGTAAGAATACAAAGGGAACAGGAGTATGAAACGATTGCTATCGCTATTGAGTATATGCCTGTTGTTGGCGGGCTGCGACGACAAGGAAACGGAGAAAGAACAGCTGAATCCGTACCGGCCGATCGCCGAGCTGACTATTCCGCGACAAGGAACAGCCGGCGAAGAGGTTGCGATACAGGGGCGCGGATTTGCCGCGGACTGCCGGATTTCCCTGCAACTCAACGGCGCGACCTCCTCGACGGAAGTTCAAGTGGCGCATGCGGACGAAAACTCGGTGCGCATTACCGTTCCCGAGACGCTGCAAACAGGATTCTATGTCGTGATTCTCCAACAGAACGGTGCCACGACGCGCATCGGAGGAATAAATATCTCGAGCGACAGATATGAACCGGGCGATTTCGAAATCTACGTCTTGGCAGGAGAACAGTTGGAGGTCTATCCCGCATCGGTTTCCAAACAGGTCATCGCCGACACACCGCTGCCCGACAGCGGCACCAAAGACCTCGATTTTTCGGGCTATGTCGAAGCATTGCCCGACGGAATGCTATATTACGCCAGCCACGGCGTCTACGTCGTCGACGGGTGGATCAAGGAGCTGTATGACATAGGGGCCTACAACATGCTCACAGGAGTACGGACGACACCGCGCCAGATCGAGGATTTTTTCGCCATGGGGCAGATCGACGGCAAATTTCACCTGCTCAAAACCGATATCAAGGAAAATCGGATCTATACCCTCGTGGAGTGGTCGGCATCGGATGAACAGGAGATTCGGAAATTCGATTTTACGGCTTTCGGCAGCACACGCATTCTGGTTCCCGACCAACGGTTCGTCTACTACCCTGCCGAACAGGTGCTGCTCGTCTACGGCAATATGGGACAGGGAGAGAGCATGGCGCAATCGACCTTTACACTCGACTTGCTGACGGGAGAGGTCTTCCGTACGGGGAACAATGCGAATTATCGGTATGCGTATGCCGTGGCGGAGGATCGGCTTTACTGTTTCGCCACGCAGCTGGACGACGGCGATGCCATAGGGACTAAAGTGCTGCGGATCGACGACGTCCGCCGATGGTCAATCGGCAGCGAAGGGGCTGTGGAACTCCTTTCCGTATCCGGGACAGGGTTCGATTGCCCGGTCTACTCCCCGAAAACCGGAATGATCTACGGCGTGAACGATAGTGAAAGTTTTGAAACATTGCTGACCTTCGATCCCCTGACGAACCACTTTGCGGAGAAAAAATGGATCAAACCCGGAATCGCAGGGCTTTTCTATGCCCCGTAGTTTCCCTCCGATACGAAATAACAACCTTTTTTAATTTTAATACAAATTATTATGAAAAAAATCTTTTATCTGATG
>CANQDQ010000003.1 GCA_947593515.1 uncultured Bacteroidales bacterium | reverse complement strand
GAATGAACGGATGACTATACGGATGAACAAACAATGAAAGGTATCGCCTTATGAATCATTGCATGACCCGACAAATATACGGCCCGGCACACAAACGGACAGATGTCCGTTCGTCCGGCCGTCCATACGTCAAAATGTATAAATGTACAAACGTTTTTACATACCATCATCTGTACGTCCCTATATACGTATATACGGAGATACATTCCTCTTTATTGAGAAATTTGTATTGATACAAGGCTTATATGAAAGATGCCAATATAGAATCTGACAATATCAGTAAACGACTGTTATTTTTTAATGCCCATGGTGGGAAATTGACATCAGCCGGATTAACTCATATCATTATGATATATGTCGATAAAGTCAAAGAAAAACATTCTGCATTAATATCGGAGAAATTATTGCCTCATTCATTCTGGTAGTTGAAGTAAATTTCATCGTCGGCAAAGCCGTTGCATTCGCTCCGCTGCACCTCGTTCAGTATATAGGTTACGCAGTCGTCAAGATTTTTCTGCGGATTGGCATAACGCACGGCAAACAATTCGTCCGTGCTTGCCCTGTACTCCAAATAGGTTCGGAGTGTACTCTTGAAACAATCGGTTCCTTTCATCGTCGGGCAGTGTTCAATTATACATCGTTCCGTCGGGGAAATATTCCCAATCATTGGCTGCGGCATTCTCACGGAAGGCTTCCTCGCTTTGGCAGAACTGAACATCCTCGCGGCAATAGCGGAAGAAAGAGTCCAGACAACGGTCGAGGAGGTCGTAAAAGGTCGTTCCGTCGGGACGGCGGAGATAATCGTATATCGGGCGCAGCAATGCATTGTCGGCGCAGTACCCCGTCAATACGCAGTCCGTATCGTAAAATATCCGGCTGGACCGTTTGTGCGTAAAATCCTTGTTGCGGTATGTTTTCCGCAGGAACAGATGATGCCAATAGTTGTTCATCAGATAGACGACCAAACGCGCCCCGTGCATTTCCTCCACCTCGCCCGAATAATGGGAAACAAAGCGGTAGCCGTATGTGCAGCCGTCGTAATTCCAGCTCCGCACCTCGATATTGAATATCTGCTCGAATTTTTTGAGTGCGGCGGCATTCTCGTCTGCCCAATCGTATTCGGAATGTCTCAACCAATCCGAATAAGCCTTTTGCCTGGCCTCTTCCGTAAGTTCGGACAAGGTGTAAATCGTGTATGTCCTTGTTTCTGTACGCATAATCTGAATATATTTATCGGTTAATGACTTGTTTGGATAAAGAATAAATAGAGCATTGCGCCGATGAAGAGGCCTGCGCCCACGTCCATGCACTCCCGCCGAACATTGCCGGACAGAGGATTGCCGCCGTTACCCATACCGCTGTTTTCGTCCTTGCTTTCATCGTCTTTGCTTTTTTTGACTGATGCGGATTCCTGAGTGGAGGGAGTTTGAGTTTCTACTGTTTCCGCCTCTGTGAATCCGACATTTTTTTTGATGCGTCTTTCCGTTGTGTCGGTCGTTTTCGTTTCAAGGGCGTATAAGGTGAAGGATTCAGGCGCGGCAAGGTTTTTGGCGAGAATACTACCCGCAGGCGTGGAGATTGTCGCCCAAACGGCTCCGCCGCACGACCTTGCCGTGCCGTCAGGGAATCCGGAAACACCTTTGCCCGACGACAACGGAAAGCCGGCCGACGGAGCAAAGACGGTCAAAAAGTGGAGGAGAAACCCCAAAGAGGCGGAGGAATAGAAAAAAACAAGCCGCACATGGATGTGCGATTGAAATGAAAGAATGGTACCCCGTTTCAAAGAAAAAGGGGAACCCTTCTGCCGTGCCGTCAGTTCGGAATACGCTTGGCGGAGGTTAGGACAACAAGGGTATTCCGATGATTAAACGATGCTGATTATCAGATAATTTTTCAATTCGCAATGAATTTATGCAGCGAATCCTTTGCGTTTCGATTATTTTGATATACATTTGTCCAGAGAGTTATTTTGACATGCGCAAATGACTGAAATGCGATGCAGTCTGTATGTAACCAAATCGTAACCTGTCGCCTCTGTCAGCCTTTATTTGCTTCTGTCATTCAATGAATTACTCGATTTTTGTAGTTTCTAACGGCAAAAATACGAAATAGCACGGATTTCTTTCGCAATGTTCTGAAAAATTACCGGAATGAATGCCGGAGAAAAAATCGGAGGGGAATTCTGAAATTCTACTCTCCGAAAAATCTTTCTCGAAAAAAAGTGCAGATTTATTCGCGTTTTTGTTTGGCGGATAAAGATTTAGTTTGTATCTTTGCGATGTTTTTCGCGAAAGAAATATCGTGCTTGTTTTGCAAGAAATTGTAAATGAGTATGATATGCGCTTTCTACTGAAAAGAAAGACAAAAAAGACAAACGAATAAAAAAGAAGATTTCAAGAATTAAAAAAAACTAAAAGATGCCTACAATTCAGCAATTAGTAAGAAAAGGGCGGGTAGTTTTGGAAGATAAGAGTAAATCTCCTGCACTCGATTCGTGTCCCCAAAGACGCGGTGTGTGCGTGAGAGTTTACACGACGACTCCCAAGAAACCTAACTCTGCAATGCGTAAGGTAGCACGTGTACGTCTGACCAATGGAAAAGAGGTGAATTCGTATATTCCGGGTGAAGGACACAACTTGCAGGAGCACTCGATAGTATTGGTGCGCGGCGGTCGTGTGAAAGATCTTCCCGGTGTACGTTACCACATCGTTCGCGGTACATTGGATACGGCGGGCGTAAACGGTCGCACGCAGCGTCGTTCCAAATACGGTGCCAAACGACCCAAAGCCGGTGCTGCTCCTGCCAAGAAATAAATAGCGGAGAACCCCAAGTAAACTTAGTGTCAAACACTGTTTGAGTTTATTGGATAGGCTGATTCAGGTTGAGTAAATGATGTCGGAGGGCATCGTTGAAGATGTGAAAAGCAACCAAAAACAAAAACATTAATTTAGAAAAATAATGAGAAAAGCAAAACCCAAGAAACGGGTTATATTACCCGATCCCGTGTACAGTGATGTGAAAGTTACGAAATTTGTCAATCACTTGATGTATGACGGCAAGAAAAATATTGCTTATACCATATTTTATACTGCACTGGATACGGTGAAGGCAAAACTTTCCAACGAAGAGAAATCCGCTCTCGAAATCTGGAAAAAAGCGTTGGACAATATTACACCCCAAGTAGAAGTGAAATCCCGCCGTGTGGGCGGTGCCACTTTCCAAGTTCCTACGGAAATCCGTCCCGACCGCAAAGAGTCTATCTCGATGAAAAATCTGATACAATACGCCCGTAAAAGAGGCGGCAAGACGATGGCAGAAAAACTGGCTGCCGAAATTGTCGATGCCTATAACGAACAGGGCGGTGCATTCAAACGCAAGGAGGATATGCACAAGATGGCTGAGGCAAACCGTGCTTTTGCACATTTCAGATTTTAATCTTTAATCAGTAAAGGAAACAACGATGTCAAAAGCAGACGAACAACTGAGTTATACGAGAAATATCGGTATCATGGCGCACATCGATGCCGGTAAAACCACCACGTCCGAACGTATCCTTTTCTATACCGGTCTGACCCACAAAATCGGTGAGGTGCACGATGGCGCCGCCACGATGGACTGGATGGAGCAGGAGCAGGAACGCGGTATCACCATTACCTCCGCTGCAACCACTACGTGGTGGCAGTTCGGCGGTGAGAAATACAAAATCAATCTGATTGACACTCCGGGGCACGTCGATTTCACCGCCGAAGTAGAACGCTCGCTGCGCGTACTCGACGGCGCCGTTGCCACATTCTGTGCCGTCGGCGGCGTAGAGCCCCAGTCGGAAACCGTATGGCGTCAAGCCGACAAATACAACGTACCGCGCGTAGGCTATGTAAACAAGATGGACCGTTCGGGTGCCAACTTCTTCGAAGTCGTACGTCAGGTGCGCGAGGTGCTTGGAGCCAATCCCTGTCCCGTGCAAGTGCCTATCGGTGCCGAAGAAACTTTCAAAGGCGTTGTCGATTTGATAACGATGAAAGCCATCTATTGGCATGACGAAACGATGGGAGCCGACTACTCCGTAGAAGAAATCCCCGCTTCGTTGCAAGAAGAAGCACAGGAATGGCGCGATAAGATGCTCGAAAAAGTCGCCGAATTCGACGACGTGGTCATGGAAAAATATTTCGACGACCCGACGAAGATTACCGAAGACGAAATCCGCGCCGCTCTGCGCAAAGGTACGTTGAGTATGTCGATTGTGCCGATGCTCTGCGGCTCTTCGTTCAAAAACAAAGGCGTGCAGACGCTGCTCGATGCCGTTTGCGCATACCTGCCCAGCCCCGAAGACACGCCGGCTATCATCGGACACAACCCCGACGACCCCGACAAAGAGGAAAAACGCAAACCTCTTTTCGAGGAAAAAATGTCGGCGCTCGTGTTCAAAATCGCCGTCGATCCCTATGTGGGACGCCTCTGCTTCTTCCGCGTATATTCCGGAGAAATACCCGCTGGCTCGTATGTATTGAATACCCGTTCGGGCAAGAAAGAGCGCGTGTCGCGTCTTTTCCAGATGCACTCCAACAAGCAGAATCCCAAAGACGTCATCGGTTGCGGCGACATCGGAGCCGGAGTAGGCTTCAAAGATATTCGCACCGGCGATACCCTTTGTGCCGAAGATGCACCTATCGTACTCGAAGCTATGGACTTCCCCGCTCCGGTGATTGGTATTGCCGTAGAGCCGAAGACCCAGAAAGATATGGACAAGCTCAGCCTCGGCTTGCAGAAACTTGCCGAAGAAGACCCGACGTTCACCGTCAAGACCGACGAAGATACGGGACAAACCGTCATCAGCGGTATGGGCGAGCTCCACTTGGAAATCATCATCGACCGTCTGAAACGCGAGTTCAAAGTCGAGTGCAACCAAGGTCGTCCGCAAGTTGCCTACAAAGAGGCCATCACCCAAGCCGTCGAGTTGCGCGAAGTCTACAAGAAACAGACCGGTGGTCGCGGTAAATTCGCAGACATCATCGTGCGCGTAGAACCCGCCGACGAAACGTTTGAAGGCAGCGGTCTCCAATTCATCGACGAAGTAAAAGGCGGTAACATTCCCCGCGAATTTATCCCCTCGATACAGAAAGGTTTCACCACCGCCATGAAAAACGGCGTGTTGGCAGGCTATGCCCTCGACCGTCTGAAAGTAACCGTCCTCGACGGTTCGTTCCACCCGGTGGACTCCGACCAGCTTTCCTTTGAAGTTTGCGCTATCCAAGCCTTCAAAAAAGCCTGCGAAAAAGCCAAACCCGTACTGATGGAGCCTATCATGAAGATAGAGGTGGTAACCCCCGAAGAGAGCATGGGCGATGTCATTTCCGACTTGAACAAACGTCGCGGACAGGTAGAAGGCATGGAGTCGAGTCGTTCGGGCGCACGTATCGTCAAAGCCAAAGCACCTTTGGCAGAAATGTTCGGTTACGTAACCGCCCTGCGTACCATCACCTCCGGTCGCGCAACCTCCACCATGTCGTTCTCCCACTATGCCGAAGTAAGCACCCAGATTGCAAAACAGGTGCTCACCGAAGTACAAGGTCGTGTAGATTTATTGTAGAATAAAACAGATACAACCAATATGAACCAAAAAATCAGAATCAAATTGAAATCTTACGATCACAATTTGGTCGATAAATCGGCCGAGAAGATCGTAAAGACCGTAAAAGCCAGCGGAGCGGTAGTGAGCGGTCCCATACCCCTGCCCACACACAAACGCATCTTCACCGTGAACCGTTCGACTTTTGTAAACAAAAAATCGAGAGAGCAATTCCAACTCTCCTCGTTCAAACGTCTCATCGACATTTACAGCTCTACGGCAAAAACGGTGGACGCCCTGATGAAACTCGAACTGCCCAGCGGTGTCGAGGTCGAAATCAAAGTATAGTACAAAACAACTATCATTATTAAAATAACAGAGAAATGCCAGGATTATTAGGAAAAAAAATCGGAATGACATCCGTTTTCAGTGCCGAGGGAAAAAACATTCCATGCACTGTTATCGAAGTAGGTCCCTGCGTAGTTACTCAAATCAAAACTGTTGAAACAGACGGCTATGAAGCTGTACAGGTAGGATTTCTCGACAAAAAAGAGAAACACACCACCAAACCCGAAATGGGACACTTCAAAAAAGCCGGAGTAACCCCGAAGAGACACTTGGCCGAGTTCAAAGAATTTGAAACCGAGTACAAAGCCGGCGACGTAATCACGGTCGACCTTTTTGCCGACACCGATTATGTAGATGTGATCGGAACGTCGAAAGGTAAAGGATTTCAAGGCGTCGTAGGTCGTCATGGATTCGGCGGTGTGGGTCAGACCACTCACGGTCAGCACAACCGCCTGCGCGCACCCGGTTCGGTCGGAGCCTGCTCCTATCCCGCAAAAGTGTTCAAAGGAACGCGTATGGCGGGTCAAAAAGGAAACGAACGGGTTACCGTTCAAAACCTGCAAGTGGTAAAAATCATGCCGGAACACAACCTCCTTATTATTAAAGGCTCGGTACCCGGCTGTAAAGGTTCAATCGTAATAATAGAGAAGTAATGGAACTGAGCGTATATAATATCAAAGGCGAAGATACAGGAAAGAAAGTTACGTTGAACGATGCAGTATTCGGCATTGAACCCAACGAACACGCCATCTACCTCGATGTAAAACAGTATATGGCAAACAAACGTCAGGGAACCCACAAAGCCAAAGAAAGAAGCGAAGTTTCCGGCAGTACCCGCAAACTCATTCGTCAAAAAGGTTCCGGCGGCGCCCGTCGCGGCGACATCAACTCGCCCGTCATGGTGGGTGGTGGTCGCGTGTTCGGTCCGCGTCCTCGCGATTACAGCTTCAAGCTGAACAAAAAAGTAAAAGCATTAGCCCGCAAATCGGCTCTCTCCTTGAAAGCGCAAGAAAACGCCATCTACGTAGTAGAAGACTTTACATTCGAAGCTCCCAAGACCAAAGAATTTGTTTCTGTCGCTCAAAATCTGAAAGTTGCAGATAAAAAAATGCTTTTGGTTTTAGGAAGTCAAAATAAAAATGTATATTTGTCGGCTCGTAACTTGCCGAAAGCGAAAGTTGTAACAACTTCTGAGCTAAACACTTATAAAGTGCTCGACTGCGCAAGTCTGGTACTTACCGAGAGTTCGGTGGCTGCTATTAATAACTTTTAACGAAAGGAGAAACGACAATGGCAATAATTATTAAACCGATTGTAACCGAAAAAGTAACCGGTCTGGGTGAAAAATACAACCGTTACGGATTCGCAGTTACTCCCGATGCCGACAAGGCACAGATAAAAAAAGCAGTTGAAGAACTCTACAACGTAACCGTCGTAGCGGTCAATACGATGATGAAAAACGGCAAACGCAAAAGCCGTTACACCAAATCGGGCTTGATCGAAGGACGTGCCGCAAAATACAAAAAAGCGCTGGTTACGCTGAAAGAGGGAGATACGATAGATTTTTATAGCAATATTTAAGAATAACAAATGGCAGTTAGAAAATTAAAGCCCACAACACCGGGGCAGAGACACAAAATTATTGGTGCATTCGACAACATTACTGCTACCGCACCAGAAAAGTCTCTTGTAGTAGGATTCAGAAAATCGGGCGGTCGCAACAACGAAGGCCACCGCACCATGCGTTATATCGGCGGAGGTCATAAACGCAAATACAGAATCATCGACTTCAAGAGAGAGAAAGACGGTGTTCCCGCTGTCGTAAAAACAATCGAATACGACCCGAACCGTTCGGCACGTATCGCATTGCTTTTCTACGCCGACGGAGAGAAACGGTACATCATAGCTCCCAACGGGCTGGAAGTAGGTATGACCATCATGTCGGGCGCCGAAGCCGCTCCCGAAGTAGGCAACGCCCTCCCGTTGCAGAACATTCCCATTGGTACCGTAGTGCATAACATCGAGTTACGACCCGGACAAGGCGCAGCGCTCGTGCGTGCAGCCGGCGTGTTCGCGCAGCTCACTTCGCGTGAAGGCAACTATGCCATCATCAAGCTGCCTTCGGGTGAAACGCGTAAAATATTGGCTACCTGCAAGGCAACCGTCGGCACGGTAGGCAATTCCGACCACGCACTCGAAAGCTCCGGAAAAGCCGGTCGCTCCCGCTGGTTGGGACGCCGCCCGCGCAACCGCGGTGTCGTAATGAACCCTGTCGATCACCCCATGGGCGGTGGCGAAGGTCGTGCTTCCGGCGGACACCCGCGTTCACGTAAAGGACTTTACGCAAAAGGTCTCAAGACAAGAGCTCCCAAGAAACTCTCGTCCAAATATATAATAGAAAGACGTAAAAAGTAACTCGATTTAACTAAGCAACTATGAGTCGTTCATTAAAAAAAGGACCATATATCAGTGTAAAACTGGAAAAGAAAGTAGCGGCTATGACCGAATCGGGCAAAAAGTCCGTTATCAAAACGTGGTCGCGTGCCTCTATGATTTCTCCCGATTTCGTAGGACATACTTTCGCCGTACACAATGGTAACAAATTTATTCCCGTGTATATTACCGAAAACATGGTCGGACATAAGCTGGGTGAGTTTGCCCCCACCCGCATATTCCGCGGTCATGCCGGTAACAAGAAGAAATAATCCGGAACATCGGGAATTTGAGAATTTCAAATACAAAAAGAATTAAACAATGGGTGCAAGAAAAAAAATATCAGCCGATAAAAGAAAAGAAGCCTTGAAGACGCAGTACTTCGCCAAGCTCAACAATGTGCCTACCTCGCCCCGTAAAATGCGTTTGGTCGCAGACATGGTGCGCGGAATGGAAGCATTCAAAGCGCTCGGAGTATTGAAGTTCTCCAACAAGGAAGCTGCTGCCAGAGTAGAAAAACTGCTGCGCTCGGCTATCGCCAATTGGGAACAGAAAAACGAGCGTAAAGCCGAAAGCGGCGAGCTCTACATCTCGAAAATCTACGTAGATGGAGCCGCCATGCTCAAACGCCTTCGTCCCGCACCGCAAGGTCGCGGATATAGAATACGTAAACGTTCCAATCACGTTACGTTGTTTGTAGATACAATAAGTAAAACCGAAAAACAAAATTAAGCCGGATGGGACAGAAAGTAAATCCAACAAGTAACCGTTTGGGAATTATCCGCGGATGGGATTCCAACTGGTATGGCGGGAAAAAATACGGAGAAAGACTGCTCGAAGACAGCAAACTTCGTAAATATCTGAATGCCCGTCTCGCAAAAGCAAGCGTATCGCGTATAGTGATAGAGCGCACGCTCAAACTTATCACCATCACCGTATGCACGGCTCGTCCGGGTCTTATCATAGGAAAAGGCGGACAAGAAGTCGACAAACTCAAAGAAGAGTTGAAGAAGATAACCGATAAAGACGTACAAATCAATATCTTCGAGGTAAAACGTCCGGAAGTCGATGCCACCATTGTCGCCACCAATATCGCTCGCCAGATAGAGGGCAAGATGGCATATCGCCGTGCCGTGAAGACTGCTATCGCATCGACCATGCGCGCCGGTGCCGAAGGTATCAAGGTACAAGTATCGGGACGTCTCAACGGCGCCGAAATGGCTCGCTCGGAAATGTTCAAAGAGGGTCGTACCCCGCTGCACACCCTGCGTGCCGACATCGACTACGCTCTCGTAGAGGCACTCACCAAAGTCGGGCTCATCGGCATCAAAGTATGGATATGCCGTGGCGAAGTCTATGGTAAAAGAGACCTCGCGCCGCAATTCACCGCAAGCAGCAAAGAAGTTCGCGGCGGCAACCGCGAAGGCGGCGCAAAAAAAGGCTTCAAAAAAGCAAAACCGAATCGTTAACGAATTGAACTGACAGAAAATGTTACAACCGAAGAAAACGAAATTCAGAAGACAACAAAAAGGTCGTATGAAAGGTCTCGCAGGACGAGGCAATCAATTGGCCTTCGGTTCCTTTGGTATAAAAAGTTTGCAGGCAAAATGGATTACCGGACGCCAGATAGAAGCTGCGCGTGTCGCCGTTACCCGTTATATGCAACGTCAAGGTCAAATCTGGATCAGAATATTTCCGGATAAACCTATTACCAAGAAACCTGCCGAAGTACGTATGGGTAAAGGTAAAGGTGCTCCCGAAGGATTCGTAGCACCCGTAACGCCGGGAAGAATGATTCTCGAAGTCGAAGGCGTACCTTTCGACGTCGCAAAAGAAGCACTCCGTTTGGCAGCCCAGAAACTCCCCGTAACGACAAAATTTGTCGTAAGACGCGACTACGATGCTAATCAAAATGCGTGATAAGTTATGAAAATAGCAGAAATAAGAGAGTTGAGCACCAAAGAGCTGCTCGAAAGAATCGAAGCGGACAGCGTGGCTTTGAATCGTATGAAAATAAACCACAGCATTACCCCGCTGGATAATCCTGCCCAAATAAAAGCTCTCCGCAGGACGATAGCGCGCATGAAAGGCGAAGTGCGCCAAAGAGAACTCAATAACAAATAATCGACAGAGCTCATGGAAACAAAAGGCCTAAGAAAAGAAAGAATAGGGGTGGTAACTAGCAACAAAATGGACAAAACCATTACCGTTGCCGTAAAATGGAAAGAAAAACACCCCATCTACGGTAAATTCGTCAATAAGACGAAAAAATACCATGCTCATGACGAGAAAAACGAATGCAACATCGGCGATACCGTGCGCCTGAGAGAAACCCGTCCGCTGAGCAAGCTGAAAAGATGGAGATTAGTAGAAATCATAGAAAGAGTAAAATAATATGATACAGCAAGAAACCAGACTGACAGTCGCAGACAACAGCGGAGCCAAAGAAGCCCTTTGCATTCGCGTATTAGGCGGTACGGGCCGTCGTTACGCCACCGTAGGCGATCAGATCGTCGTTGCCGTAAAAAGCGTAATCCCGACAAGCGACCTCAAAAAAGGCGCCGTTTCCAAAGCTGTTATCGTACGGACGAAAAAAGAAATCCGCCGTGCCGACGGTTCCTATATCCGTTTCGACGATAACGCGTGCGTTTTGCTGAACGGTGCCGGCGAAATCAGAGGCAGCCGTATCTTCGGTCCCGTTGCCCGTGAATTGCGCGCCTCCAACATGAAAATCGTTTCATTGGCGCCGGAAGTACTTTAATCAGTAAAAAAAACGTAATGAATAAGCTACATATAAAAAAGGGCGATACCGTATATGTAAACACCGGTGAAGACAAAGGTAAAACCGGTCGCGTGCTGCGCGTACTCGTAAAAGATCAGCGCGCCGTTGTAGAAGGTATCAACATGGTGTCGAAGCACACCAAACCCAATGCAAAACACCCGCAGGGAGGCATCATCAAAATGGAAGCCCCCGTTCATGTGTCCAATCTCAACCTGCTCGACCCCAAAACCAACAAACCCACCCGCGTGGGTCATCGTATCGATGAAACGACAGGCAAGAAAGTACGTTATTCCAAAAAATCAGGAGAGGAGATTAAGTAATGAACACAGCAACCCTTAAAACCGATTATAAAGAACGCATCGTTCCTGCTTTGATGAAAGAATTCAAATACAGCACCGTCATGCAGGTGCCCGTATTGAAGAAAATCGTCATCAATCAAGGTTTGGGACAAGCCACCGGCGACAAGAAAATAATCGAAACGGCAATCAACGAGCTTACCGCCATCACCGGTCAGAAAGCCGTTGCCACCCTGTCGCGCAAAGATATTTCCAACTTCAAGCTGCGTAAAAAAATGCCCATCGGCGTGATGGTAACCCTGCGTCGCGAGAGAATGTACGAATTTCTGGAACGTCTCATTCGCGTGGCGCTGCCCCGTATTCGCGACTTCAAAGGCATCGAAAGCAAGCTCGACGGAAGAGGAAACTATACGCTCGGCATTCAGGAGCAAATCATCTTTCCCGAAATAAATATCGATACGATAACCAATCTTTTGGGAATGAATATTACCTTTGTAACCTCAGCCCGTACCGACGAAGAAGGCTATGCCCTTCTGCGGGAATTCGGACTCCCTTTCAAAAACGCTAAAAAGAACTAAGATATGGCAAAAGAATCGATGAAAGCACGCGAAGTGAAGCGCGCAAAACTGGTAGCCAAATACGCCGCCAAACGCGCTCAACTCAAAGCCGAAGGAAACTACGAGGCTTTGCAGGCACTTCCCAAAAATGCTTCGCCCGTACGCCTGCACAACCGTTGCAGCCTTACCGGTCGTCCCAAAGGATATATCCGCCAGTTCGGTATTTCGCGTATCCAATTCCGCGAAATGGCATCTGTCGGACTCATACCCGGCGTGAAGAAAGCAAGCTGGTAACAGAACAAACAGAATGTTAAATATTGTCCGGAAAAGCCGGATCAATTTAAG
The DNA here is from genome assembly GCA_947593515.1 of uncultured Bacteroidales bacterium. Taxonomy (GTDB): domain Bacteria; phylum Bacteroidota; class Bacteroidia; order Bacteroidales; family UBA11471; genus Caccoplasma. The sequence goes on along the minus strand of CANQDQ010000003.1, from coordinate 158,527 downwards.
AAAAAAACAAAATGACAGATCCTATTGCAGATTATCTCACAAGATTGAGAAATGCTATCAGCGCTCACCACAGAGTAGTGGAAGTGCCTGCCTCAAACTTGAAAAAAGAGATTACCAAAATCCTTTTTGAAAAAGGCTACATCTTGAATTACAAGTTTGTAGAAGAAGGGCCGCGAGGAACGATAAAAATCGCCTTGAAGTACGACCCCGTAAACAAAGTGAACGCGATCAAAAAACTGATCAGAGTTTCCTCACCCGGTCTTCGCCGATACACCGGCTACAAAGATATGCCGCGCGTACTCAACGGATTGGGCATCGCTATTCTCTCCACCTCGAAAGGGGTGATGACCGACAAAGAAGCCCGCGCTCAAATGGTTGGCGGTGAAGTATTATGTTATATCTACTAATCGAGAAGGAGGCTTTATCATGTCAAGAATAGGAAATTTACCCATACATATCCCCGCAGGCGTAACCGTTACCATCGCCGGCGAGCAAGTTACCGTAAAAGGACCCAAAGGCGAGCTTTCGCAGAAAGTTTCCGGCGGTATCACCGTAGAACAAGCCGAGGGTCAGATTTTGGTAAAACGTCCCACCGACGATATAGAACATCGTGCATTGCACGGACTCTACCGTGCATTGGTACACAACATGGTAGTGGGCGTATCTACCGGCTACAAAAAAGAAATGGAGCTTGTAGGTGTAGGTTATCGTACCGAAAGCAACGGTCAAGTGCTCAATCTCACACTCGGCTATTCGCACAGCATCTATCTGAAACTTCCCAAAGAAGTGAAAGTGGAAACCAAATCGGAAAGAAACAAAAATCCGTTGATTATCCTCGAATCGTGCGATAAACAACTTCTCGGTCAGATTTGCGCCAAAATACGTACATTCCGCAAACCCGAACCTTACAAAGGCAAAGGTATCCGCTTCGTCGACGAAGTCGTACGTCGCAAGTCCGGTAAATCGGCTGGTGCTAAGTAAAACCGTTAAAACGCCATTATCATGATAACGAAAATAGAAAGAAGATTAAAAATCAAAACCCGCATACGCGGTAAAATTTCGGGAACGGCAGCGTGCCCCCGAATGACCGTATTCAGAAGCAACAAGCAGATATATGTGCAACTGGTCAATGACGCCGAGGGCAAAACCCTCGTGGCAGCCTCTTCGCTCGGACTTGAAAAAGCCCCCAAAAAAGAACTCGCTGCCAAAGTCGGCACACTGATCGCCCAAAAAGCACAAGAAGCAGGAATAACAACCGTCGTATTCGACCGTAACGGCTACCTTTACCATGGTCGCATCAAAGAACTTACCGATGCAGCCCGTAACGGAGGACTTAAATTTTAAACAACATGGCAAAAGATAATAGAGTAAAATCGACAAACGACTTGGAATTGAAAGACCGGTTGGTCGCAATCAACCGCGTAACCAAAGTTACCAAAGGCGGACGCACGTTCAGCTTTTCCGCCATCGTCGTTGTAGGAAACGAAGACGGCATCGTAGGCTGGGGACTCGGCAAAGCCGGTGAAGTAACCGCCGCCATATCCAAAGGCGTGGAAGCTGCCAAAAAGAATCTCATCAAAGTACCCGTGCGCAAAGGTACCATACCCCACGAGCAAGTTGCCAAATTCGGCGGTGCTCAGGTATATCTCAAACCCGCTACTCACGGTACCGGTGTGAAAGCCGGCGGTGCCATGCGTGCCGTACTCGAAAGCGTTGGCGTTACCGACGTGCTGGCAAAATCGAAAGGCTCGTCCAACCCTCACAACCTCGTGAAAGCCACTATGGCTGCACTCGGTGAAATGAGAGATGCCTACATGGTTGCCCAAAATCGCGGAATCGCCCTCGAAAAAGTATTCAACGGATAAAGAACGGAGGACAAGATATGGAAACCATTAAAATCAAACAAGTAAGAAGCAGAATCAAATGTCCCGCTGTTCAAAAAAGAACGCTTGACGCGCTGGGATTGAGAAAAATCGGTCAGGTGGTAGAACATCAGGCTACCCCGCAAATACTCGGTATGGTAACCAAAGTGAGACACTTAGTGAGTATTGTAGATTAATTCCTAACGAATAAAAAAACAAAAGATATGGATTTAAGTAATTTGAAACCCGCAGCAGGCTCGACCAAGTCGAAAAAGAGAATCGGGCGCGGTCCCGGTTCGGGATTGGGCGGAACCTCTACGCGCGGACACAAGGGAGCCAAATCGAGATCGGGTTATAAAAACAAAATCGGTTTTGAAGGCGGTCAGATGCCGTTACAACGCCGTCTGCCTAAATTCGGCTTCAAAAACATAAACCGGGTAGAGTACAAAGCTATCAACCTCGATACCATTCAGGCATTGGCTGAAAGCAAAAAACTCGAAAAAGTAGATATTGCCGCATTGGTAGATGCCGGCTACATCTCCGGAAAACAACTGGTGAAAATACTTGGAAAAGGAACTCTTACGGTAAAACTCGAAGTAGAAGCCCACGCTTTCTCGAAAAGCGCAGAAGCAGCCATCACAGCCGCAGGCGGTACCGTAGTAAAACTTTGACGTAAGACTATGAGAGCAATAGAAACGATAAAAAATATCTGGAAAATCGAAGACCTGAGAAAACGCATTATCACGACGATACTGCTGGTATTGGTATATCGTGCAGGTACTTACGTGGTATTGCCGGGTATCGACCCTCAGGCTCTCGCCCAGTTGCGCGCACAGACAAGCGGCGGACTCATGCAGCTGCTCGATATGTTCTCGGGCGGCGCATTCTCCAATGCCTCCATTTTCGCGTTGGGTATCATGCCTTACATCACGGCATCTATCGTCATACAGTTGCTCGGCATGGCATTGCCCTATTTCCAGAAACTGCAACGCGAAGGCGAAAGCGGACGCCGCAAGCTCAATCAGTACACCCGTTATCTCACCGTATTGATACTCTTGATACAGGGTCCCACCTATCTGGTGAACCTTCGTGTACAAATGGGCAGCGCATTCCCCACCGACCTCATGTTTACCATTTCCTCGACGATAATCCTTACCGCAGGAAGTATGTTCATCATGTGGCTGGGTGAGCGCATCACCGACAGAGGCATCGGCAACGGTATATCGTTCATCATTTTGGTCGGTATCATCGCCCGTCTGCCCAAGTCGCTCGTACAAGAGTTTGTCATGCGTACCGCAACCACCGCCGGCGGATTGGTCATGTTCCTTGCCGAAATCGTATTCCTGCTGTTTGTCATAGCAGCCGCAATACTCTTGGTGCAAGGCACGCGCAAAATCCCCGTACAATATGCCAAACGTGTGGTAGGTAACAAGCAGTATGGTGGAGCAAGACAGTACATTCCTCTGAAAGTGAACACTGCCGGAGTGATGCCTATCATCTTCGCACAAGCCATCATGTTCATACCTATCGCCATTGTCGGATTCTCTGCCGACAATGCCAGCAGTCCTTTTTGGCAGTCGTTCATGCGCAGTACGAGTTTCACGTACAACTTCGTATTTGCCATACTGATAATTCTGTTCACTTATTTCTATACGGCAATTACGATACAGCCCAACCAGATGGCTGAGGATATGAAACGCAACAACGGTTTCATTCCCGGCGTAAAACCCGGAAAGAAGACGGCAGCATACATCGACTCCATCATGTCGCGTATCACCCTGCCTGGCTCCATATTCCTCGCAATCGTAGCTATCATGCCCGCATTCGCGCAGATAGCGGGAATCAGCGCAGAGTTCTCCCAGTTCTTCGGCGGAACATCGTTGCTCATTCTCGTGGGTGTCGTACTCGATACGCTGCAACAGATAGAAAGCCATTTGATGATGCGTCATTACGACGGATTGCTCAAATCGGGCAGAATAAAAGGACGTTCCGGTTCGATAGCCGCCTATAAATCATAGCGATGATTTATCTGAAAACCGACGAAGAAATAGAGCTGTTGCGCCAAAGCAACCTTTTGGTGGGGCAGACTCTCGGCGAATTGGCAAAATGGGTCGCACCCGGAATCACCACCCTGCAACTCGACAAAATAGCCGAAGAGTTCATTCGCGACCATCAGGCGATACCCGGATTCTTGGGATATGCCGGATACCCGAATACTCTATGTGTTTCGGTCAATGAACAGATCGTACACGGCATTCCCTCGAATTACGCCTTGAAAGAAGGCGACGTCGTATCTATCGACTGCGGGGTCGTGAAAAACGGTTTCAACGGCGACTCGGCTTACACCTTCGAGGTGGGCGAAGTGGCTCCGGAAGTGAAAATGTTGTTGAAAACGACCAAAGAATCGCTTTACATCGGCATCGAACAAGCCGTCGAAGGAAAGCGCATCGGCGATATAAGCAACGCCATACAGACCTATTGCGAGCATCGCAACTACTCGGTCGTCCGCGAACTTTGCGGACATGGGGTCGGAAAGCACCTGCACGAAGACCCCGAAGTGCCTAACTACGGGCGTCGCGGCTGCGGTCCGCTGCTCAAAAACGGTATGGTCATCGCCATAGAGCCGATGATAAATCTCGGTTCGCGCAATATCGTTATCGAAAAAGACGGTTGGACGACCCGCACCAAAGATCGCAAACCGTCGGCACACTTCGAGCACACGATAGCCGTCAGAGAAAACGGTCCCGATGTATTGTCGTCGTTCCGTTACGTCGAAGAAGCATTAGGAATACCAACCACAAAGTAACCCCAGATATGGCAAAACAGGCTGCAATAGAGCAAGACGGAGTTATCGTAGAAGCATTGTCGAATGCAATGTTCAAAGTCGAATTGGAGAACGGGCATGAAATCACAGCCCATATCTCCGGTAAGATGAGAATGCATTACATCAAAATCCTTCCGGGCGACAAGGTAAAAGTGGAAATGTCTCCCTACGACCTGTCCAAAGGAAGAATTTCGTTCAGATACAAATAAAAAAACACAAGATATGAAAGTAAAAGCATCATTGAAGAAGCGCACCCCCGATTGCAAAATCGTGAGAAGAAAAGGCCGCTTGTACGTTATCAACAAGAAAAATCCGAAGTATAAACAACGTCAAGGATAATTTTTATTATTTTTGCACAATAATTCAATGACTATATGGCAGTAAGAATAGTAGGTGTTGACCTGCCTCAAAACAAAAGAGGCGAAATCGCGTTGACTTATATCTACGGTATAGGTCGTAGCGCCGCGAATACCATATTGGCAAAAGCCGGTATCGACAAAGACATAAAAATCAAAGATTGGAACGATGAGCAGGCTGCGAAAGTCCGTGAAATCATCGGCGCCGAATACAAAGTAGAAGGCGACCTTCGTTCAGAAGTCCAACTCAATATCAAACGCCTCATGGATATAGGTTGCTATCGCGGCGTGCGTCATCGCAACGGACTCCCCGTGCGCGGACAAAGCACCAAAAACAACGCCCGTACCCGTAAAGGCAAAAAGAAAACCGTTGCAAACAAGAAAAAAGCTACTAAATAATAACTAAGTATGGCAAAAAAGACAGTCGCAACCAAGAAGAGAAACGTTAAAGTCGATGCCATGGGCGAACTTCACGTACACTCTTCCTTTAACAACATCATCGTGTCCCTTGCCAATTCCGAAGGTCAGATCATTTCGTGGTCGTCGGCAGGCAAAATGGGATTCAGAGGGTCGAAAAAGAATACGCCTTATGCCGCTCAGATGGCAGCGCAGGATTGCGCCAAAGTCGCTTACGACCTCGGTCTGAGAAAAGTGAAGGCTTATGTCAAAGGTCCCGGAAACGGACGTGAATCGGCTATCCGCACCGTACACGGCGCTGGTATCGAAGTAACCGAAATCATCGACGTTACGCCATTGCCCCACAATGGCTGCCGTCCTCCGAAAAGACGTAGAGTATAAACCTCTTATTTGCAGAATCACAACCGGTGATAAGATTGCATACCGACTCCTCTCTGCAATCGCGGCTGCACCTATTGCGATTCGTATAAGTATAAAAATTAAAAATATAAAACAATGGCAAGATATACCGGACCTAAAACAAAAATCGCCCGTAAATTCGGTGAACCGATTTTCGGCGCAGACAAGGTACTTTCCAAAAAAAATTATCCTCCCGGACAGCAAGGAGCCAATAAGAGAAGAAAAACTTCGGAATACGGAATCCAGCTGCGGGAAAAACAAAAAGCCAAATACACCTACGGCGTACTCGAAAGACAATTCCGCATCCTCTTTGAAAAAGCCTCGCGCACCAAAGGTATTACGGGTGAAGTGCTTCTGCAACTTCTCGAAGCTCGTCTTGACAATGTCGTATTTCGTATGGGCATCGCGCCCTCGCGTGCCGCAGCACGTCAGTTGGTGCTCCACCGTCATATCACGGTCGATGGCAAGGTAGTGAACATTCCGTCTTATTCGGTAAAAGCCGGCGAAATTGTCGCCGTTCGCGAAAAATCGAAATCGCTGGAAGTCATCGGCGATGCCCTTGCCGGATTCAACCACAGCAAATATCCGTGGATTGAATGGGACGAAAACCTCAAAGGCGGCAAACTTCTCCACATGCCTGAACGTGCCGACATTCCCGAAAATATCAAAGAGCAGTTGATCGTTGAGTTGTATTCTAAATAATAATTGATTCATGGCGATATTAGCATTTCAAAAACCCGATAAAGTCCTCATGCTTGAGGCTGACGCTTTTTTCGGTAGATTTGAATTTCGTCCTTTGGAACCGGGCTACGCCGTTACCATCGGTAACGCTTTGCGCCGTATCCTGCTCAACTCTCTCGAAGGATTCGCAATCACGTCTATTCGCATCAGCGGCGTAGAACATGAGTTCTCGACCATACCGGGCGTCATCGAAGATGTAACCAATATCATTCTCAACCTCAAAAAGGTGAGACTCAAACAAATCGTAGAAGAAATCGAGACCGAAAAAGTATCGATTTCCGTGTCGGGAACCGATGTGTTCAAAGCCGGCGATATAGGCAAACACCTGACCGGATTTGAAGTGCTTAATCCCGAGTTGGTCATCTGCAACATGGATACCAGCGCGAACTTCCAGATCGAAATCAATATCAACAAAGGTCGCGGCTATGTTCCGGCTGAAGAAAACCAGAACCCGGGTGACCCCGTCGATTTGATTGCCATCGATTCCATCTTCACGCCTATCCGCAATGTGAAATATATTTCGGAAAACTTCCGTGTAGAGCAGAAGACCGACTACGAGAAACTGATTCTCGAAATCACGACCGACGGCTCTATCCACCCCAAAGACGCTTTGAAAGAAGCTGCCAAAATATTGATTTACCACTTCATGCTCTTCTCCGACGAGAAAATCGCGCTCGAAACGAACGATGCCGACGGCAACGAAGAATTCGACGAAGAAGTATTGCATATGCGCCAGCTGCTCAAAACCAAGCTGGTGGATATGGACCTCTCCGTGCGCGCTCTCAATTGCCTCAAATCGGCAGATGTCGAGACGCTCGGCGAACTGGTGGTATTCAACAAGACCGACCTGCTGAAATTCCGCAACTTCGGTCGCAAATCGCTCACCGAACTCGATGAATTGTTGGCAAGCCTCAATCTCTCGTTTGGAATGGATATTTCAAAGTATAAATTAGAAAAAGAGTAAAAGATGAGACACAATAAGAAATTCAACCACTTGGGACGCTCCAAAGCGCATAGAGATGCCCTGCTGTCCAATATGGCGACTTCGTTGATTCTCCACAAAAGAATCTTTACCACGTTGGCAAAAGCCAAAGCCCTGCGGGTATATGTAGAGCCGCTGATCAATCGTTCCAAAGAAGATTCGACCGCATCGCGCCGTGTCGTATTCAGCTATTTGCGGAGCAAAGAAGCCGTAACCGAGCTTTTCAAAAACATTGCAGAAAAAGTTGCCGACCGCCCGGGCGGATACACCCGCATTCTCAAAACGGGCAATCGCCTCGGCGACAACGCTAAAACCTGCTTTATAGAGCTTGTCGATTACAACGAAAACATGCTCAAAGAAAAAGCTCCCAAGAAAACGCGCACCCGCCGCTCGAAAAAGAGCATGGTTGCCGAAACGGCTGCTCCTGTCGAAGCTCCCGCAGCTCCTGCTGAAACCGCAGCACCTGCGGCAGAGCCTGCCGCTCCCGCCGAACCGGCAGAGAAACCGGCTGAAAACGCAGAAAAGTAAAAATCATAGCTTTGTGATAGAGAGCGAGGCATACCCCGTAAGGGATATGCCTCGCTTGCTTTTTGATGCCGGCAGAATACCCGAAAACGGGAAAGTATCTTACATAAATAAATATTTTCATAGCCGAAACAATGGGAAATTCAGAAAATATTGTTTTATAGATAAAAAATATTACTTTTGCATTCGACAAAAGCAGAATTGCAATATGGAAAAACGAGCCTCTTTCAATACGAAATTAGGCGTCATTGCCGCGACAGCCGGCTCCTCCATCGGCTTGGGCAATATTTGGCGATTCCCCTACGAAACAGGGCAGAACGGAGGCGGCGCATTCATTCTCGTTTACATCGTGTGCGTGCTTGTACTTGCCATGCCGGTCATGCTGGCCGAGTTTATCATCGGGCGCGGCGCCCGCACCAATGCCTCGCACGCATTCAGCAAACTGGCCCCGAACAGTTGGTGGAAAATCATCGGCTACATCTGCATCTCCGCTCCGGTGATTATCGTCGGTTTTTACTTTGTCATTTCCGGTTGGTCGCTCGAATACGTCGTACAGTCGCTCACGCCGGGCGGCATGTCGTTCCGTTCCGCCGAAGAATTTACCGCCGGATTCAATCGCTTCATTACCTCGCCGTTGAAACCGCTGATATGGGTCGTGCTCTTTATTCTCATCAATCATGTCATTTTGGCGCGCGGAGTCAATAAAGGCATAGAAAAAGCCTCGAACATACTGATGCCGCTGCTTTTCGTCATTTTGATAATTTTCTGCATACGCTCCGTTTTCCTGCCCGGATTCGGCGACGGTATGCGTTTCCTTTTTCACCCCGACTTCTCCAAAATCACTGCCGACACGATATTGCGGGCAATGGGGCAGGCGTTTTTCTCCATGAGCGTAGGCATGGGCATACTTCTCACGTATTCCTCTTACTACTCCGCCGATACGGGGCTGGGGCGGGTTACCCTTACCGTCGGCGTGTTCGACACCCTCGTTGCCATACTTGCCGGAATACTCATCTTCCCCACCGTGTTTACTTTCGGCATCAGCCCTTCGCAGGGACCGGAACTGATATTCATCACTCTTCCCAATCTCTTTGTCCAGATGCCGTTGGGGTGGCTGTGGTCGTCGCTGTTCTTCGTGCTGGTGTCGCTGGCGGCGCTCACTTCCACTATCTCGTTGAGCGAAGTATCCGTTGCCTATCTGCAAGACACGTTCCGCTATTCGCGCCATAAAGCCACCACCGTCATGACGTGCATCTACCTCGTGCTGGCGACGCTCTGTTCCCTTTCATTCGGCGTACTCAATGACATACGCCTTTTCGGACTTACGATATTCGATTTCTGCGATTTCCTTTCGTCGAATATCCTGCTGCCTGCCGGCGGACTTTTCATCTCGATATTCGTGGGCTGGAAACTCAACCGCCGCTTCGTTCTGCGGGAATTATCGTCCGATGTAAAGGGCGCGACGCGCTATTACTACGCCCCGTTGATGTTTTGTCTGCGTTTTGTTGCTCCCGTTGCCATATTTTTAATATTTTTGTCGGGACTGAAAGTCTTTTGACATGATACACGACGACCGGCAGCGACTGTGGTATTTTACACGCGGCGAGCGCATCGCCGTCATCGTGCTGCTTGTCGCCATTGCGGCGACCGTTGCCGTTCGCACTTATGTGCGCCGGAGCGAGGTCGTAACGCTGAGCGACACCGTATGGATAGAAAAAGAAGTCCCCGCTTTTGAACGGCAGCTCGAGCGTCCCGCTTCGACACCCGCCCCGAAAAAGGCGAAAACCTATACGCCGCGCCGGCAGAATTTGCAGCCGATAGAACGCGAAAACGACATTCCGAAATAAAATCTCCCTCTCGGAAGGTGTATTTTTCACTGAAAAAAAGTATCTTCGTCGAAAAATAGATTTCGACTCTTTTATCGAATGATACGACCTGAGTGTTTTTCATCTTTCGCCTTGAATATCAACGGTAAGCTGTTGCCGCTCGACCGACCTTTGGTCATGGGCATACTCAACGTTACGCCCGACTCTTTCTATGCCGGAAGCCGGTGCGGCGACGATGCCGCCATTGCGGCGCGCGCCCGTGCCATTATCGACGAAGGGGGCGATATGATAGACATCGGGGCGTACTCTTCGCGCCCGGGTGCGGAGCATATTTCTGCGGAGGAGGAGTGGCGGCGGCTCGACCGCGCCCTTTCGCTCGTGCGGAAAAACTGCCCCGACGCCGTTGTGTCGGTCGATACGTTTCGTGCGGAAATCGCCCGCTGGAGCATTCGGGAGTACGGCGTGCAAATCGTGAACGACATTTCCGGCGGGGAGTTGGACAGCGAAATGTTCTCTGTCGTTGCCGAATGCAAAGTGCCGTATATCCTTACGCATATGCGGGGCACCCCCCAAGTCATGCAGCAACAGACCGACTATGCCGACCTCATGGCAGACATTACGGCATACTTCGTCGAACGGATAGACCGCCTGCACCGGCTTGGCGTGTGCGACATCATACTCGACCCGGGATTCGGATTCGGAAAATCTCTCGACGGAAACTATACCCTGCTGCACCGCCTCCCCGAACTGCACGCGCTGGGGCTGCCGCTGCTGGTAGGCGTATCGCGCAAGTCGATGATATATAAGCTGCTGGACTGCACGCCCGATGAGTCGCTCAACGGCACGACCGCCCTCCATACCTTCGCCCTTGCGGGCGGGGCTAAAATACTGCGGGTACACGACGTGCGTGCGGCAGTCGAAACCGTCAAAATCGTAACCAAAACATTCATGGCATAATCATGTTCGCATATTTCGGCATCAAAGACATTCTCGACATTCTCATCGTCGCAGTGCTGCTGTACAGCCTTTACCGGCTGATGAAAGACTCCGGCTCGATAAACATATTCATCGGCGTGCTGATATTCATCGGTGTGTGGATAGTCGTAACCCGCATACTCGATATGCGGCTTATCGGGGCGATTATGGACAAACTCGTGAGCGTGGGCGTCATCATACTGGTCATACTTTTTCACGATGAGATACGGCAGTTTCTTGTCGGGCTCGGGTCGCACAAGCGGTGGCGCTTCCTTTTCGACTTCATCTTACCCGCAAAGGAGAAAGAGGAGAATCGCGCCTATATAGCTCCTGTCATTTATGCCTGCATTAACCTTTCACGAGGAAAAGTGGGTGCCCTTATCATCATCGAGCGGAACATGCCGCTGGCTGCCTACGAACGTACCGGCGACCGCATCAATGCCGACATCAATCCCCGCCTTATCGAAAACATCTTTTTCAAAAACAGTCCGCTGCACGACGGCGCCATGATTATCGCCGACAACCGCATCGTTTCCGCCGGCTGCATATTGCCCGTATCGCACAGCCTCGACATTCCCAAATCGCTGGGCTTGCGGCATCGTGCGGCACTGGGTGTTTCGCAGGAAACCGACGCCATATCCATCGTTGTTTCCGAAGAAACGGGCAACATTTCGGTCGCTATGGACGGACGTTTCAAATTGCGCCTTTCGACCAAAGAATTGGAACAGATTCTCACCACCGCCCGGTAAATGAAAGTACGCAGCATAAAAACGGCAGACAGTTATGTGCTCGGAGCTTTGCTCCTGTGGTGGCTCGTCAATCTGTGGCAGGCGGCATTCACCGAACTGGCGCACGACGAAGCCTATTATTACATGTTTGCCGCCCGACCCGACTGGGGCTATTTCGACCACCCGCCCATGACGGCATGGCTCATTGCCGCAGGACGTTTTCTCGGCGGTGAAATAGGTGTGCGCTTTTTCTTCACGCTGGCACAGCCTCTCTATCTGTGGATATTGTGGCGCATCATTCGCCCTGCCGAAGCCGACTGCCACGATGCTTGCCTATTTGTCGTCCTCTCTGCGGCTCTTCCCATTTTGGAGCTTTACGGATTTCTTGCCGTGCCCGATGTGCCTCTGCTGCTTACTGCCGCCCTCTTTTTGCTCTGTTTCAAACGTTTCGCCGAACACGATACGTGGCTCGACACTCTTTTGCTCGGCATCTCCATGGCGCTGATGGCATACAGCAAATATCACGGGGCTTTGGTCGTACTCTTTTCCGTTGCCGTCAATCCGCGTTTGCTGCTGCGTCCCCGCTTGTATTTGGGCGGTATCATCGCTCTGCTTCTTATCCTGCCGCATCTCTTTTGGCAGGACGCCAACGGGTGGGTATCATTCTCCTATCACTTGCACGATCGTAATGGCATATTTCACTTTTCCAACATCACGGAACACCTGCTCAATACCGTTGCCGTGTTCAATCCCCTTCTTTTCCCGCTTTATTTTATGGCGTGGAAACACGTCAAGCCGCAAAATGCCGTCGAGCGGGCGCTCTATTGGCTGCCGATACTCTTTTTCCTGTTTTTCACTGTTTCCACATTCAAAGGGCGTGTGCAGCCGCAGTGGCTCATCGTTGCCGCATTTGGGTTGATATTCGTGCTATTCCGTTATCTGTCGCAGCAGGAACGGACGGCCCGCGTGAGGAAATATGCCATGACCGTAGGCTGGATAACCATTGCACTTGCTCTGTTGATGCGGGTAGAGATGGTATGGAATCCGCTGCATATCCGTTTCGAGATATTCGACAACCGATCGTCGTTTGAATCCGTCGCCGCAGTTGCCGACGGGCGTCCCGTCGTGTTTGGCGGTAGTTATGCCATTGCATCGAAGTATATTTTCTATACGGGCGGAGAAGCCTATTGCCAGCCCGATTTCTTCTACCGCACCAGCCAATGGCAGTTCCGCGACGACGATACCCGTTTCATCGGTAAAGATATTTTAAGCGGCTCTTTGGAAAAAGTCGACGGCGAACCGTTGAAAGAAAACGAAGTGCTGTTGGCGAACGGGCGTAAATTCGTATATACCCCTGTCGATGATTTTCAACCGGTGCGCCTTGTCGAGATGACTTATACCGGCGGCGATACCCTTCTTCATAGGGGCGACACACTGCGTTGCACGCTGACGTTTGTCAATCCTTATCCGTATGATATCACTGTCGGCGGAGAAGATACGGAACTGCTTTTCCTGCTCTCTGCCAAGAAATTGAGATTTGCCCTGCCGGTGGATTTGTCGCTTCTGCTGCCGGCTGCTTCGTCGTCGGTGGCGACGGTAACGGTTCCCATGCCCGACGATATTCCGTGCAAGACGTATGATTCGGGATTTGCCTTTCATCGTCAGCCCCTTGCATTTTGGTACAATTCTCCACGAAGAAAAGTGGAAATAAAATAACGGACAACTATGATTTGGCAATTCATAAAATTCTGTGTCGTCGGAGGCTCCGGCGTTTTTGTCGATTTCGGCATTACGTGGTTTTTGAAAGAAATCTGCCGCCTGAACAAATACATCGCCAATTCCACGGGGTTCATTTGCGCTGCTACGAGTAATTATCTGCTCAACCGCATCTGGACTTTTGAGAGCGACGACCCCGCCATAGCGGCGCAATACCTGAGTTTTATCGGTATATCGCTTATCGGTCTGCTCATCAATAATGCCGTCATCTATCTGCTTAACGACCGCCTGCGCCTGAATTTTTATCTCTCCAAAATTTTTGCAATCGGAGTCGTTACGTTCTGGAATTTCTTTATGAATTATTTTTTTAATTTCTGACGGGAAGAAACTTAACGGGTAAGACCGTATTCCCGACAGATTTTTGCATATTCCGCTGCGAGAGCCGTCTGCATTTCATCGACCAGCGGATAGTCGACAGCCACCCCTTCGGGCTGCATGATTTGTATTTTCCGATGCTCTTTTTTCGGCTGCTCCGCCGCGTAGAGGAACGGGTGCATGATTTGTACCATATCGCTCTGCCGGTCGTAGATGCAGAGCGTGAAATCGACTAACAGTTTCACCCCTTGCGCACCGGCATTTGCGGCATTCAAAAATATTTGGCTTATCATCGGAAACGAGACGAGGGTCGATAGGTAGGCTTTTCCGATTCGCTCTTCATCAACCCAATAACCGTAAAACTGCCGGTTTACTTTTATGTAGGCGAGGTAGCGGCTGTCGCTCTGATAGATGCCGAGCGTGTCGGCATAAAGGCCGTTTATCTCTTGAAGGCGGGAAAACAGCACTCCGCCGGCATTCAGTTTGGCGGGTACACCTTCGAGCAGAAATAAGTCGGTGCCGTCGGGGCATTCCGCACCGACAAACTCTATCGCAGCGCCTCCCGACCGTTCTGTCGGAACGGAACTTCCTCCCTGCGCCTGCAAGGCGGCTGTCCCCGACAACAAGACAAGGAGTATTCCCAAGAGACGTTTCATGATTCTGTTTTTTAGGATTTTTCCAACAGCACGACGGCATAGGCGGCGATGCCTTCTTCCCGTCCCGTGAAGCCTAACCGTTCGGTCGTCGTGGCTTTTATCGACACGTCGCCGGCATCGATGCCCATGACTTCGGACAGGCATTGCTGCATGGCGGGAATGTGGGGATTGAGTTTCGGGCGTTCAGCGCACACGGTAATATCGGCATTGCCTATTTTCCAGCCTTTCGACCGCACGAGCTGCACGGTGTCGCGCAGCAGTATTTTGCTGTCGATTCCCTTGTATTCGTCGGCGGTGTCGGGAAAGTGAAATCCGATGTCGCGCATCGCCGCTGCACCCAGCAGGGCATCGCACAAGGCGTGTATCAGCACGTCGGCGTCGGAGTGTCCCAGCAAACCGAGCGTATGCTCTATGCGTATGCCGCCTAACCACAGTTCCCGACCCTCGACTAACCGGTGAACATCAAAGCCGAATCCTACCCGCATTTTCATGTCCTGCCTTTTTTACCGGCGGCGCCGGCGATTGATTAAACTTTTGATGCCGTCCATGTCGAACGCCAGCGAGAAGCGCAGCGTCTGGTCGAGCGGGCTGCTTTGCGCCGTAGCCAGCACGTAGGCGACATCGAGCGAAAAGACGTTGAGCGAAAAGCCCGTACCGAAAGTGGCATACTGCCGGTTGCCCTTGTATTTGTTTTCGTAGTAGTAACCTGCCCGCAGGAAGAAACGGCGGTTATAGGAGTATTCGAGACCCGCCGAAAAATAGATTTCCTGCATCTCTTCCTTGAATCCGCCCGGCGCGTCGTGGAACGATTTGAATATGCCCGATATGGAACCCGTGTTGTTGAAATTCTCTTTGGCTTGTTCGTATTTTTCCATATCGTACTGCGTGTTGCCCTCTTCGTCGATATAGGTATAGTCGCTCTGACGGGGAGCCGCAGGCACCAACAGTTTGTTGGCATCGAAGTTTATCGCGATGGTGTTGTAGTCGTATATCGGGAACAGGAACGAAAAGCCGAGCCGCAGGTTCGTCGGCAGGAATGCGCTGTTCGTACCGCCGTCGTACGACACTTTCGAACCGATGTTCGAGATATTGAATCCCCACGAGAATTGGCATTCGTTGCGACCGATGATGGGATATACCGTTTGGTAGCCGGATATGTCGGCGGCGAAAGCCGCTGCACCCGACATATCCTCTGCCGAAGATAGTCCGCCGAATCCCATATCGGAATAGATGAATCGGAATACGACACCCATCGAAAACGACGCCGCCAGTTTGCGCGAATAGCCCACGTCGATAGCCATTTCATACGGATTCACCGTATTTTGCAGGTTGTTGTTCGAGTCGTACAGCGGTACAGAACCCAGTGAGAAGTAGCGCAACGATGCACTCAATGCCTGCAAGTCGTTGCCGCCGAATTTCCAATAACCTGCTGCATATATCAAATTGATGTCGTTCACCAATTTCCGCAGCCATGGCGTATAGGAAAAAGCCACTCCGGCGCTGCTGAATGCAAAGGCGTATTTTGCCGGATTCCAGTATTGCGAATTGACGTCGGGGTCGGTGGCGGCGCCTAAATCGCCCATACCGCCGCCGCGTGCGTCGGGGGCGATACTCAGTGTCGTTACGCCCGTCGTGATGGGGTTGAACATATTTTTCCCCTCGTCGCCATCGGCATACGCCGGCAGGGCGAGCATACACGATAGTGTACACAACAGGAAAACTTTCAGCATATCTTTCATTGTCCGTATATCTTTCATAGATTATAAACTTTCTATTTTACCCTTTTATTGTGGAGTAACCATGATTTTTTGCGTCTTCGTGGCTTCGCTGCCGCCGTTTACCGATATGACTGCCCGATAGAGATAGATGCCTCCCGGAACGCGCCGCCCCGCTTTGTCGGTGAGCTGCCATTCGATGGGTATGGACTTCCGGAGGTCTGACATACCGGTTACTTCTGTCGTCCACACTTCACTGCCCAACCAGTTGAATATGGAGAGTTTTATCGTCATCAACATATTCGGGCGGTCGTGCCGCAAGTAGAATTGCGCGACATCGCTTACCGGACTTTGCGACGGATACAGTTCGTAAATGCGCGGTTTCAATCCTTTTTTGACGGTAAAGTGCAGCGATTGGCGCGCGGAATTTTCGTCGGTGTCCCACACCGTGAACGAAAGCGTGTGTTTGCCTTCCGAAAGCTCCGGCAGTTCGTAGTAGACGTCGCCCAGTCCGAATTGTCCCGTAACCGGTACGAAATAGTCGTTTATCACATATTCCTGCTGCGGGTCGTCGTCGATGCGCACCGTCATATCGTGCCCTAATCCGATGCCGGAAATATTGATGCCCGACTCGTCTTCCACCTGCGCGATGAATACCGGCGTTTCATTCACTTCGTCGCCGTCGGTGAAGTCTGGCGTATTCAGGTATATGGCGTGTATCTGCGGACCCTCCGTATCGACTTTGGCGTCCGTATCCATACCGCCGACAATGAAGCGGTCGTTCATGCCCTGAGCCTCCCGTCCCGCATCGTCGCACGCATAGAGGTTGAATAGTCCCGACAGGTCGGAATAGTTCAGTTCGCGCGGCATTTTGAAAGTAAATTCAAACTGCCCGTTGCGCACCGAGTCGCGCCCCGTGTAGAGCATATTGTCCCGTCGGGAAAATGTGAAAGGCACGGGGTTGCCCTCGTTGCCGTTTCCGGCGGTAACGATTTCTCTTTCGGAGTCGTACAGACGCGGATAAATCACGCCGTTGAAATCTTCTATGCGCTTGCCGTCGGCGGTTTGTGCCTCGCCCTTCACCGTAACCCATGCGCGGGCGTTCAATTCGATGTTTTCTTCATTTCCGGTCGGCGACAAGTCGTTTATTTCCGTTATTTTCATCTGATATGGCGGCACGTTCAATCGCAAAGCGGGGTCGCCGAGCAAGATATAGTTGAGTTTGTTCATCAATACGTCATCGGCGCCGGTTATGGTGTTTTTTCCTCTGCGCACGACATCGCCCAGACGAATTGTCCGACCGTCCGGTTCTCGATCGAAAAGATGTTCGGCTATCGCTTTGTTGATGATGCCGTTGGCATGGATATACACCACGCGGGTGGTCGATATGAGGGCTATTCCGCCTCCTTGCGGATTCAGAAAAAGTTCCTCCCCGCCGGAATTGGTCAGATCGTCGAAGCGGCTGAAGCTGCACGTTGCCGTAATCCATAGCGGCAGGCGCGAAACGTACATATTCGAAATGTCGCTCCATTCGAGAATCTTTTCCGCCGTCAATCCTCTCGGACTGCCGTGTCCTACGTAATCGATGACCAAAACGCCGTCTTTTTTCAACAGGTCGAGCATTTGCGCTTTGGCGTCGGGATAGGTGCCTCCCGTAGCCATACTTACCCGATTGTAGGCATCGATGTAAATTTTGTAAAGAAAAGAGGCGGGATTTTTTTGTTGAAAAGCGGTCGCTATTTCTTCGCATTGTTTCATGTGGTCGCCGTTGTTGCCGTCGTCGGCTACCAGACAGATGTCGTTTTTCCAGTATCCGTAGTCGGTATTGGCAGCATAGGCGATTATTTTATCCACGACGTTGGCGGCTTCGTCTTTCGTCCGTACAGGGAAACGCCCGATGCCTATGTCGAGCGAGGCGCGACGCAGGTCGGCGCCTTCGTTGTCGTGCAGAAAACCGAAATAGTCGTCGGTAACGAAACTGTTGCGTTCGTCTGCGCTTTCATCGGCTTGAAATGTCAGCAGGAAGGGATAGGCGAGCGATGCACTCTCCGCCGTAACACGCTGATTGTCATATGTGCCGTCGCCGAAGAGCAAGAGGTAACGCGGTCGTTGCGACTCGTCGTCGGCACGGTCGTACAGCATTTTCATGAAGCGGCGTATGGCGGTGGCGTCGGGTGTGCCCGAAGAAAATTCGTTGTAGATTGCGGTCGGCTGTACGATGAGGTACGAAAGCGAATCTTTTTGAAGGTGAAATTCTCCCAACCGGCGGGCTTCGTCGGCAAATGCCGGCGGCGATACGATGATAAAATCGGTGTGCGGCGTGGCGTGCAGATTTTGCGGCGTTACCGTGCCGACGAAGACAGGCGAAGGAAAAGTCGCTCCAGCGTCGAATGCCACATATTCTCGCAGCGCCGTTTCCGCCGGAACGAAAGCGAAGGTGCCGCCGTCGGAGGCTTCTGCCGTTATTTCGTGGGGAGCCGACGGCTGTGTTACGTCCCATAGGTGAAACGCTGAAGCTCCCGCTGCCGATACGACATAGCGCAGCCGTTTGGCGGCGGCGTCTTTGCGTCGGAATGCCACTTTTCCGTCGTACAGCCGCAATTCCCGCTCCATATCCAGCAGAATGTAATCGAGATAAGCCGCCGAAGCGTTGGGGCAGGAGAATGAAATCCGCACGACGTCGGCATCGACGGCATTCGGAGGAAACGTGCTCTGTATCACCGATTCCGTACCGCTCTTGTAATCGGCATCGCTGAGTATCGGGGCGACAGAAACCTCCCGCAGCAGATTTTGATTGACGTTTATACGCCATGTCGCCGTCGAGGTGGTCGATTTCGAGAGGAGGTTCATTTGCAGGTTTACGGGCGTGTCGGTTATGCCGGCTGCGTCGAATGTGAAATTTTGTACGCTCGTGTAGAGGAAATCTTCTCCGTAGAAATTTCTCCCCATGTGTCCGGGATTCACCGCCTCCGTTTCATGCAGTATGTGGTCGTGAAAGGTCGTAACCGTCGTTGCTGCTGCATCGTCGGCAGAGGGCACCGTTGCCGGTGTTGCCGGCGTTTCGTCGAGTTGCGTCAAAAAGTAATACCCCGATGTGGAATAGGGGTTGCGCGTGCGCGCGAAAAGTCCGTTTTGCACGCTCCACGACACGACGCCCTGTGCGTAGAAAATCAATTTGCTGCCCGTATGCAGGGCGGGCACCTGCGGCAGGTCGTCGATGTATGCCGTCGAAAAATCTTCCGAAAGCATGGCGCCGCCGTAGCCGAACACTGCCACGTGGGCAGGGTCGGAAAATCCGTATTCCCGCAGCTCGTTGTATGATAGCTGGTAAATGCCCGATTCCTCCACACCTATTTTTACCCACGTGCCCGACGCCAGCACCGAGTTCTCGGCATAGCGCGCTGTCGTTGCCCGCAGTGTGGACGGTGCGCCCGCTTCTGCCGACAGAAAGACGATGAGGGTTAAAAACAGAAGGTTGTATTTTTTCATACGATTCGTATTTCGGCGGGGAAAGCTATCGCACGTGAAAATCGAGCAATTTGCGCTCTCCCAAAAATCCTTGCAACCGGTTCCCTATCGATACGGGACCTACCCCTTGCGGCGTTCCCGTGAACAGCAGATCGCCCATGCGCAGGGTATAAAACCGACTGATGTAGGCGATGATTTCGTCGATGGGAAAAATCATGTCGGCGGTATGTCCCCGCTGCACCGTCGTGCCGTCGATTTGCAGAGAGAAATGCAGGTCTTGCAAATCATCGCCTGTTTCGGCAACAGGCACGAACTCGCCCACCACGGCCGACCCGTCGAAGCCTTTGGAGATTTCCCACGGGGCGCCTTCGGCTCGCAGGCGGGACTGCAAATCCCGCGCAGTGAAGTCGATACCCACCGTTACGGCATCGTAGTACCGGCGGGCGAAGCGGGTGGCAACGTTTTTTCCCAACCGCGAAATGCGGACGACCAACTCGGTTTCGTATTCGATTCTTTCCGAAAACGACGGCAGAAAAAACGGCTTCCCGTCTTTCAGTATCGCCGTGTCGGGTTTCAGAAAGAGAACCGGCTCCTTTGGTAATAACGCATGATTCATCTCTTTATTGTGGTCGAGGTAATTCCACCCCACTGCAAAAATTTTCATAACGGCTTTTTTCGATTTTATGAACAAAAGTAGCGTTTTTTTTGGCAAACTGCATATTCCGTGCTAAATTTGGAAAATTATTGACAGTCGACAACACTTTCGAGATATGGGTAAAGACAACGATTGGAAAAGCCGTTTGAACATCGTCTATTCCACCAACCCCGATTTCGCGTTTCAAACCGAATCTTCCGACGAGCCGCAGACGCTTGCGCCGGAAAAACAGCTGCTGCGCATCGAACTCGACAAGCGCGGCAACGGAAAGCAGGCGACGCTCATTACCGGATTCGTCGGCAGCGACGACGATTTGAAAGCGTTGGCGAAACTATTGAAAACCCGCTGCGGCGTGGGCGGCTCCTCCCGCGACGGCGAGATATTGATACAGGGCGACCTGCGCCGCAAAGTGAAAG
Source organism: uncultured Bacteroidales bacterium (assembly GCA_947593515.1). Taxonomy (GTDB): domain Bacteria; phylum Bacteroidota; class Bacteroidia; order Bacteroidales; family UBA11471; genus Caccoplasma. The sequence goes on along the minus strand of CANQDQ010000003.1, from coordinate 137,891 downwards.
AAATTTTGGATAAGGAGGGATACACCCGAAGCCGCATCATCTGAATCGTAAAGCCATGTTGAACGTTTACCGCGCCTCCGCCGGATCGGGAAAAACTTTCCGGCTCACGCTCGAATACATCAAGCTGTTGCTCGCTCCTCCCGACGAGGGCGAAAAGCTGTTTCAAGACGAACGGAACCGCCGCTATCGCCGCATTCTTGCCGTAACGTTCACCAACAAGGCGACCGACGAGATGAAAAAACGCATCGTCAAGGAACTCTTTTGCCTCTCGTCTACGCCGGAAAAATCGCCTCTTATACACTATCTCTTAGGAAAAGACGGCATCACCGGAAACATCGACGACCTGCGGCAGCAGGCGTCGGAGCAGCTGTTCACGCTCCTGCACGATTTTTCGGGATTCAACATCAGCACCATCGACCGCTTTTTCCAGCAGATAGCCCGCTCTTTTATGTACGAAGCGGGATTGTCGAATCGCTACAACATCGAACTCGACAGCGCGTCCATGCTTACCGAAGCCGTCGATCAGATGTTTTTCGAGTTGGAAAAAAGCGAAAACAAAGAGCTGTTGAAGTGGCTTGTCGGTTACGCCCGACAGCAAATCGAAGAAGATTCTTACAAAAAATTCCGGACGAAAATCGAAGAGCTTGCCGGCGAAATTTTCAAGGAACAGTACAAGTCGCACCGCGACAAGATACAGGAGGTGCTGCAAGACCGCAAGTCGCTCGAAAACTATATCGGCACGCTTGAAAGCCTCAAACGCGATTTCGAGAAACAGGTAAAGGAGTGTGCCGCCGAAGCCCTTGCGCTGATGCAGCAAAACGGCATCGCACCCGATGATTTCAAAAACGGAAGCCGGTCGGGCGCACAGCAATTCCGGAAGTGGGCGAACGGCGATTATACCCTTCTGCCGAATAGCTATCTGACCGCCCTTTCGGAAGATGAGGTCGATAAGTGGTACACCAAGAAAAATGTCGATGCGGCAACCATCGACGCCATACACCGCATAAGCGAGCCGCTGCGCGCCTGTATGCAGCGCATCGTCGCCCTCTACGGGAAGCCTTACACCGAATACCTCTCGGCGGTACACACCGGCAGGCACCTCTATACGCTCGGCATTCTCAACGACGTCGTGGAGTATCTGCAAACTTGCAAAAACAAGCGTGGAACGCTGTTCCTTTCCGACACCAACGACTTGCTCCGCCATGTCATCAGCGACACCGACACGCCTTTCGTTTACGAAAAGATAGGCACGTATATCAACCACTTTTTCATCGACGAATTTCAAGATACGTCGGTTACGCAGTGGAACAATTTTTACCCGCTCGTCAAGGAGAGCAACGACCGCGCTTTGAGCAATCTTGTCGTGGGCGACGTGAAGCAGAGCGTCTATCGCTGGCGCAATTCCGATTGGGAGCTGCTCAACGAGCGGCTGCCGGAGTATTTCCCCAAAAACGAACTGAAAGAGTGGACGCTCGACACCAACTGGCGCAGCGCCGCCAACGTGGTGCGATTCAACAATTCGTTTTTCGACCGTGCCGCCGCCTACTTGCAACAAAAACTCGATGAACGCCTGCCTGCCGCTCTTGCCGATGATTTTTCCGACAAAATAGAAGCGGTCTATCGCAACTCCGCCCAGAAAACGGGTGAAGGCGTCGCGCCCGACAGCGGGTATGTGGAGGTCGCTTTTTCCGAGGACGACAAAGAGAATAAAGACGAGGGACGCGCCCGTGCGCAGGTCTTGGCGAAACTTTCCGATACGCTGCGCGACTTGCAGGAGCGCGGCGTTGCCCTGCGCGATACGGCCATATTGGTGCGCACCAAAGAGGAGGGCAACTGCATCGTGCAGCACCTTTTGCAGGAGCAGGCGGCTGCGCCGGACAGCCGTTATCGTTACGATGTGATTTCCGACGAAGCACTCTACATCGGCAATTCGCCGACCGTGCGCCTGATTATTTCCCTGCTCGACTACCTGAATGCCCCGCAAGAGGCGTTGAGGAGATTTTTCGCTTTATATGCCATCGCGGTCTTTTGCCGAAAAATTCCGGAAGATGCTGCCATTGCTCGGATATGTGCGGATATGGAGGCGGGGCGCGATTCCGAAGAACTGGCGCGAGTGGAAACTTTGCGCGGCGAACCGCTCTATGAAATCTGCGAAAAAATCATAGACCTTTTCCCCGTCGATACCGTCGGAAACGAAAACGTATTCGTTCAGGCGTTTCTCGACCTCGTATTGCAATATGCCGACCGGCATTCCTCCGACCTCGATTCGTTCCTGCTCTGGTGGCACGACAAGGGGTGCACCCGTTCGCTCTCCACGCCGGGCGAGCAAGATGCCATACGCATCATGACCATACACAAGGCGAAGGGATTGGAGTTCGATGCCGTTCTCGTTCCTTTCTGCAACTGGCTCGTCGATCACTCGTCCAACCATGCGCCGATATTGTGGGCGGAGACCGAAGGCGTGTTCGACCGCCTGCCCGTCGTGCCGCTTACCTATCGGAAAGACCTTGCCGATACGATATACAGCCGGGCGTATTTTTCGGAGCGCCTGCATACCTACATCGACAATCTCAATCTGGCTTACGTGGCGTTTACGCGGGCGCGGGAGGAGTTGTACGTTTTTGTACCGAAAGGAACGAAAGATAACCATATCGGTGCGATTTTGCAAAAATGTATCGAGGAAGGCAGCGCCGCTTTTCCCGACGGACAACCGGCTTATATCGACCTTCGTGCCGGTTACGACTCCGACAATGCCCGATACGTTCTCGGCACGAAAAAATCGTATTTGGCAGCTCCTGTTGAAAACGGCGGGGAGTGCGCACCGTTGCCCTATCGCTCTATCGCTCCGAGCGGACGTCTGCGGCTGCGCCTGTTGGGAAAAGGCTATTTCGACCTTACCGACGGCCGTCATCGCGGCACGGTGTATCACGATATACTCAGTGCCATTCGCACCCCCGACGACCTCGACGAGGCGATACGCTCCCATATCCGCAGCGGCGAAATTACGCGGGACGAGGCACAGGAAATCGCGGCGCTGCTGCGTACACGCCTTGCCGACCCCGAAGTGCAGGCGTGGTTTGCCGCCGGCAATCGCGTACTCAACGAAAACGAAATACTCGTCCCCCGACAGGGAGCCTATCGCCCCGATCGCATCGTTATCGACGGAAACCGCGCGACAGTGGTCGATTACAAATTCGGCGCCGAGCGGCGGTCGCACCACCGGCAGGTAGCCCGTTACATGAAGTTTTTGCAGGAAATGGGCTTCGCCGTGCAGGGCTTTTTGTGGTATGTAACATCGGGAACCGTCGTGCCGGTATGTCCGCTCCAAGATGAAGAATAAATGTTAAATCCCTTAATTATCTATAAATTTGATAGATATAAAACCTTTTTGCTTATATATTTGTTCAATATTCACTAAAAGTTTTTGACAATGAAAAGATTGGGAATTTTATTTGCTGTCGCCGTTGTATTGAATATGACGGCGTGCGCCGAGAAAAAAACGGCTATCACGGTAAATCAGCTGCCGCAGCCGGCACAGACGCTGCTTACCACTTATTTCTCCGATTTGCAGGTGGCAATGGTAGTCAAGGAAACCGAAGTGGGAGAGACGGAGTACATCGTTTCTTATACCGATGCCACCCAAGTGAAATTCAATAAAAAAGGCGAGTGGAAAGAGGTCGATCGTCCGATGGGAAAAACCGTTCCTGATGGCATCGTTCCCGAACAGATACGCACCTACGTGGCAACGACTTTCCCGAATACGACCATTCAGGAAATCGATAAAGATCGGCGGGGAGGATACGATGTCAAGCTGTCCAACCGCATGGAAATAGAATTTAATAACCAATTTTTGCCCATCGAAATGGACTAATCGCCGGAAAAAATAAGTGATGCGGCACGATGCGGGGTAGCACAATATCGTGCCGCATTCTTTTTCCGGCATAGAAATAAAAGAGAGAATGTGCGATGCGCATTCTCTCTTTCTTGTGTTGCGGGAGCCGGACTCGAACCAGCGACCTTTGGGTTATGAGCCCAACGAGCTACCAACTGCTCCACCCCGCGATGTTTTCGGTTGCAAAGGTACGACCTTTTGCCGAATATGCAAGATATAAAATGTTAAAAATGGAAAGCCCGACGAATGCAGAGTATGATGTACGCGATAAGTAATTATTTGCGAGCGTGTTATTCAAAATAAATACTCAATACCACTAAACGGGAGAGCGCTTTTTTCACGGCTTGCGTATATTTGTAGTCGAGCGGGTCGATGAGGTCGTCTCGTTTGTGTTGTACGATGTCGCTTAGTCCGAAGCAGAATTTCAGCTCCGGAATCAGTTTGAAGAAAGGCAGATAGATGTTGCAGCCCAAGCCCACTTCTAAATAGGTGTCGTAGGTTTTCATGCGCAGCAGGTCGTTTTTCTTTTTGGAAATATCCACCGTCGGTGCCACCCCTGCCACGATGTAGGGACAGTAGTTGTTCAGTCGTTTGGAGCTGAATTTCAGACTGACGGGCATCATGATGTAAGTCGATTTCAAATCGACGGTGCGGCGGGCGTCGGAATGTTCCTCGCGCAATTCCACCGTCTTGTTGCCGAACAGCAGCGTCGGCGTGAACCGCACATTCAGGTACGGGCAGATGTAAAGGTCGCTCACCAGTCCCACGTTGAACCCGGGCGAGAATGCCGGCACGTCGGCATACCATGTTTCGCCGCCGTCGGTGGTAAATCCCGTGTTGCGTATAGCCAAGTCCTGCACGTGTGTGCCCACCGAGAAGCCGAAGTGTATTCGCTTTTGGTCGATGTAGGGCATACGCTGCACCTTTTGCCGCTGCGCCCATACGGGTGCCGCGACAAGCAGAAGGGAGAATATGTATAACCACTTTTTCAATGCGGTATGTGTCGGGTATGATTAAAACGCCGAAACGGTGGAAATATTGCCGATACGCCGGAAAATGCCGCCAAAAAAATTTTATATGAAATTTTTATCGCTTTTTAATTGCTTGGGAAAAAGAAAAGATTTACTTTTGTCGGACACACTCAATATTAGTACTAATTAAAAACTCAAAATCATGGCTTACGTAATCAGTGACGATTGTGTTGCTTGCGGAACGTGTATGGGCGAATGTCCTGCCGGCGCTATTTCGGAAGGCGATATCTACAAAATCGATCCCGAAAAATGCCTCGACTGCGGCACTTGCGCCGACGCTTGTCCCACCGGTGCTATTCACCCGGGCGAATAATCGCAAAGCAAGGGAAATAAAAAGCCCCGCCGTCGGCGGGGCTTTTTTGTGCGGAGATGAAAAATGGCGGAGAATTTCTCCGCCATTTTTGCTTTCAGGAAAGCCGGATTTTAGTTGAGTCCAACTTTTATTTTTTCGCTGCCTGCATTTACGAAGTAGATACCTTTTGCCAGACCGCTGAATACGACGTTACCGTCGGCAATCTTGGCGGCGAGCAGTTGTCCTGCGGTGTTGTAAATCCGCACTTCCGTGCCGGCAGGTACATTCGTTACGGTGATGCAGCCGTCAGAAGCCGTTACCTGTACGGTATGTTCCTGAATGCTTGGAACTGCCGATGAGGCTTTTACTAACACAGGAGTGGTAGTGAAAGCATTATTGTCTGCGAAAGCGGGGAATGCCGTTGTAGAGATTTCGCAGAAGATGGAGTCCATAGCTTCGGGGAAAGTGAATACGCCGTCTGCTGCGGTGTATTTGGAGGCATCTACGACCGAACTGTCGGCGGCATATTTCCACGTGAAAGTCGAAGGAGTGGCTTCTTCGAGGACGCCTTGCAGCGAAGCCATGGCAGAGAGGTCGATGTTTCCTCCGGCGTCGATAGACTCCGGCAAAACGTATTCATCTTGCGGTGCGTAGGTAAAGTTCTTTGTAGAGCCTTTTACCGGCAGCGCATCGAGCGACAGGCAGTTACCGCTGCAATTCAAGGTGGTCTTTACCGTTCCGACTTTCAATTCCGTCAAACGGTTGTTTTGGCAGAAGAGGGAGGTGAGTTCCATGCCGGAGGCATCGATCGAAGTCAATTGAGCACCGCTTACATTCACAGTGGCCAAAGCGGGGAATTTGGTCAAATCCAATGCGCCGGAAATAGAGAGATTCAAAGCCGTAAGGGTTTTCAGTGCACCACCTTCGGGAAGAGTCAGTTCCGTTATGGGGTTGTTGGAAATAAGTAAAGTGGAGACTTTATCCAGACCGGTCAAATCGGCTTTCGTCAATTGATTGCCGTCGATTTTAAGGGAGGAAAGCAGCGTATTGGCAGAGAGGTCGATAGCCGTCAGCCGGTTGTTGGAAAGGGTGAGGGAAGTCAATTTGGTCAAAGGTTTCAAATCGATTTCCGAGAGGGCGTGGGTTTGCATTGTCAGTTTTGTGAGATTGGTAGTTTGGGAAAGGTCGATAGCCGTAACCTTAGCACCGCCGTTGGCGGAGTAGATCGATTCAAAGGTAACGAGTTCGGAGGCTGTTCCATAGAATTTCACGAGACCATCGCCTTTGATGGTGCCCTCGATTTTTGTAGCCCAATCTACCTCTTGGTCGGAGGCGATATTATTATAAGTTTGCAACTGTCCGTCGCCCCAGTCTACCGAGATGGTTTGTCCGGCAGAGGCACAGTAAACATCAACATCGAAAGAGCCGCCGGCATCTGCTGTCAGGGTCAGCATCGGTTCTCCTTTTTCCTTTACTAACACAGGTGTGGTAGTAAAGGCATTATTGCCTGCGAAGTCGGGGAATGCCGTCGTAGAGATTTCACAGAAGATAGAATCCATAGCTTCGGGGAAAGTGAATACGCCGTCTGCTGCGGTGTATTTGGAGGCATCTACGACCGAACTGTCGGCGGCATATTTCCACGTGAAAGTCGAAGGAGTGGCTTCTTCGAGGACGCCTTGCAGCGAAGCCATGGCAGAGAGGTCGATGTTTCCTCCGGCGTCGATAGACTCCGGCAAAACGTATTCATCTTGCGGTGCGTAGGTAAAGTTCTTTGTAGAGCCTTTTACCGGCAGCGCATCGAGCGACAGGCAGTTACCGCTGCAATTCAAGGTGGTCTTTACCGTTCCGACTTTCAATTCCGTCAAACGGTTGTTTTGGCAGAAGAGGGAGGTGAGTTCCATGCCGGAGGCATCGATCGAAGTCAATTGAGCACCGCTTACATTCACAGTGGCCAAAGCGGGGAATTTGGTCAAATCCAATGCGCCGGAAATAGAGAGATTCAAAGCCGTAAGGGTTTTCAGTGCACCACCTTCGGGAAGAGTCAGTTCCGTTATGGGGTTGTTGGAAATAAGTAAAGTGGAGACTTTATCCAGACCGGTCAAATCGGCTTTCGTCAATTGATTGCCGTCGATTTTAAGGGAGGAAAGCAGCGTATTGGCAGAGAGGTCGATAGCCGTCAGCCGGTTGTTGGAAAGGGTGAGGGAAGTCAATTTGGTCAAAGGTTTCAAATCGATTTCCGAGAGGGCGTGGGTTTGCATTGTCAGTTTTGTGAGATTGGTAGTTTGGGAAAGGTCGATAGCCGTAACCTTAGCACCGCCGTTGGCGGAGTAGATCGATTCAAAGGTAACGAGTTCGGAGGCTGTTCCATAGAATTTCACGAGACCATCGCCTTTGATGGTGCCCTCGATTTTTGTAGCCCAATCTACCTCTTGGTCGGAGGCGATATTATTATAAGTTTGCAACTCTCCGTCGCCCCAGTCTACCGAGATGGTTTGTCCGGCAGAGGCGCAATAAACATCGACATCGAAAGAGCCGCCGGCTTCCGCTGTCATGGTCAGCATCACTTCTTGTTCTTGGGCATTCACGCCGAGTGCCCCGAACAATAAAGATAAAAAAATGGTAATTTTTCTCATGTTCGTGTAGTTTTATGGTTTTTGTTTATTACATTTGCAAAGATATGCAATTTTATATTCTTGCAAGCGAATTTCTATTTTTTAATAAAAAATAAATGAGCGATATACTTCATCACATGAAAATAAACTCGTTAATTCTGTTCGCGTTAGGTCTTTCGGGCGCGTTGTTGTTTTCCTGTCCGAATGAGGCTTTCGGAAAAAAGAAGAAAAAGAAACCGGAAGTTGCCGCCGTTGTCGCGCCGCCTGCAAACAAAGACAGTGTGGAGTATCGGAAACTCATCAAAGATTCGGAAACGAAGAAAGGACTTTTTATCACCCATTTTTCAAAACAGAACAAGCTCTATTGGGAAATTCCCGATACGGCTTTCGACGATGCCTACCTGCTGTCGAACCGCATGGCTGCCACCAGCAATACGCAGGATTTCGTGGCGGGGCAGATGGTGGGACAGCCGATGCTGCTCTCGTTGAGCCGTAACGAAAACAACGTCTTTTTGCATAAGGTACAGACCGGCAGTCAGGCGGAAGCCGGCGAGCCGATAGCCGCCTCTTTCGACCGGAATTTCCAAAATCCGATATTGAAAGCCTTTAAGATAGAAGCCCGCACCGACAGCAGTGTGGTCATCGACGTAACCTCCTTTTTCGGTGGCAACGAAAAGTGCATCAGCCCGATAATATCGAATCCGGCATCGGCGCTGCTCTCCCGTAAAAGCAATATCAAGGCGACCTTTGTGTCCGATGCCTCCTCCATTACCGGCGTCAAGACATTTCCCGACAACATCGAAATAGAGAGCTGCCTGTCGTTCAGCACCACTCCGCTGAACGAGCCTTACACGGTGCAGATGCACCGGTCGTTCGTGCGGCTTCCGAAAGAGCCGATGCGCCGGCGTCTGCACGATATGCGGGTGGGCTATTTTTACAGCGACTGCTCGGTGTACACGACCGAAAAAGACAAGATTTATACGAGCGAGTACATACACCGCTGGCGCCTCGAACCCAAAGACGAAGACCGTGAACGCTACTTCGCCGGCGAACTCGTGGAGCCGCAGAAACCGATTGTTTTTTACGTCGATAGCGCATTTCCCGAAAAATGGAGAGTCGCCGTGAAACAGGGGATAGAAGACTGGAATGCCGCGTTCGAGGCAGCCGGATTCAAAAATGCCGTGCAGGCGCGCGACTATCCCGCCGACGACCCTGATTTCGACCCCGACGATATGCGGTACAGCTGCGTGAAATACGCCACGACCACCATTGCCAACGCGATGGGCCCGAGCTTTGTCGACCCGCGCAGCGGCGAAATACTCACCGCCGACGTTATTTGGTATCACAATATCATCTCGCTGCTGCACGACTGGCGTTTTTGCCAGACCGCTGCCGTCGATGCCCGCGTGCGCAAACCGGTATTCGACGACGAAGTGATGCAGGAGTCGATGCGTTATGTGGCTTCCCATGAAATAGGGCACACGCTGGGGCTGATGCACAATATGGGTGCAAGTTACGCTTTCCCTGTCGATTCGCTGCGCAGTCCCGCATTCACGCAGAAATACGGCACGACGCCCAGCATCATGGACTATGCCCGCAACAATTTCGTCGCCCGACCGGGCGACTTGGAGCGCGGCGTGAAACTCACCCCGCCCATACTCGGCGTGTACGATATATATGCCATCGATTGGGGCTATCGCCTTATTCCCGATGCGGCGACGCCAGACGATGAAAAAGCTGTCCTGACAGCTTGGATAGAAGAAAAAGCCGGCGACCCCATGTACACATTCGGCGCCCAGCAGTTTATGGGAACCGTCGATCCCACCGACCAGACCGAAGACTTGGGCAACGACCATCTGCGCGCCGGCGATTATGCCGTTTCCAATCTGGAAATCATCATGCAGAATCTGGAACAATGGGCTGCCGAGCCCGGCGAGACTTACGAGCCGCTCGGTGTCGTGTACGAACAACTCGTGAAACAGTATTCCCGCCATATAGGTCATGTCATGGCGTATATCGGCGGCATCGAATACAGCGATGCCCGGCAGGGTACGAATGCCCTCGCGCGTACCTATATAAATAAGAAGACCCAAAAACAGGCGATGCAGTGGCTCTTGCGGCAAGCCCGCACATACGACCGCTGGCTTACCCCGCCGGCATTGATGATGAAGCTCGACCGCAATATGGATTGCAATGCCGGTCTGCGCCGCAGCATCGTTGCCTGCCTGCTCAACCAAACGGCGCTCTACCGTATCGACGAAAGCTCTATGGCGGACAATGCGGAAAACTACACTCTCGAAGGCTATCTCGACGATGCGATTGCCGAAATATTCAAACTCTCTTATCAGGGGAAAGCGCTCGATGCACAGGAGCAGGATTTGCAGGCTGCCGCCCTTGCCCTGATGATGTCGTACAGCGGTTTGGACAAAAACGAAAAAAGCGCTGCCGCCGCCAAACAGGCATTTGACGCTTACCGCGAAGTGCAGGGCATAGCCGACTGTCCCGATGTGCCGTGCAGCCATACGGCATGCGGCAGCCATGCCGGCGAAAACGGCTTCGTAAGATACAATCTCGGGCAGCAGGGAATATCCCGAAATCGGATAGCCCCCCTGATGACAGCACAGCTCCGAAAAATAGAATCGCTCTACAAAAGCCGCAAGGCTGCCGCGCCCGACCGGCAGACCCGCGAATTTTACGACTATCGGCTGTTGCAGATAGAAGAACTCTTCAACCGCTAACATTCCGCTTATGAAAAAATATATCTTGCTCGTTCTTATCGCGTCGCTTTCGTGCGGAATCGCTTTTGCACAAGGGTTGGGCGTGGGAAAAGTAACCGGTTCCGTCAGCGACCCGGCCGGAAATCCCATAGCCGGCGCCACCGTAAAAGTCAAAGATACGAATCTCCTTACCATGAGCGACGGCGAAGGCGCCTTTTCCCTGACGACTGTCGGCGAGACACCCGTCCTTGTCGTCTCGTTTTTGGGCTACACCACGCGCGAAATACCCGTGAAGGCGGGACAGGAAAGTTTGAAAGTCGTTCTCGAAGAAGATGCGCGGCAACTCGATGAAGTCATTGTCGTGGGATACGGTACGCAGAAAAAAGCGGCATTGACAAGCTCTGTCGAAGTCGTACAGGGCGAAGACCTCAAACGTATGCCCGTGATGAATGTGAACGAGGCATTGGTGGGACTCGTTGCCGGCGTAACTGTGCAAAACCCCACCGGCGACCCCAGTTCGGGCAGGGAGTCGGATATTCGCATACGCGGTATCAACGGCACGCCGCTGTTAGTTATCGACGGCGTGCCCCGTTTCGGAGAAAACACCTCCGACGGCGAGCTGCGTATGTCCGATTTGAATCCCGACGACATCGAAAGCATATCGCTGCTCAAAGACGGCGCCGCCGCCGCCGTGTATGGCGCCCGTGCCGCCAACGGCGTGATTTTGGTGAAAACAAAACGGGGTACGGACAACCAGAAAGTGCGCGTAAACTATCGGGGACAGTTCAATATGCAGCAAGCCACCTGCCTGCCCGATTTCCTCGATGCACGGGAATATGCCGAACTTTTCAACCGCGCTGTCGATGCACGCGGCGATGATGTCTATGAAAAATACGACCTCGATGCTTTGGGCAGCAACCCCAATCTCTACGGCAACGAAAATCTGCTCGATTACCTCGACAAGTTCGGCTTCACGACACTGCACAGCGTGTCGGTGGCAGGCGGAAACCGATTTGTGAAATATTACGTTTCGGGCGGCTACACCTACATGAAAGGGCTCTATTCGGGCGTGGGGCGCAACCGTTTCAACTATGCCGCCAAACTCGATGCCTATATCACCAAAGGACTTACCCTCTCGCTCGATATTACCGGCAACCGCTCCAACAACAAAAACACGAGCTATACGACCATTGACGCGGCATACTCTTATTCTCCCCTGCAAGTGCTGCGTTTCACGAGCGGGGAATTGGCAAGCATCAGCGGCAGCAACCCCCTGTTGGCGGTAGACGGGCTTGGCGGATATATACGCAACAAGACCAATTTCAATACGCTTTCGGCGACATTGACCTATGATTTTCCCTTTTTGAAAGGAATGTCGGTCTATCTCAAAGCCACCATCGACAACAACAACTCTGTCAATTCCACCTTCAACAGCCCCGAAACGCTTTATCTCTACGATGCCGAAACCGGCGCGATAACCGAAGACCCCCTTACCACTTACCCGACTGCCAAAATTTCGCTTTCGCAACGCGACCAGTCCGTCGATAACAAGCTCTTCGAGGGAGGCATCAATTACAACCGGACATTTCGCGAAAAACACGATTTCGGAGCCATGGCGGTCGTCAATTATCAAGATTACCGCAACCGCTACATGACGGGAACGAACAACAATATGGCGGGAAAATATCCCGAAGTGCTCGGTACGGCAACCGACAGCCGCTTGGTGGGCGACGAATATTTCAACCAGCGGGCGTCGCTTATCGGGCGTTTTACCTACGGATACGACAACCGCTATTTCGTGGAAACGAGTTTCCGGTTGGACGGCTCCACCAAACTGCCTCCTGAACACCGCTGGGGCTTCTTCCCCACCGCATCGGCTGCGTGGGTGCTCTCCAACGAAACCTTTTTCAAGGAGTGGAGCCAACCGGTCGTTTCCAATTTCAAACTGCGGGCTTCCACCGGCGTATTGGGACGCGATGCCGTGCTGTCCGATTACGGCTACCTGATGAATTATATTTATACGGTGAACTCCGGCTACCAGATAGACGGCAATTTCAAACCGGGCATCATTCCCGACCCGAACAGCTTTCCCAACCCCGATTTGAAATGGGAAAAGAGCCATGACTACAACGTGGCCGTCGATGCCGGATTGTGGAAAAACCGCATTGCCGTTACGTATGAATACTATTGGCGCTTCAAAACCGATATGCTTACTTATGCGCCCACCTATCTCTATCCGCCGACGGCGGGGACAGGAGGCAATGTTCCCTATGTCAATTTCGGAAAAATCAAGGCATGGGGCTGGGATTTGACTATCAGCCACAAAAACAGTGTCGGACAATTCAAATACGATGTGGCTTTCACTCTCTCGAAAACATTCGACAAGGTGCTCGACTACGGCGACGAATCGTCGGTAGAGCCGCACCAGCGCCGGAAAGGGCGCAGCAGTCAGCTGTGGCTGCTCTATCAGTCCGACGGACTTTTCCGGTCGTGGGAAGAGATAGCCGCTTACCCTATCGATCAGGACGGCATGGGCAACTCCACGCTTGCACCCGGCGACATCAAGTATAAAGACGTCAATGGCGATAACGTCATTTCCACCGCCGACCGCGTCTATATGAAAAGCTCCTCCTATCCCGATTTCTCGGCAAGTTTCAGTTTCGGACTGAGTTACAAAGGCTTCTATATGAATGCCATGTTGCAGGGCGTTACCGGATACAGCCAGCAAATAAACGAACTCTATACCCTCGAAAGCAGCAGTTTGCAGCGATTCCAGCGCTACCATCTCACCGACACGTGGAGCGAACAAAATCCGAATGCGGCATACCCCCGCATAAAATTCGCTTCGCGCAACGACAACAACCGCAAGGAATCTGATTTTTGGGTTCGGAATTGCAACTATCTGCGCCTGCGTTCGCTGACGGTGGGATATGCATTCCCTGCCCGCTTGCTGAAAAAAATGAAAGTCAATACATTCAGTATCGCCTTGCAGGGCAGCAACCTCTTTACCGTATCGTCGCTCGAAAACGGCATCGACCCCGAATCGCTGCGCGGCTATCCGATTCAGCGCTCTTATGGCGTTACGCTTAACTTCGGTTTCTGATAAAAAGAATAATCGTATGAAAAAATATCTTTTTTCATTTTTAGGCGGATTGCTCTTGACGGCAAGCAGTTGCGGAGACGGATTGTTTGAGGAAATCCCCAACAACAAATTGGCGGAAACTTCTATTTGGAACGACCCGCTGCTGCTCGACGAATATGTGCTGCCGTGGTATCGCGATATGGATAACGGTTTCTCTACCTACGTTACGACCATTATGAAAGGTATCGGACGAGAATACGAGCCGTGGTATGCCGACCAGATGACCGTAAGCCGCGCCGATTGGTACAATGGCGATTACGGCGATATACTCCGCAGCAGCCAGCAGGAACTCACCACGCGCGGACGCACGAAATGGAGCACCTTTTATACCCAGATACGCTCTATCAACGTCTTGTTGCAGAATGCCGACAAAATACCCGACGGCGACCACAAGACCCGCGTTTTGGGCGAAGCCCATTTCTTCAGGGCATATTATTACTACCTGCTGCTGCGTATGTACGGTGCGCCGATTCTCCTTACCGAGCCTTACGACCCGTTGAAAGACACGAGGAAACTTACCCGTGCCACCTATGAAGAGACGCTCGATTTCATCATTTCCGAAGCCGACGAAGCCGTGAAGCTGCTCCCTTCTCCCTTGTCGGGCGAAGCCGGCAGGGCCAACAAAGGCGTCGCTTTCATGCTGAAAGCCAAAGCCTGCTTTTGGGCTTCCGGCGTGAAATTTCAAAATCGCGAAGAATCTTATTTGGGCTTTCCCGACGACCGTACCGACGAAATGTACACGCGGGCGGCTGCTGCCTATGATTCGCTGATGAATCTCCATGCCTATTCGCTCGTGCCTATCTCGGCGACCACGCGCGACGGCATCGCCGAAGAGTACCATGCAATATTTTTGACGAAAAACAGCAGCGAATCGATATGGGAAGTGCAGCATTCCGACGACGGCAATTACGCTACCGGCTTCGGACACAAACTCGACCGCGAAACGGCGCCGCCTTCCTGCTACGGCACTTTTGCCGCTTACGTTCCCACGCAGAATCATGTCGATGAATATCGCACCGTCAGCGGACAGCCGATAGCGACGGCATCGGATTACGACGAAAACAATCCCTACGAAAACAGGGATTACCGGTTCTATGCCAATATCCTGTACAACGGCGCGACTTTCAAAGGCAATACCCTCGAAATATTCTATCGTTACAAAACGGCTTCCGACAGGGAATATACGCGGGGAAAAGACCTTGAAAAGTACGGCTCGTCGGAACAGGCCACCTATACCCGCACCGGATATTACCTGCGCAAATTCGTCGATGAGTCGCAGCAAATCAACAACGACGACACATACGCCAGCAGCCAGCACTGCATTATCTGGCGGTATGCCGAAGTGCTGCTCGACTATGCCGAAATCGATTTCAAGCAGGGGCGTCCCGACAAGGCTATGGAAAAACTCAACCAGATACGCCGGCGGGTGCACATGCCGGAATACACCTCGATTACGTGGGACGATATCGTCAATGAACGGCGGGTGGAACTGGCTTTTGAAAAAACGACCTATTGGGATTTGCTGCGGTGGGGTATTGCCGTCGAAAAGATGAGCGGCAGCACCAATCCCCTGTACGGCATCAATGTCTATATTTACGACGACGGTACGCCTACCCGTTATCGCCGCAAAACGGTGAACGGAACGGACAATACGACCCGCTATTTCCGTGAGATGCAGTATTATTGGCCTGTTCCGTGGGACGAAATACGCCGGCACGGCATTCCGCAAAATCCCGATTGGATAGAGATGTAGCAACAAATGTCTAATAAAAAATAATGCTTATGAAAAAAACGATTACACTTGTATCCCTCTTGTTCGGCTGTTTCATGGCAGCGCAGGCGCAGGGCAATTTATTCTCCGCAGACGACCTCGACAGCAACGGCTGGCTGTGGTTCGACACGCAGGAAAAAATCGATAAATACGTCGGCGATGCCGGCAGCGACAAACCGATAAAAAGTATTCCGACACTTTATCAGGAGGAAGTGGAACCTGATGTTTTTGAGTCGTTATCCAATCGCCTATCGCCCGATGAGGCAGGTGCAGGCACTGACGGCTTTCTGCCCGGTACCGATGAAAACGGCGCACAGGTGGGTGCAGATGCAAAACACGGGGCAATCATACTTGCTCCCTCTACAAGTATGATGGAGAACTCGAATGGAGGGGGAATATTGCTGTATCTTCCCTCGTGTAAATATTTTTCGCTCTACCTTTCGTCGGAAGGAGCTATTGCTCCTTTGTTAAAAGGAGGAGAGGGTACGATGGAGACTTTGGATTGTGCGACGATAAAAGGATATGGAACTATGCAGTGGGGACTCTTAAAACCTTTTCATGACGCCGGACAATGCGAATGGGAAATACAGGATTTGACAAATGCTAATACAGGTCTCACCCTCAACCATGAAACGCCGGTTACGGCATATATTATCAACGGTTGTGGCTCGAAAGCCGAAATGTACATACACGGCATGAAAATCCTCGTATATGGCGAAGGTGCAGGCATCTCGGCGACGGCTGCCGATGACAACAGCATCAACATCGCGCAGACGGGTCGCTATATATCGTTGTCGCGCCCTGCCGATATAACGGTTTACAACACGTGCGGCGCCGAAGTCATGTCGCTCAGAGCAGAAGCGTTCGATGCCGGACAGCTGCGTGCGGGAGTATATATCATACAAGCCCGCGACAACGGTGCGACGACGACCCGTCGCATTTTGCTTCCCTGATAGTGTTAATTGATTCCGTATGCAAAGGCGCATCGTGCCTTTGCATACGGAAAATCCGATAACCGGAATCTTGAATATGAAAAAACTTTTTTGGCTTCTATTGCTTGCAACGGCAGCGTCGTCGCTATCGGCTGCTGAAAAAAATACCGGACGTCTCGGCAATTTGGTCGTGTTTCTGCGTTTCTCCGATGAACCCGAAACCATTTTCGAGAGACCATACGGCTATTACGAAACGATGTTCAACGATTCGTCCGAAAATGCCAATTCGGTGTACAACTATTTCAAAGAAGCCTCTTATGGGCAGCTTTTTTGGGTGAGCGTTTTTTATCCGGCTTCGGAGATCGACGGGACAATTGTTTCGTATCGGGCGCAGCACCCGCGCGGGTATTATCGGAAATACAGCAGCATCAATCCTGACGGATATGAGGACGATGCCGTGGGGGCGAATAAATTGTCGAGGGAACAGTCCCTTGTCAAGGAGTTGTCGGATTATCTCGATACGGTGGTTCCCGCCGATGCCCTTATCGATGCCGACGGAAATGGCGTTGTCGATAACGTTTGCATCATCGTGAGCGGTCGCTCGGAAATCGGCGGCTCGCATTTGCTGTGGCCGCATCGCTCTACGCTTTACATGAAAGAAGGTTTCGTCGCCGGCAAGCGGGTGGGGGAGTACATCATGCTTTTCGACGATGCAAACGGTTTCGGGAGCGGAATTACGCCGCTTTCTATCAATACCGGCGTGTTGTGTCATGAAATGTCGCATACGTTAGGCACCTACGACCTTTACCACGGTGGCGTGCGCACCGACCTCAATCCCGTAGGCGTGTGGGATTTGATGTCCGACAACCTGACGGCTCCGCAAAGCATGAGCGCCTATACCAAGTACAAGTATTGCAAGTGGATTGACGAGATACCCGAAATATCTGCTCCGGGCACATATACGCTCAATCCGTTGAACGGAAAAAGCCGTGAGAACATTGCCTATAAAATAAAACCGAGAGGCTCCGACCAGTATTTCGTGGTGGAATACAGGCGGAAAACGGGCGTGGACGCCGGATTGCCGGAGTCGGGTTTGCTGGTCTATCGGGTAGACCCCCGTTATACCGGCAACAATGCTTACGACGGCACGAGCAAGTTCGATGAGCTGTATCTCTTCCGTCCGGGCGGAACACCTGCCGCCGACGGCAATATCGACCGTGCGGCGTTCAGCCGCGAAAGCGGACGGACGGCATTCGGCGGCAATGCCGAATACCGACCTTTCTATACCGACGGAAAGACGGCGCGGTTTGCTATCGGAAACGTTTCCGATTGCGGTGAAACGCTGTCGTTCGACCTGCTGCCGGTAGCCTCGCTTATCTATCTGACCGCCGACTCTGTCGTGTTGTCGGGAAATGCCGGCAGCTCGACACAGCTCTCCGTCGAAGCCGATACGTCGTGGCAGATTGTTTCCGTGCCCGACTGGCTCGAAGTTTCGCCCCGACAGGGGAGAAGCGGCACGACCCGTCTTACCGTTACGGCGTTAAGCAAAAACGATGCCTCCTCTTTGCGGAAAGCCCGAATCGTTTTGTCGGCTATCGACGAAGCGGGCGTATCGTCCACCCTTACAGTCGTGCAGATATCGGGCGACATTTTGGCGCCGACAGGTCTTACCGCCGAAAGTTCCGAAGGAAAAGTCTTTCTTTCGTGGCGCAAACCCGTGTCGGGCGAAGTCGTGCTGGACGAGAATTTTGAAAACGAAACGACGGCTGCCTCATGGACTATACGCAAAGATTCGGAAAACCGTTACGGGTGGGCACGTACAGCAGCCGATAAATACACCGAAGCCGCAGATGGAGAGTTCGTCATGAAATTGTCTTCGGATTGGGACGATATGCATCAGGACGAGTGGGTAATCTCCCCCTCTTTTGCACAAGGCGAATTGCTCTCTTTTCATTCGAAATCCATTGCTCCGCAAAAGAATAACGCCCATAATTTCTATTATGTATTGGTGAGCCGCGACGGCGGAGAAACGTGGGAAATCGCCTATGACCTCAAAACCGAAAGCGAGGCGGTAAACCACTATGAACAGATAGACATCGACCTTTCGGCATATCGCTCGGACGATATGCGCATCGCTTTCCGTGCTTACGACGACAACGACGGGGGGCTGTCTTACTGGTGGATTATCGATAAGATTCTTGTTTATCCGGCAACCGACGATGCAGCGATAGAGGGCTATTTCGTGTATCGCAACAGCGAGAAGATAGCTACGGTCGCCACACCCGGTTATACCGATGAAAATCCTGTTGCCGATGCTCTGTATCAGGTTTCCGCTTATGGCAGTTTCGGCGAAACTGCCCTGTCGCAGCCGGCAGGTGTAACCGTTGCCGGAAATTTGGCGGTGGAATTGTCGGGCGAAAGCCGTTATGATGCGGCAACGCAGCTTCTGATATTGCCCGAAGGTGCGGCGGTTACGCTCATTACCGTCGGCGGGCAAGTGCTGCTGCACGAACGGAGCAACACCGGCATGGTAGACCTGCATACGCTGCCTGCGGGATATTATATCGCCGATATATCCTCTCGTGGAAAGAGAGAGATTGTCCGTATCGTAAAATAAATGAGAGATTTCCTTAAAAGATAAAAAGCCCCGCCGACAGCGGGGCTTTTTTTTGTGCGGATAATAGGACTCGAACCTACACGACTTTCGTCACCAGATCCTAAGTCTGGCGCGGCTACCAATTACGCCATATCCGCATGAAATGTGGGACAAAGGTATAAGAAGTTTGCGAATCTGCCAACAAAAATGTCAAATTTGCCGCTTCCGGTTTTATTCTCGGTAATAGATGCGTTTCACGCGCGACGATACGGAAGTGAGTATTTCGTAGGGTATCGTGCCGAGCAATTCGGCGAGTTCCTCCACCGGCAGCTGCTTGCCGAATAGTTCCACGCTGTCGCCCTCTTTGCAGTCGATGTCGGTAACGTCGATGAGGGTTACGTCCATGCAGATGTTGCCCACGATAGGGGCGCGTTTCCCGTTCACGACCACGCAGCCGTGTCCGTTGCCCAAGTGGCGGTCGTAGCCGTCGGCATATCCGATAGGAATCGCCGCGATGCGGGAGGGGCGTTTCAGTACGCCGCGCCGGCTGTATCCGACGGTTTCGCCGGCAGCCAGTTCCCGTATTTGCAGTATGGTCGTTTTCAAGGTGCTGACGCATTGCAGTCCCGTGTTGTCGCCGCAGGGCGACACGCCGTACAACCCGATGCCCAACCGCACGGCGTCGTATTGATAGTCGGTGAAGCGGAGTATGCCTGCCGTATTGAGGATATGGCGCATGACGGGATATGCCGATGCCTCCTGTACGGCGGCGGAGCAGCGGGCGAAGATGTCGAGCTGTCGGCGGGTATAGTCGTCGAAGCAGGCATCGTCGCTTCCGGCGAAATGCGAGAATACCGACCGTGCCGTCAATTCTTCCTGCGACCGGAGGCAGGCGGCGAGCTGCGGCATATCTTTCTCCTGAAAGCCGAGCCGGTGCATACCCGTGTCGATTTTGATGTGTACGGGGTAGTGCGATATGCCTTGCCGGCGGGCTTCGGTCGCAAGTGCATCGAACAGCCGGAAGCTATATACCTCCGGTTCGAGCCGGTAGCCGAACAGCGTGCGGAAAGTCGACATTTCGGGATTCATCACGATAATAGGCATCGTAATACCCTGTTCCCGCAATTCGGCGCCTTCGTCTGCCACCGCCACTGCCAGATAGTCGCACCCATGATCTTGCAGGGTTTTCGCCAGCTCATAGGAGCCGGCGCCGTAGCCGAAGGCCTTGACCATGCAAATCATGCGGGTCGTCGGTTTCAGTTTGTTTTTGTAGAAATTGTAGTTGTGTACGATGGCGTCGAGGTCGACTTCGAGTATCGTTTCGTGGCGTTTCAGTTCCAACGCTTCCGACAGGAGTTCGAAGCGGAAACGGCGCGCGCCTTTTATTAATACGGATTCTTTGATGAACGAGCCGATGCGCCCTGTGCGCAAAAATTCTTCGGTCGTTTCGTAAAACTCTTTTTCGAGGTCGAAGCAGTCGGCATGGCTTTTTATTTCCCGACCGATGCCCACCAAGCGTTCCACCCCTTTGTTGCGGAGCAGGGAAGCGACGTGGCGGTAGAGTTCGCCGGCGGGGACGCCCGATTGCAAGATGTCCGAGAGTATCACCGTGCGTTTCATGGCGTGCGGAGCCGAGCGGCGCGCCTGAAAGTCGAGGGCGATGTCGAGCGAATTGATGTCGGAGTTGTAGCTGTCGTTTATGAGCAGGCAGCCGTTTATGCCCTCTTTCACTTCCATGCGCATGGCGATGGGTTCGAGCCGGCTCATGCGGGCGGCTATTGTTTCGGGAGCGATGCCGAGCCGGAGCATCACGGCGAGGCAGTGTATGGCGTCTTGTACGGCGCTTTCTTCGGTAAAGGGTATCGAAAACGAATTTTCCGATTGCAGGTAGCGGTAGGCGATGCGGGTCGATGCGTCGCCGCGCTCCGTTGCCGCGATGTAGAGTTTCGCATTTTCATCGCACCGCGACCACATGAAAGCACGGTCGCTCAATCCGAGTTTTCCCAACGTTTCCGATACGAGTTCGTTTTGTTCGCAGACGATGATTTCCGCCTGCCGGAAAAGCTGCAATTTTTCTTCGCATTTCTCGCTCAGCGAGGAGAAGCCCTCTTGGTGTGCGCTGCCTATGCAGGTAAGAATGCCGATTGTCGGCAGTACGACGGGTTGGAGTTTCGACATTTCGCCTCGCTGCGATATGCCGGCTTCGATGATTGCCAGCTCGGTGCGGTCGCTGATTTCCCATACCGACAGCGGTACGCCTATCTGCGAATTGTAACTGCGCGGCGACCGCGTTATCGCGTAGTCGTCGCACAAGAGTTGGTAAAGCCACTCTTTCACAATGGTTTTCCCGTTGCTTCCCGTGATGCCCACGACGGGTATGTCGAAGTGCCGGCGGTGTGCTGCCGCCAACGACTGTAAGGCTTTCAGCGTGTCGGGCACGAGCAGGAAGTTGGCATCGTCCATCGTCCCGTTTTCGGGGCGGCGGCTTACGACGAAATGGCGCACCCCTTTACGGTAGAGGTCGGGAATGTATCGGTGTCCGTCGTTCCGTGCGGTAACTAAGGCGAAAAAGAGCGTTTCTTCCGGAAACGACAGCGAGCGGCTGTCGGTGAGCAGACAGGAAATCTCAGCGTTGTGTCACTCCTGTTGTTCCGCTTCGATGATGCGGGCTATATCACTTATAAGATATTTCATCGGAATCTGATTTTTCTATGATTCGACGTGCCGTCGCCAATTCTTCGACGACGGAAAAGTCGGGGTATTTTTTGTGAAACTCTTCGAGTCGGAGAATATGTTGCTCGACAAAGCGGCGGTAAGCCTCCTTGTCGGGCGTGAGCGGGCGGTGCTGCGATGCCCGCGACAGGGCTTCCCATTCCCGATGGAGGGCAATGGTTTCTTTGTCGAAGAACGTTTCGGAGAAGCGCTCCCATACGTACTCGATTGCCTGCGCCGAAGGGTGTACCATATCGGTGTCGTAGAAGCGGTAGTCCCGCAATTCGTCCAGCACGATTTCGTAGGCGGGGAAGTAGTGGCAGCGGTCGGGGTAGCGTTGCATCAGTTCGTCGCAGAAAAGCAGCAGCGCCGCCTTGCTGAGCCGGTTGCCGTGTGCGCCGTCTTTGAGGTGGCGTATGGGGCTGACGGTAAGCAGGAGTTTGATGTCGGGATTGATGGCGAAAAGGCGCGACAGCAGCGGCGTCCACTCTTGCAGCATTTCTTCGACGGAGAGCCGCCGGCGGGTAAATCGGGAGGCGGGCAGCTTGTGGCAGTTGGCGACGATTTTGCCGCTTTCGTTTTCGATATACACCCATGCCGTTCCCCATGTAAGTATGAGCAGGTCGGTTTTTCGCAGCGATTCGGCGGCTGCCGAGAAACGGGCATTGATGTGTTGCAGGCAGGTGTCGGCATCGGGGTGGGAGAATCGCGAGTGGTGCAGGAAACTGTGCCAGAGATTCCCCTCTTTGAAAATGTCGTTTCGGGTAAACGGCTTGTTGTCGAGCAGCTGCGACAGGGCGGCAGCTATGGAGCCCGGATTATAAAGCGTGCCGAACGGATTGATGTCGACCGAGAAACGGAATTTTTCAAGTTTGTCGCCGATATTTTCAGCAAAACAAGAACCCAACAGCATCAAACGATGATGTCGGGTTATTTTTTCTTCGGAAGGAGCAATATGTACAGGTGTGAGCAAATTCATACTCACGATTATTGACGTGTGATTTCCAATAGTTTAATATCGAATATCAAGGTTGAATAAGGCTTTATGACTCCGCGCGAAATCGAGCCGTAGCCTAAGTTTTGAGGTATGACTACACGGCAGGAATCACCCGGGTGCATCTTTTCCAATGCAGCAGCCCACCCGTCGACCAGCGAAGAAAGTTTTGCCGTCATGGGGTTGGCGGGACTTACGTGCGTGGAATCGAACCCTGTTCCGTCTATCAGTTCGCCTCGATAACACACTTTAATAGAACTTGTGTAGTAAGGAGTTTCCGTACTTTCACCATACGTGTAACGGTGCATCAGGACGCAACTTGTTGTGTCCCAGTTCGGGCACACTTCTTCATAATACAGATTCCCGTTCTCGTCGGTGAGTGTCTTGGCATTCTCGAAGTACTCCATGTTTTGCTTGTTCCACTTCAAGTATTTGGTTACCGTATCTTCTGTATCATTTTTGCAGGCAAACATTCCGCAAAGAAAAAATACGAACAGGAACGGAAAGAAACAGCTTCTTGACCTTTTCATGGCGGAGCGGTTAAAATTCGACGACAGGAGCATTCTCGGCGCCTGCTGTTGCTGCAAACTGGGGCTTCGACTCGAAACCGCCCCACGAAGCGATAATCGAAGCGGGGAAGCGGCGAATCATCACATTGTATTGCCGCACGGCTTCGGTGTAGCGGGTGCGGGCTACGGCAATGCGGTTTTCGGTGCCTTCGAGCTGCGCCTGCAATTCGAGAAAGTTTTGGTTGGCTTTCAGGTCGGGATAGTTTTCCGATACTGCCAGCAGGCGCGACAGGGCGCTCGACAGTTCGCTTTGCGCCGATTGGAAAGCCGCCAAATTTTTCTCGGTCAGGTCGTCGGCGGAGAGGGTGATTTGCGTCGCTTTGGCACGCGCCTCGACAACGGCGTCGAGCGTTTCCTGCTCATGGGCTGCATACCCTTTTACGGTCGATACGAGA
Source organism: uncultured Bacteroidales bacterium (assembly GCA_947593515.1). Lineage (GTDB taxonomy): Bacteria > Bacteroidota > Bacteroidia > Bacteroidales > UBA11471 > Caccoplasma. The sequence continues at coordinate 114,236 of CANQDQ010000003.1, read as the reverse complement.
TTCGGTATCAGGTCGTTGCGCCGCTGGTATTGCGCTTCTACCTTTGCCCATTCCGTAGCCACCGATTCGTCGGCGGCGACCATGTTGTTGTACGTACCCATGCCTGCCATTACCAGCAGGACGATGACAAGCACGACGGCTCCGATGATGATATAACTTTTTTTCATGATGCGCGCGATTAGTCGTTTGCTATTTTTTGCAACAGGGATTTTATGGAAACCTGTTCGCCGATGATGTGTGCCAGTTCGTTGATAGGAACGCGTTTCTGTTCCATCGTGTCGCGGAAGCGTATCGTTACGCAGTTATCGACCAGCGTGTCGTGGTCGACCGTTACGCAGAACGGCGTGCCGATGGCATCTTGGCGGCGGTACCGCTTGCCGATGGAGTCTTTTTCGTCGTACTGGCATTTGAAGTCGAATCGCAGCGCATCGACGATTTCGCGCGCCTTTTCTGCCAGTCCGTCTTTCCGTACTAACGGCAGCACGGCGAGCTTCACCGGAGCCAGTGCAGCCGGCAGCCGCAGAACGACCCGCGTGTCGCCGCCTTCGAGCTCTTCTTCGCAGTACGAGGCTGCCATGACGCTCAGGAACATACGGTCTACGCCTATCGACGTTTCGATAACGTAGGGCACGTACGATTCGTTCAGTTCCGGATCGAAATACTGCAATTTCTTGCCGGAATATTTTTCGTGGCTCGACAGGTCGAAGTTGGTGCGCGAGTGAATGCCCTCGACCTCTTTGAATCCGAACGGCATTTCAAATTCGATGTCGGTGGCGGCGTTGGCGTAGTGCGCCAGTTTGTCGTGGTCGTGGAAGCGGTATTTGTTGTCGCCGAGCCCTAGCGCCTTGTGCCATTTCAGACGGGTCTCTTTCCATTTGGCGAACCATTTGAGCTCCTCGCCCGGACGCACGAAGAATTGCATCTCCATTTGCTCGAACTCCCGCATGCGGAAAATGAATTGCCGTGCCACGATTTCGTTGCGGAATGCCTTTCCTATCTGGGCGATGCCGAAAGGTATGCGCATGCGGCCGGTCTTTTGCACGTTGAGGTAATTGACGAATATGCCTTGCGCCGTTTCGGGGCGGAGATAGACTTTCATCGAGCCGTCGGCGGTGGAGCCCATTTCGGTCGAGAACATCAGGTTGAACTGCCGCACCTCCGTCCAGTTGCGCGTACCGCTGAGCGGGCACACGATTTCGTAGTCGAGGATAATCTGCCGCAGCTCTTCGAGGTTGTTGTCGTTCATGGCTTTGACGAAGCGGTTGTGCAGCTCATCCCGTTTGGCGACGTGTTCCTGCACGCGCGGGTTGGTTTCGCGGAACAGCTTTTCGTCGAAGCTGTCGCCGAAGCGTTTGGCAGCTTTCTCCACCTCTTTTTCTATTTTCTCGTCCATTTTGGCGAGCAGGTCTTCGATAAGCACGTCGGCGCGGTAGCGCTTCTTGGAGTCGCGGTTGTCGATGAGGGGGTCGTTAAAGGCATCGACGTGTCCCGACGCTTTCCATATCGTGGGGTGCATGAAGATAGCCGAGTCGATGCCCACGATGTTTTCGTGCAGCAGCACCATGCTGTCCCACCAGTATTTTTTGATGTTGTTTTTCAGTTCGACGCCCATTTGACCGTAGTCGTACACGGCGCTCAACCCGTCGTATATTTCGCTCGACGGAAATACGAATCCGTATTCTTTACAGTGTGAAATCAGTTTTTTGAAAACTTCTTCTTGTTGTGCCATACTTTTTTATTTGTTTGGAAACACTTGCGTTGCTAATAATCCGCAAAGTAAATGATTTTTTCCGATTTAATTTGTATTTTTGCAGTAGGTTTGTCGATTTTATCGACAGAAAAATGAAAAAGCGTGTAATTTCCAGACCTTACGGTATATGAGCGACGAAGAAAAAGAACCATTTTCAGAAAACGAAGTTCCCGAACAGCAGGAGCCGGCGGAGAGCCATTCTTCTTATAAAATTCCGGAGAGCGGCAAAGCCGATACGCGCTTGCAGCTGTCGGGAATGTATCAGGGGTGGTTTCTCGACTACGCCTCGTATGTCATCTTGCAGCGCGCCGTCCCCCACATCGAAGACGGCTTGAAGCCGGTGCAGCGGCGGGTGCTCCATGTCATGCGCCGTATGGAGGACGGACGCAACAACAAGGTGGCGAGCATCGTGGGCGAAACGATGAAGTTCCACCCGCACGGCGACGCCTCCATTTACGAGACGCTCGTGAAGCTGGGACAGAAAGAGATGCTCATCGACTGTCAGGGCAACTGGGGCAACATACTTACCGGCGCTGGTGCGGCTGCCGGTCGCTACATCGAGGCGCGCCTCACCAAGTTTGCGCTGGAGACGCTTTACAATCCGAAAATCACCGAGTGGCGTCCCTCTTACGACGGGCGCAATCAGGAGCCGATAACCCTTCCCGTCAAATTTCCCCTGCTGTTGGCGCAGGGCGTCGAGGGTATCGCCGTGGGGCTTTCCGTAAAAATACTGCCGCACAATTTCAACGAGCTGCTCGATGCCTCCATTGCCTACCTGCGTGGCGAGCCGTTTACGCTCTACCCCGATTTCCAGACGGGCGGGCTTATCGACGTTTCGCGCTACAACGACGGCGAGCGCGGCGGCACGGTGAAGGTGCGCGCCAAAATCGAGAAGCGCGACCAGCGCACCCTCGTCATTACCGAAATCCCTTACGGCAAGACGACCCCCATTATCATCGATTCCATACTGAAAGCCAACGACAAGGGAAAAATAAAAATCCGCAAAATCGACGACATCACCGCCGCGCAGGCCGAGATACTCATTCACTTGCAGGCGGGCACTTCGTCCGACAAGGCTATCGACGCCCTTTACGCTTTCACCGACTGCGAGGTGAGCATTTCACCCTGCTGCTGCGTCATTTGCGACAACAAGCCCCTGTTCCTCTCCGTGAGCGAGGTGCTGCGCCGCAACACCGACCGCACCGTCCGCCTCCTGCACGACGAGCTGACCATTCAGCGCGACGAGCTGCGTGAGTCGCTGCATTTTCTTTCGCTCGAAAAAATCTTCATCGAGGAGCGCATCTACAAGGACAAGGAGTTTGAAAACAGCCGTTCGATGGACGAGGCTGTGGCGCATATCGACCGCCGGCTCGACCCCTTCAAAAAACTTTTCCTCCGCGAAATCACCCGCGACGACATACTGCGCCTCATGGAGATAAAAATGGCGCGCATTCTCAAATTCAACGCCGACAAAACCGACCGCCAGATTGCCGCTATCAAGGCCGACATCGACGAGGTCGAGAACAATCTGGCGCACATCGTCGATTACGCGATACGTTGGTTCACCCACCTCAAAGAGAAGTACGGCGCCGCCTATCCCCGCCGCACCGTCATTCGCGGCTTCGACTCCATCGAGGCGGCGAAGGTCGTCGAGGCGAACGAGAAGCTCTACATCAACCGCGAGGAGGGTTTCTTGGGCACGGGGTTGAAACGCGACGAATTCGTCTGCAACTGTTCCGACATCGACGACATCATCATCTTCTACCGCACCGGAAAATACAAGGTGGTGAAGGTGTGCGAAAAAATGTTCGTCGGGAAAAACATTCTCCATATCGATGTGTTCAAGCGCAACGACACCCGCACCATTTACAACGTGGTCTATCGGCACGGCAAGACGGGTCCCTATTACATCAAACGCTTTGCCGTTACGGGCATAACGCGCGACAAGGAGTACGACCTCACGCAGGGCGCCGACGGCTCCAAAATCGTCTATTTCACGGCGAATGCCAACGGCGAGGCCGAGGTCATCAAGGCGACTTTCAAACCCAAGCTGCGCCAGAAGACCACTTTCATCGAAAAGAATTTCGGCGACATCGCTATCAAGGGACGCCAGTCGATGGGCAATATATTGACCCGCAACGAGATAGAGAAGATACGCCTGAAAGAGCAGGGCGGTTCTACGCTGGGCGGCAGGCAGGTGTGGTTCGACTACGACGTGTTCCGGCTCAACTACGACGGGCGCGGCGAATATCTCGGCGAGTTCCACAACGGCGACCTCGTCTTGGTGGTGCTCGACGACGGCAATTTTTACACCACCTCTTTCGATGCCGGCAACCACTACGACACCAATATCCTGCGGCTCGAAAAATTCGACCCCGACCGCTGCTGGACGGCTGCCCTCTTCGATGCCGAGCAGGGCTATCCCTACCTGAAACGCTTTTGCTTCGAGGCGTCGCAGAAGAAACAGAATTTTCTCGGCGAGAACGGTGACAACCGCCTGCTCCTGCTCAGCCGCGAGGCATATCCGCGCCTCGAAGTGCGCTTCGGCGGCGGCGACGCTTTCCGCCAGCCGTTGGTCATCGAGGCAGCCGATTTCATCGGCATGAAGAGTTTCCGTGCGCGCGGCAAGCGCATCACCACCTACGCTGTCGAGGCGATTACCGAATTGGAGCCGCTGCGCCGCGAGGAGCCGCAGCCGCAAGAGCCGGAGGAGCCGGCGGCACCCGACACGCCCGACGAGCCGTTTGTCGACGAGAACGGGCAAAAATCCCTCTTTTGACAACCATGTATAGCCGTCTGCACATACGACTGGTTGCGCTCCTGCTCTGTCTATCGGCGGTAGCCGTGTCGGCGCAGGAGCCGGCGGCGCGGCGCACGAAGCCGGTGCGTCCCGTCTTTTCGTCGCTTTCGTTCACGGCAGGCGGCGCGCGCCTCTACGACGATTACCTTTCGGTTTCCGATTACTTGGGCGGCGAGTTCGGTTTTCTCTACGAACAGATGCGGGCGTTGTCCGCGCCCTCCGGTCGCTGGGTCATGCGGCATCGGCTCGACCTCTCCGCCGCGTGCACCCGCAATTTCAAGATGCTCTCGGCAATGGTGTCATACAGTTACGGACTGCTTTACGGCTGGGAGTTTCCCTGCGGCATCGCGCTGCGCAGCGGCGGCGAGCTGGCGCTCTCGGGCGGCGCGCTCTATTGTCGGGGCAATTCCAACAACCCCGCCAACGCCAAAGCCGTGCTGTCGCTCGGCTTTTCTGAGATGCTCTCCTACACGTGGCGGCTTGCGCGCTGTCCGCTGACGTTCCGCTACCACCTCACGCTGCCGGTGGCGGGCGTCTTTTTCTCGCCCGCGTTCGGCGAGAGCTATTACGAAATGTTTTACTTGGGCAACCACGCGGGGCTGGCGCACTTCGGCTCGTGGCACAACCGTTTCGACATGGGCAACCTGCTCACCGTCGAGATTCCGCTCGGGCGGCACGCCCTGCGGCTGGGCTACACCAACACGATACGCTACTCCCACGCCGAACATCTGCGTTATTTCCACTGCTCCCACGCCCTGCTCGTCGGCTTCTCCACGCCGCTGGGGCGGAAGGCATCGGAGGCGCGGGCGGTGTGGCAACCCTTTTATTGACAGGCTATGACGACGATGCGCACGATACGTATTTGGTGGGCGGGAGCGCTGTTGGCGCTTCTGCTGCCGGCGTGTGAGCCGGCGGAGCAGTTCGACGACACGGTCTACGGCAATTTCGACGCCCTGTGGTCGATACTCGACAGCCGCTACTGCTTCTTCTCCTACAAAGATGTCGATTGGGACAAGGTATATACCGATTACCGCGCGCGACTGGCGCCCGATATGGGCGAGCAGGCGTTTTTCGATGTCTGTGCCGAGATGCTCGGCGAGCTGCGCGACGGGCACGTCAATCTCGCCTCCTCCTTCGATGTGGCGCGCTATTGGGAGTGGTTCGAGGCATACCCCGAAAATTTCGACCGCGAATTGGTGATGAAAAACTACCTGCACCAGCCCGATTATCGCATAGCGGCGGGATTGTCTTACCGCATACTCGACGACTGCAACATCGGCTACATCTATTATGAAAATTTCAGTACGCCGGTGGGCGAGAGCAACCTCGACCAAGTGCTGCTTGCCTTTGCCGCCTGCGACGGTATCATCATCGACGTGCGCAACAACGGCGGCGGCGTGCTCTCCAACGTCCACCGCATCGCCGCGCGCTTTACCGCCGCCGATTTCGTCAGCGGCTACATACGCCACAAGACGGGACCCGCCCACGACGATTTTTCCGACTACTATCCGGTCGTTCAGCACACCGCGCCCGTCTATCGCATGCACTTCGCCAAGCCGGTGGCGGTGCTTACCAACCGCCGCTGTTACAGCGCCACCAACGACTTCGTTTCCGTCATGTCGTGCCTGCCGCAGGTAGCGGTGGTGGGCGACCGCACGGGGGGAGGCAGCGGGCTGCCCTTCTCGTCCGAACTGCCGATCGGCTGGATTGTCCGCTTCTCGGCAAGTCCCACGTACAGCGCCGATTACGAGCAAATCGAGTTCGGCATCGACCCCGACATTTCCGCCGCCCTCGCGCCCGACGATGCCGCCGCCGGTATCGACTCCATTATCGAACGGGCAAAACGCTGGATTCTCTCCGGCGAATAACTTCCTCTGTATCAGTTTGAGGTTACAATTTGAAACCTCAAAGAAAAAAAATAAAATCACTTTTTTAGGTAATTTCCGAAACAAGTATTATCTTTGTCGTGTTATAACGAAGCGATAATGGTTATCAAATTCGAGAAAAAGTATTTGCGGGAGCTTTATTACGAGGGGCGGTGCACAGACAAGAAGCACCGTTTCCAGCCCGATGTGATAGAGCGCTACAAGCGGCGTATAGATACTTTGTACGAATCTTCCGGCATCGAGTCGTTATACCGGTTGCACTCGTTGCGGTATGAAGTTTTGAGCGGCGACAAAGCCGGCATATCTTCCGTTCGGGTGAACGACCGTTATCGTATAGAGTTTATCGTTTCCCACGAAAAAGAGGGAGAGATAGAATTGACGATATGCAATATCATGGAGTTGTCGAATCATTATAAATAGTTTCAATATGAAGAAATTGGATTATCCCTACAAGCCGACGCACCCGGGCGAGATTCTGAAAGAGGAAATCGTTTATCGCGGCATATCGCAAAAGCGACTGGCGGAGCAGACGGGCATTTCTTATCCCATGTTGAATGAAATACTGAACGGCAAACGTCCGGTAACCGAGACGCTTGCCCTGCTTTTCGAGGCGGCATTGGGGGTGGACGCCGAGATGCTCGTCCGTATGCAGATGCGTTACAATATGCAGACCATGCGGCAGGACAAGCGGCTGGCGGCGCGCCTGCGGGAAATCCGGCGCATCGCTGCCGTTTTATGAGCCGTCGCAAGTAACTTGCTGTACGACAAAGGGGTGTCCCAATTTGGGACACCCCTTTGTGCAATCTTCGAGTTTTTCAAATCGGGGAGAATAAAAAAAGAGCGGCTCATTGAGCCGCTCTGGAATCTGCGGGAGCAGATTTTGGGGATAAAATGCTTATCGATTGTAGAATTTTTTGCCTTTTTGTATCAGGAGGCCTTTGGTGTCTTTGCTTACCTCTTGACCGTTGATGTTGTAGACGGGAGCGTTCTCGTCGTCGGCATCTACAGCTACGCTTTCGATAGCAGCTTCACCTTCCTCTTTGGAGAAGGAGATTGCAGCGCACTCCTTTGCACCCGGAATAAATACATAACCGGTGCTTGACATTTTGGATCCGCAAGCGTTTACGTAATATGTTTCGGCATCTGCATATACGGGGAATGCAATAACGCCGAGCAGGTCGCCGCCGCTCCATGCTACACCGGCGTCTCCACTTCCCAGCTTCTCGTTTGGTGTACCGGTGGCTACATCGTAGCAGCAGCCTGCACTGTACAGAGCTGTCCCCGTATCGTAACCGTTACCGATTACATAGTAACCATCTGCATCGCCCGTCAGGGTATAGGATACTTCTGTGGCACCGTCGCCTTTCGTAACGCCTTTCAGCGTATAAGCGACGGGAAGTCCCTGAGCGTTGGGCACATCGCCTTCCCATACGTAATACGATTTGTTGCAGGTGATTTTACCGAATACGTAGAGCCAGCCGTCGGCTTTTACTTCGAATTTGAATACGGCACCGCTCTGACCGCCACTTACGAGATCGGAGGGTTTGGGGTTGGTATTACCTACTGCACCGCCTGAGGGCATGGTATATGCCGTACCGTCTATCGTAACGGTATTCACAGCATCTCCATCGGCTGTTATTCCGCCGCGTCCCCAATCGTCATCGAAACCAAGCATCATGGTTACATTGGCAGTCGTAGCCAGTACCGTACCGCCGGGAACAGCTGCTTTTCCGCTCTCCGGAAGGGGAGTAACATCTACCCATCCGGCTTCTGCCTGTGCATAAGCGCCCATAGCCAATGCCAAGGCTGCTGCAAGAGTAATTGTTTTTTTCATAATAATTAGTTTTTAGTGAATAAATAAGGGTTAATGGTTTCTTTTTCGGGTACCGGCAGGGCGGGAACTCCCGCCCTGCCGGGTGGATAGGGTTATTGGCGCGTGCCGTCGAAAACGTAGAAATTGGTTGAGGTCTTACGTCCTTCGCGCACGGTTTTCGAGAATTTCAAGGTCAGGGTGCCATCGGTGGGGTAGTAGGTTCCGTTGAGAGCCGACGAATTGAGGAATCCCGCATTGGTTCCTGCTGTCGTGGGGCCCCAGAATTTGATGTCGTCGTTTGCCCATGCGACGTTGAGCGCACCCTCTTCGGGTCCGTCCAAAGCGGTATTCGTCGTGCATACGGAGCTGAATGTTACGGTGTAGGGATGATCTTTATCTCCCGCCGTAAGGGCGATGGCAGCTGCCACCGTGTCGGTGGTATCGCCGGAGGCATTGATTATGGTGTAGTTGCCTGCATAGTTGCCTGCGATAACCTGCTCGGGCAGCTGGGCATGGGTGCCGCGGTCGATGTCGCTGCTCTCGTCGCAGGCGGCGAAAGCGAAGACGAGGGTCAGAGCGGCGAAGATGCCATATACTGTTTTTTTCATTTTATATACGTTTTTGTGGTTGTACATATATTATTCGGCAGTTTCTTCTTCGGCAGCCACCACGTAGCCCGGGTTCTGGTCGGCGCCGGTCATGCCGGTGTTGTTGTTAAGCTCTGCATTGGGAATGGGGCGCAGCCACTTGATGTTGCCGTCCAAGCCCGTCATGTTGTCTACGGAGGCGACATAGGTGTTGAACTCCACGTTGTAGCGCACGAGCTGTTTGGTGCGGTGCAGGTCGAGATAGCGCATTTTCTGGGCGTAGCATTCGCGGGCGCGCTCGTCGAGCAGCAGGTCGAGTTCGGTCAGTGCGCCGAAAGTGGTGCTTACGGCGTATTGCGGATCGTAGTTGGCGAGACTGTTGTTGAGGGCGGGCGCTTTGGCGCGGTTGCGCACGGCGTTGATGTCGTTCCAGAATCCGGTTGTGTTGCCGGCGAGCAGGCAGGCTTCGGCACGGACGAGATAGATTTCGCTCAGGTCTATCAGCACGATGTCGCGGAAACAATTAGCTTTGTTCACGGGATCGTCGAACTTGCGCACACATACGCCGTTTTCGGTGGCAGCGTTGAAAGCAGCCAGCGAGGTGTGGGCTTTTGTTGCCGTACCATCGCTACCGAATGTATAGGTGGTCAGTTCGGGTACGGTGAGTATGGCGGCTTTTACCACGTTGGGAGACCCTTTTTTCAATTGGTCTTTGTGGTCGGCGAGCCATTGGTCGGCTTCGGCTTCCGTTACCCAGTAGGGGAAGAATTTGAGGTTGATGGCGTGGGTGGCGAGCTGCTCGGGGGAGCAGTTGTAGTAGGCGTAGTAGGCATCGTCGTCGCTGTCGCCCTGATAGAAGGTGGTCATGAAGGTGCCTTCGTAGCGCTCGTCGCCCTGCTCGAAGAGGTACATCGACTTTTCGCTCTGCTGGTTTTCGGAGCCGACACCCTTTTGGTTGGTGCCGTAGTAGCCGCCGTAGTTGCTCGACTGTCCGTTGTCGTTGTCCTCCGGCGCGCCTTCGTAGCCTGTGCCCTCGGTGGCGTCGTAGTTGATTACCCATACGAACTCGTCGTTGCCATCGTTATCGGGCGCCCATTTTTGGGCGAACGTCTGGGTAAGCCCCTTGCTGTTAATGGCTTCTGTCGCCCAATCGGCAGCTGCGTTGAAGTGAGCGTTTTCGCTGCCCGTGTAGGTGCCTTTGGCGGCATCGGCGACTGTCCGGTCGATGTCCCAGCCCCATGCGAGGTATATCTTCGCGAGGAGGGCGGCCACCGTTTGCTTGCTCGGACGGCCGGACGCGTGGTCTTCGGCGGCGAGCTGGCAGTTGTTGTAGATGTCTTCGAGGTCGGCGGTCAGGTTGGCGTAGACGTCGGCGAGCGGGGTGCGCGGGTAGTTGCGCTCGGCGGTGTTGATGTAGTCGGTAATGTAGGGCACGCCGCCGAAGTGCTGCGTCAGGCAGTAATAGGCATAAGCGCGGATAACGCGCGCCTCCTGAGCTTGTGCATCGGACACGCCGTAGTGCAGCGCACCGTTGGCGTAGTTGATGACGGAGTAGCAGTTGGCGTAGTACGACTGTACGGTGCTGTTCTCGGCATCGAAGGAGAACTGGTTGAAGTCGCCCGCCGTCTTGCCGCGCGTGTTGATGTAGAGGTCGGAGCCTTGGTCGCCCATGGCTATGTTGTTGCTGATGTTTTTCATGCTGTTGTAAGCAGAAGTGAGCATCGACGCGGGGTTGCCGGCGAAAAAGTCGTCTGCCGTAGTGCCTCCCGCGCTTTTGTTTTCGGCGTCGAGAAAGTCGTCGCACCCCGCAAGGGCAAAGGTGCCGGCGACGGCTGCTGCCATGATGTATTTCAATATTTTCATTGTCTTTCAGCTTTAAGGGTTAGAATTGAATGCTTGCTCCCACCTGATAGGTGATGGTCGAAGGACCGTCTTGCGAGCGCGATGCGCCTGCCCATTCGGGGTCGAATCCCTTATACGAGGTGATGACGAAGGGGTTGGTCACGGTGAAGTAGAGCCGCAGGTTGGAGCAGCGCCACGGCGAGAGCCATTTCTTGGGGAAGGTGTAGCCGAGAGTGATGTATTTCACCTTCACGAACGAAGCGTTGTGAATGCTCTTGGCTTCGTCGAACTGCGTTTTGTAAGCACCCAATCCGGAGTTGGCTGCACCGTTGTTCGGGAAAGGAAATTCGCCGTAGTGGGTGCGTTCCTGATAGACGGGGTTGATGTAGGTGCCATCGGGGTTCATGCCGTCGCAGTCGATAAGGGTGCCGGCGGGAATGTAGAAGTCCGGGTCGATGTGCTGGCGTCCGCGGTCGGCGTAGTCGTAGTATTTGTTAAGCAGGTCGGAGTAGATGTACTGTCCGAGCTTGGTGTAGAACTGGAATCCGAAGTCCCAGCCCCGCCACGTAAGGTTGGAGGTGAAGGTGCCGGTGAATTTGGGGTCGCCGCGGAAGAACTGGCGGTCGCTTTCGTCGATCTGACCGTCGCCGTTGGTATCGGCGATTTTGGGTTGTCCTTCGGCTGCGCCGTACACTTTGTAGTAGTAGTCGTATTCGCGCACCTGATCGCCCGGAATGAATCCGTTTTTGGCGGCGGCTTGGTTGTCGGGCACGGTCATCAGGCGGTCGGAAACGACGCCGTCGTATTTGTAGCCCCAAAGCACGCTGTAGCTTTCGCCGACGAAGAGCGACTTGGTAACGAGGTTTTTGCCGGAACCGTTTACGTAGCGGTCGCCGACGCCGTTGATTTCAAGCACTTCGTTCTTGTTGTGGGCGAAGTTGAGCGACACCGTCCAGTTCCAGTCTTTTCTGTCGACGAGCACGGCATTGAGAGCCACCTCGACACCGGTATTTTTCACGCTGCCGATGTTGGTGGTGAGGCTTACGCCGCTGCCGGCTTCGAGAGGCAGGGAAACGTTGTAGAGCAGGTCGGTGGATTTTTTGGTGTACCAGTCGACACTACCGGAAAGACGATTCTTGGCGAAAGCGAAGTCGATACCGGCGTTGAACTCGTGCGATTTCTCCCATTGCAGAGCGGCATCGACGAAGCCGGAGGGTCTGAACGCACCGGTCATGCCGGGATATACGCCGTTGCGGCTCGGTGTGGTCTGGGTGGCGTAGTTGCCGACACCGGCGTTGTTACCGGTAACACCGTAGGAGAGGCGTATTTTGAGGTTGTTTACGTTGTCGAGCCCCTGCATGAAGTCTTCTTCGGAGAGGCGCCAAGCCACAGCAGCGGAGGGGAAGGTGCCCCAGCGGTGCCCGTCGGCGAACTTGGAGGAGGCATCGCCGCGAATGGTGGCGGTGATAAGGTAGCGGTTCAACAACTCGTAGTTGACGCGGAAGGCGTACGATACCATGCTGTTTTCGCCGTAGCTGGTCTTGGAGTCGGCAGAGTTGAATGTGAGGTTCTGCATGGCGTACCAGTCGGCGCCCATGAGGGTGGTGTTGGTACCCTGCCAGTTGATGGATTCGGTGTTGTAGGAGCGGAGAGAGAACAAGCCCATGACACCGATGGTGTGAATCCGGAAGGTGCGCTGCCAGTTGAGTATGTTATCCCACGTCCATTCGAAGCTGCGACCGCTCTCGTAAGTGGCGTTGCTCCATGTATAGTCATCGGTCATGGGCATCTGTATGTAGGGCGAAGAACTCGTAACGGCGTAGATGTGTCCCGGATTGGTGGGATCCTCGTAGCCGGAGTAGTAGCCCTGCCGGTAGTTGGAGTAGTTGGGCGAGAAAGTGGTCTTGAAGTTGAATCCCTCCATAAAGTCGAGTTGCAGGTACATATTGCCGAGCAGGCGCCACTCTTCGCGCTGGCTCTTCGAGTTGAGGAACGACATCATGGGGTTGAAGGAGTCGGTGAACTGCATACCGGAGGCGGTGGTGCCGAGTGTGTACATATTACCCGGGAAGTTGGTCAACTCGCCGGCTTTGTGGGGTGCCCCGTCTTTGTCGGTTTGATCTTGCAGGTAGTAGGGAATCATGTAGGGGTTCATGCCGTAGCCTTCGCCCACAGCGCCGTCGTCGGCATAGTCATTGGTCTGGCGCGCCATATTGAAGTTGAAGCCCACTTTGACCACGCGGTTCACCTGCGCGTCCAACGAACCTTTGAGGTTGATGCGGCGCTGCATATCGTTTTCATAGACGCCTTTGATGGCATTGTAGCCGACGCCCATGTGGTAATTGACCTTGTCATTGGAGCCGCTTACGGAGAAGTAGTGGTTCTGCTGCGAACCGTTCTGCGTGATAAGACCGGGCCAATCGTAGGTGCCGCCTTGGAGCATCTTTTTCATCACGTAGGTATCGACACCGTCCCACAACATACCCTGATCGAGGGCAGATTTTTCCAGCTTGTAGGAAGGGCGTGCCATACTTTCCAGCGCATTTTCGGTGGAACCGAAAGCGAGGAATTTCATAAAGCGGTAGTCGTAGAACTGCTGACCGTCCATAAAGTCGGGCATACGGGCGATTTTATTGACACCGTAGAAACCGTCGTAGGAGATGACGGCTTTGGAGCCTTGCTTGACGGTGGTACCGCTCTTGGTGGTAACCATGACGACGCCGGCGGTAGCCCGCGAACCATAGATGGCGGTGGAGGAGGCATCTTTCAGAATATCGATGCGCTCGATGTCCTGCTGGTTGAGCCAGTCGATGTCGTCGCACATCACACCGTCGACCACGTAGAGAGGCTTGGTGGAGGAGTTGATGGAGGACTTACCGCGAATTTCGATGTCGAAACTGCTGCCGGCACGACCGGAACTTTGGGTAATGTTGACACCCGGCGTGGCGCCTTGCAGGTTCTCCATAACGGAGGGCGCTCCGCGCACGGTGAGGTCTTTGGTATTGACGGAAGCGACGGAACCGGTGAGGTCGGTTTTCTTCACCGTACCGTAACCGACGACAACAACCTCGTCGAGTTCGTTGGCGTCTTCCACCATAACGATGTTGAACTCGGTTTTACCGGCAACGGGAATGGTCTGCGTAACATAACTGATGTAGCTGACTTTCAACGTGGCACTTTCGGGAACATTGTTCAGGGTGAACTTCCCGTCGATGTCGGTCGCCGTTCCGGACTTGCCGTCGACGCTGACGGTAACGCCGATGAGCGGCTCGCCGGAAGCGTCTTTCACAGTACCATGAATGGTCTTTTGCGCTACGGCAAAAAGACACATCGTGGACATGAGCAAAGTCGTAAAGACTCTTTTGATTTGTCTGTTCATTGCTTTTTGGTATTAATAATATTGGTTAAGTTTATGCATAATGTAGAATTGCCACGCACGCCGGCGACAGCGGAAAACGCGGGGTGTGCAGCGGAAATTGCCGCCGCGCGCCTGCGAACTTCGTATGCCGAAAAGCCTTTGTCTGCGCCGTTCATACGTATGTGGTCTTTCAAATTTGCTGTAAAGATATTACTTTGCGTGAAAAATAAAAAATTTTTCACTCTATTTTATATCTTATATCTATATTTTTCTGTTCTGTTTCGGGTTCAGGGGCGTGTGTTTCGCCGCCCCTATACCTTATATATACTACCGCCCGACAATGATTTTCTCGCCCTCGACGATGTAGAAGCCTCGCTGCAGCACGGTGAATATGTCGTTGTAGGGTATCTGCCGGCGGACGCACTGCCCGGCGATGTTGTAGACATCGACGAGACGGTTGGGGTCTTTGGGCGCTGCCGCAATCTCTTCGACGGCGCCGGTGCCGATGTTGCGCACCGTCAGGGTGATGATAACGACCGTCTGCTTGCCGCCGAAGCGCAGGACGAACGAGCCGCGCAGCGGGGTGTCGAAGTCGAGGGTGTGCGATACGACGACGCCTTTTCCGCCCTCTTTCGCCGGGAAGACGTACTGCGTGGAATCCACCTCGCCGCCGAAGCGGGTGAGATAGGAGTCTTCGTCGTAATTGTCGTAGCCCTCTATTTTGGCGGAGAGTATCTCTTTGCCGTCGGGTATGGTTACCGTGAAATCGACGTTGCACGAGAATTTTATGCGGTTGTCGTTTCCGGTGGCGTACTCTTTGCCGTTGTTGTTGGTGATGTAGTAGCCGCCGTTGAAGTTCCAACGGGTGCCTTCCGAGCCGGCGGCGGTCGAGGTGGAGATTTCCACTTCTGTGCCTTCGGTCGATGAGGAGGAGTCTATCGTCTTGCCGAGCAGCTCGCCGTCGGAGGTGCAGCCCTCCATGATGTCGGCAACGAGGCTGTTCATATAGACTTCGAGCATGGTGTAGCCGTCGGCATCGAGGGTGTTGCCGTCGGCGGGGTCGTTGGGATCAAGCCCGTTCTCCGTTTCCCATTCGTCGGGCATACCGTCGCGGTCGGTATCGGCGGGAGCGGGCAGCGACTTCAATTCAGGCCATGCGCTTGTGTCGCCCGGAGCGAGGCAGTCGTTCTGCGTGTCGATGATACCGTGGCTGCCCGACCTGAACGACTTGCCGGAGTAGGTGGCTTTTCTGTCGCGTGTGTCGGCTACCATCACGGAATCGAGCGCATCGCGCGCGTAGCATGCGCCCACGTACTTTAATACTTTCTCGAATGCCATGTCGGGGGTGTGCGTCGTCGTGGCGACGAACGCTATCGGCTCGTCGATGCGCAGCGAGTCTTTGGTGCCTTGCGTGTAGGTGCTATCTACGCCGGAACCGTTGCTTATCTGGGCGTAGATGCCTTTCGTCCAGTTATCGGTCGTAACATCTTCGTGTCCCTCTATTTTGTTTCCGTCCACGAAATATTTTCCCCACGTGTGCAGGGTGGGCTTCCAGCTGTTCCACGACACTTTCACCGGCGTGCCGTCCACGTCGATGGTGTTGGCGGCCATGTCTATTTCGTATCTCGTTGTGCCGATGGATACGTAGTTTTTCGTTCCGTCGGAAGAGGCGGAGCCGGATACGTTTTTGTCGGTGTAGGTGGTGCCTTTCACCTTGTTGTAGGCGGTTGCAATGGAGCCCTTGTCGAGGCAGTAATCCACCGTTCTGATGCCCGGCGATGCGATGCGGTAAGCTATGCTTGCGCTTTTGGTGTCGGTGGCGGGACCGGGCTTGTAGTAATTGTTCACCATGTTCACGTTCATGGCTTCGCCGCCGTAGCAGCCGTTGCCTGCCCAGTTGTAAATCACGTTGTTGCGCAAGTCCATGCGTTCATCAGACTGCGTCGAAGGACGCGGACCCAGACGCGGCGTGCGGCTCTCGTGGTGGCATATCAGGTTGTGGTGGTACGATGCGCCGCTGCCGCCCCAGTTGCCGCCGTAGCCGTGCGTGCCTTTACTGTGTCCGGAGTTGCGCAGGCTTTGCGATGCGATGCACCACTGCACGGTGATGTTTTTCGAACCGTAGACCGAGAGGCATTCGTCGATGCTCCAGCTTACCGAGCAGTGGTCGACCATGATGTTCGATTTGTCCATGCCGCCCAGCCCGTCGCCTTCGTGGTAGGCTACGTTTTCGTTGCCGAGCCGGAAGCGCAGGAAGCGTATGATGACGTTGTTGGCTTTAATGGTAAAGGGATAGCCGGCGATGCAGATGCCGTCGCCCGGGGCGGTCTGCCCCGCGATGGTTACATTGCCGTTTTGCAGGGCGAGTGCCGATTTCAGGAATATCGTGCCCGATACGTCGAATACGATGGTGCGGGCGCCCGATTGTCCGACAGCCCAACGGAACGAGCCGTCGCCGCTGTCGTTGAGATTGGTTACGTGATATACTTTACCGCCGCGTCCGCCGGTGATATAGCGTGCAAAACCTTCGGCACCCGGAAATGCCGGCAGATCTTCTGCTTGCATCATGGTGGCGAATGATAAGAGACAACCTAAAAACAGTATTGTTTTTTTCATGGTATCGCTTTTGCGTAAAATTTCACGAACAAAGATAATATATAATCTTATGTAAAAAAGAGGACTTTTTATTCAAAGGGGTGCACTTTTTTCTATCGACGCAACCGCTTTGAAGAAAGCCAACATCTTCTTTCCGAGCATGTTTCCTCGCTGCAAATATAAATGTTTTTTCACGAGTTCACAAATTTTATCAGCGAAAACGGGAAATGGGAGCCGTCATTGCTCTTTGACGTATGCCGATGGCGACTTGCCGGTTATCTTCTTGAAACTGCGGCTGAAATATTTCGGGTCGGCATATCCGACTTTGTAGGCGACTTCGGCGATCGAGAAGTTCCGCGACTGCATCAGTTGTATGGCGCGCTTGATGCGTATGGTTTGCAGGAAGTTGATGGGCGACTGTCCCACCAGCGCTTTGATTTTCCGGAAGAACACGCTGCGGCTGAGCGCCATTTCCCGCGCCAGATCATCGACGCTCAGGTCGGAGTTGTCGAGGTTGGCATCGACGTAGGCGAGGAGTTTTTGCATGAATTGTTCGTCGGCGGGCATGATGGATAGCTCGGGCAGTTGGTAGCCCGTTTCGCCGGCGGAGTTTTGCCCGATGTGCTCCATGTATTTTTCGCGCAGGAGCTGTTGTTGCTGCTGTATCATGGCTACGCGGGCTTTGAGCAGCTGGGTGCTGAACGGTTTTACCATGTAGTCGGCAATGCCGCTGTTGGCGCCGCGAATGCGGTCGTCGAGCGTGGCTTTGGCGGTCAGTACGATAATGGGAATGTGGCAGGTGGTGGCGTCGGCTTTGATGCGGTCGATAAGTCCGAATCCGTCGAGCTCGGGCATCATCAGGTCGGTAATCACCAAGTCGGGCATATATTCGAGCGTTTGCGTCCAGCCCTCCTCGCCGTTGCAGGCGGTATAGACTTTGTAGCTGCGTCTCAGGCTGTTTTGCAGGAAAGCGCGCAGGTCGCGGTTGTCTTCGACCACGAGAATGGAGAAGCGGTCGTCGCCGTCGGAGCCTTCGATTTCTTCGGCGATTTCCTCTTCGTCGTCGGATTCGCTGTCGTTCAGGAGAAATTCGGCTTGCGCATCTTTCTCGAAGTGGTCTTTTCCCGTGAGAAACGCCACCTCGAACGTGCTGCCCTCGCCCGTCCGGCTGTGGACGGAAATTTCGGCGTGATGCAGCTCCGCCAACTGTTTGACCAACGACAGCCCGATGCCCGTCGATTGCTTGTAGATGTTGTTCTGCAATATGGTGTCGAAGCGCTGGAACAGCGTTTCGATTTTGGCGGGCGGAATGCCTACGCCCTTGTCGTGCACGGCGATGACGATGCGGTCGTCTTCCCGAGCCACCTCCACCGTTACCGACTTGCCTGCCGGCGTGTATTTGAAGGCGTTGGACAGGAGGTTGATGAAAATTTTCTCGAATTTGTCTTTGTCCGCCCATACATACATATCGTCGGTTCCCATTTCGAGACGGAAGTCGATTTTGTTCATGCGGGCGATGTTGTCGAAATTTTCCATGATGCTCTCCAACTCTTCCCGCACATTGAGCTTCTCGACCAGCAGACGCATTTTTTCGTTCTGAATCTTCCGAAAATCGAGAATCTGGTTGATGAGGTTCAACATACGGTGGGCGTTGGTCTGTACGACCGTCAGATACTCTTTGTCCTGCTCGGGCAGTTGTTCGTCTTCCAACACCTCCGAGAGCGGACCTTCGATGAGGGTGAGCGGCGTGCGCAGTTCGTGCGATATGTCGGTGAAGAATCGGAGCTTCGCTTCCGTGAGCTGGTGCTCCACCCGCAAGCGGTAGCGCAATTTGTAGATATGCAGGTAGATGAATACGATGAGGCTTATCAACGCGATGGCGAGAACGACGTAAAGGCATATCGCATACGGGGTTTCGGCAAACGCCGGCTGGCGCGAAACGGGAAGCGTCCGTTCGTTATCGACCCAGAGCCCGTTACGGTTGGTGGATTTCACCCGCAGTTTGAAATTTCCTGCGGGAAGATTGATATAATTGGCGGTCAGGTTGTCGGAGGTGATAGTCCACTCTTTGTCTACGCCCTCCAATTTGTAGGCATACCTGATGGCGGCATCGGAAGAGAAATCGACGGCAACGAAGGGCACGGACAAAGTCCTTTCGGTCGCTTTCAGCCGTATCGCCTCTGTGCCTGTCCCGAATACGATGGAGGGAATATAGTTGTTGTCGTCTATCTTGTCGGGTTCGACCATCGCCACGCCCGTGCTAGTGGATACGAGCAGTTTCCCGTCGGGGTAGATGTAGGGCTTGTTTTCCGACAGGGTGGTATAGCGCGGGAATATGTCGTTTCCGAAGTTCTCGAAATTCTCGTTTCGGGGATTGAATCGCATCAGCAGCCGTTCGGAGATTACCCAGATGTATCCGTTGCGGTCTTCGGTAACGTTAAGCGCCACATCGGAGTAGGCGCCCGCCTGTTTGGTATAAGACTTGAAGCGGATATTGTCGGAAAGCAAATTCGGAGAGAGAATTTTATTCAGCCCGCCGCCGAATGCCGCCACGTATATATCGCCGTTTTCGGCCACTTCTATGCCCATGACATCGTTTCCGCCCAGACTGTGCTCGTCGTCTTTTTGCCGCACGTTGCAGTAAAAAAAGAGGTCTTCGGGCTGATAGAAATTTTCGTCGAATGTGAAAAGACCCTGCGTGGTGCCGACGAGAATCACGCCGTCGTCGGTCTCCGCTATGCAGCGCACCTGCTTGGGTTTGCTGCCCGAACGCAGAGCCAGCCGGTTGTGTTCGTGGAAAAACAGCGGCGCCGGGTCGTTGGGCGATTCTATCAGGTTCAGTCCGAAGTCGTAGCACCCGACCCAGATGTGCCCGTTTTTGTCCTGCAAGATTGCATATACGGCTTCGCCGCTGAGGCTGTACGGTTTGTGCCCGTCGGGTTTGAAGTGCCCTGTGATGCGGTATCGGTGCGGGTCGGCATAGCGCATTCGGTACAGACCTTCGCCTTTTGTTCCCACCCACAGGTTCTGATCTTTATCTTCCATCATGGTGTAAATGCCGGCGCTGAAAAGCGTTTGTGTCGGTACGATTCGTCCGTCGGGCGACAGGTAGCCCAGTCGTTTGCCGCTTTCCCGTATCTCCACCATGCCGTCGCGTGTCGAAATCCACATACGTCCTGCCGAGTCGACAAATGTGCATCGTATTTCGCCTTGCAGATAATCCGGCAGCGGATAAATGCCTTCGTTTCCGAATTGCAGTTTATGCAGTCCCGAATTGCACCCCACCCAAATGTTTCCCTGTTTGTCCTGAGATACCAGCCGTATTGTTTGCGACAGGAACCGTCCGACGTTGTAGGGCGCCAGTGTAAGTGCGAGCGTGTCGATGCGGTGCAGCCCGCCCGACCGCAAGAACAGAAACAGGTCGCCGGAAAGGTTGCTGAAAAAGAGGGGACGTGTAACGTCTTGCGATGACCAAACTGTTTCTTTCGCCTGTTTCAGCGGCTCGATGCGACGGCTGTCGGCATGGAGTACGTATGTCTGCATATCCTTTGTTATCAGACAGTAGAAACCTTTTTTGCCGAAACAGGAAATGACTTCCTGCGAGCCGGTGCGTGTCGGGAGCATCTGCTGCTGCACAGCCTGCGTGCGGGAGTCGATGAAGAGCATGCCGGTGTCGGTAGCCACCACGATGGTGGTGTCGTTGGCGAACAACATACGGTAGAGGTGGGTTGCCGTCGGGGGTATGTTTTCCACGAAAGCCAGTTCGCCCGTTTTCATGTCGTATGTCGCGATGCGGCATTCGGGTGTACCCAGCCATATCCGGTTGTCGCGTTCCGTCCAGCTTTTATAGGTGAGGTTGTTGCGAAAACTGTTCCCGCCGACGGTCATGATGCCTTGATCGGTCAATATCCATTCGTTGCCTTGCGAGTCGAGTTTGATGTCGTATATTTTCCGTTTCTTCGGCAGGGGATTAGGGTAGAGGGCGGGCGAGGAAATGTCTTTGTCGTCGATGCGGTAGAGGGTGCCGTCTTCTTCGATGAGCCATGAAAAACCGTTTTTCAGCGACACGACTTTGTATGCCGTTACCGTGCGTTTGAATCGTTCTTCCAGCAGGCTCTGGACGTCGTCGAAATGTCCTTGCCGGTTGCGGAAAAGGTAGAAGCGCTCCCGCCCGATGCACCAGATGTCGTTTTCGCTGTTTACCGCCAACACGTCGATGCGGTTCTGTACGAGGGGTTCGTGGTTTCCCGGCAGGGATTTGTAGCAGGAAAATTCATATCCGTCGTAGCGGTTCAGTCCGTCCCACGTGGCAATCCATAAAACGCCGTCGGCATCTTGTTCCACTGCCGTAACGCGACTTTGCGAAAGCCCGTCGGCAGCTGTGTAGGTGGTCATGCGGCACGACTGCGACGGCTGTGCCCATGCCGACACGACGAGAAATATTCCCAACAGAACGGAAATCGTGTGTTTCATACAAACAAATATAAGAAATATTTTCGATTTGGAATGTATGTAAATACCTAAAAGATGAAAAATGCACTTTTTTGATTTATTTATCCTCTCTTTTATGAATGAATCGAAAGAAAAAGGAAGAATGGTTAAAAAATACACTTATTTGCTTGAATTGTCAACTTTCAGTATGGCGATATGGTTTTCCTTTGTACTGGAAAAATCCCGTGTTGCAGAAATCTTAAAAACACGTAGTTTCTTTTCATGTTTACTTTCGGAGAGGGTTTTTCGATGCTTGTCGAAGCCCTCTTTTTTTATGAAAAAATTTTCTTTTCGCTATCTTTGCACGAAAATTTCACCGAACGATGCGAACACTCATTTCTCTGCAAAAAGGGGTGGCGGGCGACCCCGCCCGACGTTTTCGCATTCCCGTCGATTTTGAATTGCGGGAAGGCGAGCATTTAGCAATTGTGGGACAGAATGGAAGCGGTAAAAGTACGTTAATACAGACGGTTACAGGACAACTTTTTCTGAAAAATGGTACACTGACATTCGACTTCGGCGCGCACGCAGGACGGTACGATTCCGACAATATCCGCTATGTAACGTTTAATGATGCCTATGGCACGGCGACGTCGGACTATTATTATCAACAGCGCTGGAACTCGCAGGACAGCGACCTTTCGCCCCACGTTGCCGATATTCTCGGAAAGGAAAAATGCGAAAATGCCTTGTGGAAAGATAAGATATACAGCCTGTTGGGTATCGACAGCTTGCTCCAATTGCCTATCATACAACTTTCGTCGGGCGAACTGCGCAAGATGCATATCGCCCGCCTGCTGCTTTCCGCTCCGAAGGTGTTGATACTCGAAAGTCCTTTCATCGGCCTCGATGCGGCGGCACGCCGCCTGCTCACGGAGCTGTTGCAGCAACTGATTGCCGAGACGCCGGTGCAGGTCGTTTTGGTCGTGTGCGCTCCGCAGGACATTCCCTCTTTTATAACGCATGTTTATCCGGTGGAGGATATGCAGTGCGGCGCGAAGATGACGCGGCAGGAGTATCTGGCGGGCGAAACGCTTTCCGCCCGACGGGAGGAGGTTGCCCGCCGGCAGGTGATTCTGCCGCAGTCGGCCGGCGAAAAAACGCTTTGTACGGCAGAAACGATCGTGCGTTTTACCGACGTGTCGATACGGTATGGCGAGCGCACCATTCTCGACAAAATAAATTGGACAATAAAAAATGGCGAAAAATGGTCGTTATCAGGTGCTAACGGTGCCGGAAAATCGACTTTGCTCAGCCTTGTCTGTGCGGATAACCCGCAAGCCTATTCGCAGAATATAACCCTTTTCGACCGTCGGCGCGGCACGGGCGAAAGCATCTGGGACATCAAGCGGCACATCGGTTACGTGTCGCCCGAGATGCACCGCGCCTACCTCAAAGACATTCCCGCCGTCGAAATCGTGGCGTCAGGCTACTACGACACCATCGGACTTTACCGCCGCCTCTCCGACGAACAGACAGCGCGGTGCGCCGGCTGGCTTGATGTTTTCGGCATCGCGGCGTTGCGCGACCGCTCGTTTGTGAAACTCTCGTCGGGCGAACAGCGACTGTTGCTGCTGGCGCGGGCGTTGGTCAAAGACCCCGACCTGCTGATTCTCGACGAACCCCTGCACGGTCTCGACGTACTCAACAAGGCGCGGGCGTGTGCTGTCATCGAAGCCTTTGCCGCCCGTGCGGGCAAGACGCTTATTTACGTTACGCACTATCCGGAGGAGCTTCCTCCCTGCATCGACAACAGTTTGGTGTTGCGGCGCAACGGTTGAAAAAAGCGGCGAAGTCGATACTTCGCCGCTTTTCTTTTCGTCGGTTTTATCCTTAGATTTTTTCGAGAGCCTGTTGCAGGTCGGCGATGATGTCGTCAATGTGCTCCGTGCCGATGGAGAGCCGTATCGTGGCAGGTGTGATGTGCTGCTGCGCCAGCTCTTCCGGCGTCATTTGCGAGTGGGTGGTCGTGTAGGGGTGGATTACCAGCGACTTTACATCGGCGACGTTTGCCAGAAGCGAGAATATTTCCAGCGAGTCGATGACGCGCCACGCCTCTTTTTCGCCTCCTTTTATTTCAAAGGTGAAAATGCTGCCGCCGCCCTGTGGAAAATATTTTTGGTACAGCGCGTGGTCGGGGTGATTGGGCAGCGAAGGGTGATTGACTTTCGTTACTTTCGGGTGCTTCGACAGAAATTCGACCACCTTCAAGGCGTTGGTAACGTGCCGTTCCACCCGCAGCGAAAGCGTTTCGAGCCCTTGCAACAGAATGAAGGCGTTGAACGGCGAAATGGTGGCACCCGTATCGCGCAGAACGACGGCGCGTATTCTCGTAACGAAAGCCGCCGCACCGGCTGCGTCGGCGAATATGGTGCCGTGATAGCTCGGGTCGGGTTTTGCCAGTGTCGGGAATTTGTCGGCGTTGGCTTTCCAGTCGAATGTTCCGCCATCGACGATGACGCCGCCGAGGCTCGACCCGTGTCCGCCGATGAATTTCGTGGCGGAATGCACCACGATGTCAGCGCCGTGTTCGATGGGTCTGATGAGGTAGGGCGTGCCGAACGTGTTGTCGATAATCAACGGAATGTGGTGGCGGTGAGCCACTTCGGCAACGGCGTCGATATTCGTTACGTCGGAGTTGGGGTTGCCGAATGTTTCGGCATACACTACTTTGGTTTCGGGGCGTATGGCAGCCTCCAACGCTTTCAAGTCATTGACATTGACTATCGTATGCGTGATGCCCTGTGTGGCGAGCGTGTGCGTGATGAGGTTGAACGAACCTCCGTAGAGATTGTCGGCTGCCACGATGTGGTCGCCCACGCCGAGAATGTTTTGCAGTGCATACGTTACGGCAGCCGCGCCCGAAGCTACGGCAAGAGCCGCTGTGCCCCCTTCGAGTACGGCGATGCGCTCCTCGAACACTCCTTGTGTCGGGTTGGTCAGGCGTCCGTAGATGTTGCCCGCATCGCGCAGGGCGAAGCGGTCGGCAGCGTGCTGCGAGTTGCGAAACACGTAAGAGGTCGTTTGGTAAATGGGAACCGCGCGAGCGTCGGTGGCGGGGTCGGGCTGTTCCTGTCCTACATGGAGTTGCAGGGTTTCGAAGTGAAGATTTTCTCGTTTCATATGATATAATGTTTTGGTTTTATTTTCTGCACAAAAATATTTTCAATAAAATAAATGAACAAGAAATTTTATAAATATGGAAAATAATTCTATTTTTGTGCGGTATTAAAGAAATAAACGATTGTCGGCATAAACAAACTGCCGTCCGGAAAGAAAAATATTCTTATGGAAACACTCGATAAAACCGATTTGCAAATCCTGCGCGTGTTGCAGGAGAACGCGCGGCTCACGACCAAAGAGCTGGCGGCACGGGTGCACCTCTCGACCACGCCCGTGTTCGAGCGGCTCAAACGTCTGGAAAACGAAGGTTATATAAAAAAGTATATCGCCCTGCTCGATGCCGGCAAACTCAATCGCGGATTCGTCGTATTCTGCTGTGTGAAGCTGCGCCGACTCAATCGCGACATCGCTTTCGATTTCGTGCGTATCGTCAAGGATATTCCGGAGGTAACGGAGTGTTACAACATTTCCGGCGAGTACGATTACCTGCTGAAAATTCATGCCCCCGACATGAAATATTATCAGGAGTTTTTGCTCAATGTGCTGGGAACCATCGACAGTCTCGGCTCGCTTACGAGCATGTTTGTGATGGACGAGGTGAAGCAGAATGGCGGCATACCTTTCTGAGCGTCTGGCGGAGAAAAAGAAAAGGCTTTCAGTGTTTTGCTGAAAGCCTTTTTGTCGTGGTGGGCGTTGAGGGATTCGAACCCCCGACCCTCTGCTTGTAAGGCAGATGCTCTGAACCAGCTGAGCTAAACGCCCGAATGTATTGCACACCCGCTTCGACGGGCTGCCGGCGGTCGATAAAAACGTTACCGCTTTTCGGTCGGGTGGGTGTTGAGGGATTCGAACCCCCGACCCTCTGCTTGTAAGGCAGATGCTCTGAACCAGCTGAGCTAAACACCCGAATGTGTTGCGCACCCGCTTCGACGGGCTGCCGACGCTCATAAAAACATTATCGGTTTTCGGTCGGGTGGGCGTTGAGGGATTCGAACCCCCGACCCTCTGCTTGTAAGGCAGATGCTCTGAACCAGCTGAGCTAAACGCCCGAAACGCTTTTCTGCAAAAGCGAGGCAAAGGTACAAGTTTTTTCCGATAAACAAAATAAAATCATCTTTTTTCTGTAAAAATCATCTTTTTCTTGGGAGTGTCGCGGCGAAAAGTTACCTTTGTCGTTTCAAAAAATCAAGCTACAACAAGTTATGGAATTAACCTCCCTTACCGCCGTGTCGCCCATCGACGGACGCTATCGCGGAAAAACTTCGGTTTTATCGGATTATTTTTCGGAATTTGCCTTGATTCGCTATCGGGTGCGTGTCGAAATCGAATATTTCATCGCCCTTTGCGAATTGCCGCTGCCGCAGCTCGAAAAATTCGATGCGCGGCTGTTCGATGCGTTGCGAGCCATTTACAAGGATTTTTCGCTTACTGATGCCGCCCGCATCAAGGAAATCGAGTCGGTTACCAACCACGACGTGAAAGCGGTGGAGTATTTCATCAAAGAGAAATTCGACGCGCTCGGCGGGCTCGACGCCTATAAAGAGTTCATACACTTCGGACTTACCTCGCAGGACATCAACAACACTTCCGTGCCGCTTTCCGTCAAAGAGGCGCTCGAAAATGTTTATTATCCGATGCTCGGCGAGCTGATAACGACCTGCCGCAACTACGCCGAAGCGTGGAAAGATATTCCCATGCTGGCGAAGACGCACGGACAGCCGGCATCGCCTACGCGCTTGGGCAAGGAGATGATGGTGTTCGTCTACCGCCTCGAACAGCAGCTCGCCTTGTTGAAAGCAACTCCTATCAGCGGCAAATTCGGCGGAGCGACGGGCAATTTCAATGCCCACCATCTGGCATATCCGGGTTACGACTGGCGAGCCTTTGCCGAGCGGTTCCTCCGCGAGAAGCTGGGTATCGAACGCGAAATGTGGACGACGCAGATTTCCAATTACGACAATCTTGCCGCCCTGTTCGACGCCCTGCGCCGCATCGATACCATATTGATAGACCTCGACCGCGATTTCTGGCAATACATTTCTATGGAGTATTTCAAGCAGAAAATCAAAGAGGGCGAAGTGGGGTCGAGCGCCATGCCGCACAAAGTCAATCCCATCGACTTTGAAAATTCCGAAGGCAATCTCGGCATCGCCAACGCGCTGCTCGAACACCTCGCGACCAAACTGCCCGTGTCGCGCTTGCAGCGCGACCTGACCGACTCCACCGTGCTGCGCAACATCGGCGTGCCCTTGGGGCATATACTCATCGCCCTGCAAAGCACGATGAAAGGGTTGGGCAAACTCCTGCTCAACGAAAAAGCGATATATGCCGACCTCGACAAGATGTGGAACGTCTGCGCCGAAGGCATACAGACCATATTGCGGCGGGAGGGTTATCCGAAGCCCTACGAGGCGTTGAAGGCTCTGACCCGTACCAACAGCGTCGTCGATGAAGCCGCCATACACGCCTTTATCGACACCCTTGCCGTAAGCGATGCGGTGAAAGCCGAGCTGCGTGCCATTACCCCGCATACTTACACGGGATTCTGATTCCGGCGAGACCTGAAACAAACAGCGCCGCGTTGTTGCAACGCGGCGCTGTTTATATATAATAAGGTGGTGCTATTGGGTAACCGCCTTAACGATTTCATCGACAGCTACCGAAATGCCGTCGGCATTTTTTCCGCCGGCTTGGGCGAAATGGGCTTGACCGCCGCCACCGCCCTGTATCTGTTTGGCGGCGTTGCGCACGAGTGTCGATGCGCTGAGGCCGGCTTTTACCAAATCGTCGCTCAACGAAACGGTAAGCAGCGGTTTGTTGGCGGCATCGACCGTACCGGCAACGAAAAGGAAGCGGTCGGTTTGCTCCTCCCGCAGTTGGAAAGCCAGATTCTTCACGGTGTCTGGCGCCAGCGGCATTTGCAGGGCGATGACGTTTATGCCGTTGATATGCAGCATATTTTGGCGTAGCTTTTCTTTTATCGTGGCGAGTTTTTCGCGGGCAAACTCTTCCGCCCGTTTTTTGAGGTCGCCGTTCTCCTCGATGGTGCGGCGGATAGCCGCCGTGATGTCGGGAGCGTTGTTGAAAATCGAGCGTATCGTTTCGAGGGTGTCGTGCAGCGTGTTGATGCGTTTCTCCACCTGCGCCGCCGTGATGGCTTCGATGCGTCTGATGCCGGCGGCGGTGGAACTTTCCGACACGATGCGTATCATGCCTATCTGTCCCGTGTTGGCGACGTGCGTACCGCCGCACAGCTCTATCGACGAGCCGTAGCGTATCACGCGCACCTCTTCGCCGTATTTCTCGCCGAAAAGCGCCATGGCGCCCATCGCTTTCGCTTCGGCGATAGGCACGTTGCGGTGTTCGTCGAGCGGCAGGCAGGCGCGTACTTTCAGGTTGGCGCGCCGTTCCACCTCGCGCAGTTCTTCCGGTGTAACTTTCTGGAAATGAGAGAAGTCGAATCGCAAACCCAGCGGCGAAACCTGCGAGCCTTTCTGTTCCACGTGCGTGCCGAGCACTTCGCGCAGCGCCTCGTGCAGCAGGTGAGTCGCCGTGTGGTTGCAGGCGGTAGCCAACCGGTCTTCGGCATTCACTTCGGCGCGGAAGGTTGCCATAACGTCCGACGGCAGTTTTTCCACGAGGTGTACGCCGAGGTTGTTTTCCCGTTTGGTGGCAATGACAGCCACTTTGTCGTCGTCCGCTGTCAGCGTGCCGGTGTCGCCCACCTGACCGCCCATTTCGGCGTAGAACGGCGTGGCGGAGAGCACGAGCTGGTAATACTCCTTGTTCTTTTGGCGTATCTTCCGGTAGCGGAGTATTTCGGTGTCGCACGACAGCATGTCGTAGCCCACGAATTGCGGTTCGCCCTCGTGCAGCACCACCCAGTCGCCCGTTTCGGTGGCGGCTGCGTTGCGGGCGCGCTCCTTTTGTTCCTGCATGCGCACGTTGAAGCGGTCGGTATCCACCGACAGGTTATTCTCTTTCAGAATCAGTTCCGTAAGGTCGAGCGGGAATCCGTACGTGTCGTACAGCACGAAAGCGTCGTCGCCGCTGATGCTCGTCTTGCCGGCGGCGCGGGCATCGCCCATCACTTTGTCGAGCAGCCGCATACCCGTCGAGAGGGTGCGGAGGAAAGCCTCCTCCTCCTCTTTGATGACCTTCTCTATCAGCGGCTTCTGTGCCGAAAGTTCGGGGTAGGCGTCGCCCATCGTTTCGATGAGGGTGGGCAGCAGCTTGTAGAGGAATGCCTGCTGTTGGTCGAGGAACGTATATCCGTAGCGCACCGCCCGTCGCAAGATGCGGCGTATCACGTAGCCCGCCTTGGCGTTCGAGGGCAGCTGTCCGTCGGTGATAGAGAAGGCGATGGTGCGTATATGGTCGGCGACCACGCGCATGGCGATGTCGCAGTGGGCGTCGTCGCCGTACTGTTTGCCGGCGATTTTTCCGATGGCTTTTATCAGCGGCTGGAACACGTCGGTGTCGTAGTTCGAGGTCTTTCCCTGCAACGCCATGCAGAGCCGTTCGAAGCCCATGCCCGTGTCGATGACCTTTGCCGGCAGCGGTTCCAGCGAGCCGTCGGCTTTGCGGTTGTACTGCATGAACACGAGGTTCCATATTTCGATGACTTGCGGGTGGCTTTGGTTCACGAGCGTAAGACCGTCGGTTTTGGCGCGTTCGGCGTCGCTGCGCAGGTCGATGTGTATTTCCGAGCAGGGGCCGCAGGGACCCGTGTCGCCCATTTCCCAGAAGTTGTCGTGGCGGTTGCCGTTGATGATATGGGCGGCAGGCAGGTGTTGTTCCCAGTAGGAGGCGGCTTCGTTGTCGCGTTCCAGCCCTTCGGGGGCATACCCCTCGAACACGGTGGCATACAGTCGGTCGGGGTTGAGTTTCAGCACGTCGACCAGATACTCCCACGCCCAGTCGATAGCCTCTTTTTTGAAGTAGTCGCCGAACGACCAGTTGCCCAGCATTTCAAACATCGTATGGTGATACGTGTCGAGTCCCACCTCTTCGAGGTCGTTGTGTTTGCCGCTCACGCGCAGGCATTTCTGCGAGTCTGCCACGCGGCGGTATTTGGCGGGAGCGTTGCCCAGAATGATGTCTTTGAACTGATTCATGCCGGCGTTGGTGAACATCAGGGTCGGGTCGTCTTTCACGACCATTGGTGCCGACGGCACGATGCGGTGTTGTTTCGAGGCGAAAAAGTTTTTGAACGATTCGCGTATTTCCTTAGCTGTAAGCATATCGGTTATTTTAATTATTCAAAAGAAATGGAGCTTTTGTGTAAAAGCGTTTGCAAAAATAGACCAAAAATATTACTTTTGCCGTCATTAAAGAATAAAAAATCGTATCGACGGTTGTTTTTTACCTTTTGGCGGGTAAAAAATACGGGAAGACATGGCACGCAAGATTTACCAGTACAATCCGAACACACTTACCTACGAGCGCGTATATTTATCGGTAGGCGCGCGCGTATGGGCGGTGGTGCGGTATTTGTTGTTCTGCGTGGCGTTGGGAGCGGTATTCTTTCTTTTGTTCGACAAGTTCTACGAGTCGTCCCGTGAAAAAAAATTGCGCGAAGACAACGAGCAGATGAGCGCCCAGTACCGCATTCTCTCGCACCGCCTTGACGAAGCGTTGGAGGTGATGAACGACGTGCAGCAGCGCGACGACAACCTCTACCGCATCATCATGCAGGCGAATCCCATCGATGCCGAGACCCGCAACGCCGGCATTGCCAACGACTCCCACTACCGCGAGTTGCAGAATCTGGACGATGCCGAGCTTATCGTTTCCTCCACCAAGAAGCTCGACCTGCTGCGCCGGCAGCTCTATGTGCAGAGCAATTCGTTCAACGAAATCATGGAGCTGGTGCGCAAAAACGACGACCGCATCAACTGCCTGCCTGCCATTCAGCCCATTTCCAACAAAGACTTGAAGCGCACCGCTTCGGGTTACGGCTGGCGCATCGACCCCATTTATCATACGCGCAAGTTCCACGCCGGCATGGACTTTGCCGCCAACACCGGCACGCAGGTCTATTCCACCGCCAACGGCACGGTGGTTTTCACCGGCTGGAAGCAGGGCTACGGCAACACGGTGATCATCGACCACGGCTACAACTACCGCACCCTTTACGGGCATTTGAGCAAGATCACCACCAAGCGGGGCAAGCGTGTGGTGCGCGGCGAGGTGGTTGCCGAAGTCGGCAGCACCGGAAAGTCCACCGGTCCCCACCTGCACTACGAAGTCATTTATCAGGGAAAGCACCAGAATCCCATCAACTACTATTTCTTCGACCTCACACCCGAAGACTACGACCTGATGATACAGCTGGCTGAAAACAACGGGCTGGTGATGGATTGACGGAGGCGTCGGTATGAAAAGGAAAGATCTCCCCGAAAAAATGTTTTACACCATTACCGAAGTGGCGCAGCATTTCGGTGTGAGCGAGCCCACGCTGCGCTTTTGGGAAAAAGAGTTCGACATCATCGCCCCCAAGCGTTCCGACAACAAGCGGCAGATACGTTCCTACACCGCCAAAGACATACACAATATCGGATTGATTTATCATCTGCTCAAAGAGCAGGGCATGACGTTGAGCGGCGCCAAAGAGCGGTTGCGCAAGAAGCCCGCCGAAACGGAGGCGCGCTACGAAGTCATCAGCCGGCTGCGCACCATACGCGCCGAGCTTGCCGATATTTGCCGCGAGTTGTCTGCCGGTGCGAAGCCCGCCGCCGAGCCGCCGGCAGCAGAGGAGCCCGCCTCAGAAATAACGCCCGATGCGGGCGGATAGCGGTTTCGACACGAATATTCCCGCAACGATACCTAACGTGGCGCCCAGCAGGTTGGCAGCCATGTCGCCCCAGTCGCCCGACCGGTACGTCGTGAGGCAGAGCTGCGCCGCCTCCATGGCGCCGCCCAGCAGCACGGCGAGCAGCCACCCTGTCCACAGCGGTTTCCGGTACGAAGTGCGCGCGGGCGTCGCGCGGTAGAGGTCGAAACAGAACGTCGCCACCAAACCCAGATACATCAGGCAGTGCGCCGCCTTGTCGAGATAAGGAATGTCGGGCAGGTCGTTGTCGGGCGAGATGTGTGCCAGCGACAGCCCCAAAATGGCTGCTGCGACGATAAACGTAAGATAAAAGCGTCGTAAAAATTTCATGCCG
The DNA here is from genome assembly GCA_947593515.1 of uncultured Bacteroidales bacterium. Taxonomy (GTDB): domain Bacteria; phylum Bacteroidota; class Bacteroidia; order Bacteroidales; family UBA11471; genus Caccoplasma. The sequence goes on along the minus strand of CANQDQ010000003.1, from coordinate 82,822 downwards.
CAAAGATAATGATTTTTTCGCCCGTTTCGTCCTTTTGCGCGGAGAAAAGGCGCAGGAAAAAATTTCTGTTGCGCGGGGCGATAAAATAAAACGGCGCCGTTTACGTATATATAATGTACAGGTAAGAAAATGGTTCGCGTGTTGAAATACCTCACCCTCTCTGCGGGCTGCCTCCTGCTGTTGGCGGCGGCGGGCTGCGGAGCCAAGCTCTCCACTGCCCATGCGCAGTACGAGCGGGGCGAGTATTTTGCCGCCGCCGCCACCTACCGCAAGGTCTATAACAAGACTTCGCCGAAGGACAAGCCCGCGCGCGCGCAAATCGCTTTCCGCATCGGCGAGTGCTACCGCCGGCTGAACTCCGCCCCGCGTGCGGCGGCGGGTTACCAGAATGCCATGCGCTACAAATACCCCGACAGCATCGCCGTCTATTATCTGGCGCGCGAGCTGCACATGCAGGGCAAGTACAAGGACGCCCGCAAGCAGTATGCCGCCTTTCTCGACTACAAGCCCGGCGACCGCCTCGCGCTGAACGGCATACGCGGCTGCGACGCCGCCCCCGAGTGGAAAGCCGCGCCCACCCGCTACGTCGTGAAGCCCGCCAAACTCTTCAACTCCCGCCGCAGCGAGTGCGCACCCATGTTTCTCGGCACCGAAAACGACCTGCTCTATTTCTGCTCCGCCAACGACAAAGCCTCCGGCGACAAAAAGAGCGACATCACCGGCATCAAGAGCAACGACATATTTTTCGCCAAGAAAAACGAAAAAGGCGTCTGGCAGCGTCCAGAGCCTGCCGAAGGCGGCATCAATACCGAAGCCGACGAGGGCATCATCTCCTTTACGCCCGACGGCAACACGATGTATCTCACCCGCGCCCGCCACGAGGAGGGCATCGATACCTCCGTCGAGATATGCACCTCCTCGCGCTCCGATGCCAAGTGGAGCGCCCCCGCGCCCTTTCCCATTACCGGCGACACACTCTCTGCCTTTGCACACCCCGCCGTTTCGCCCGACGGGCGATACCTCTATTTCGCCTCCGATATGCCCGGCGGCTCCGGCGGCAAAGACCTCTACCGCATCGACCTCCAAGCCCGCGACGGCATCGCTGAAAATCTCGGTGTGCAAATCAACACCGCCGGCGACGAAATGTTCCCCTACATACGCGACAACGGCGACCTCTATTTCGCCTCCGACGGCCACCCGGGCATGGGCGGGCTCGACCTCTTCCGCGCCACGCTCAACGAGTTCGGCGTCTGGAAAATCGAAAATCTCGGCGTCCCCGTCAACTCCGCCGGCGACGATTTCGGCATCACCTTCGAAACCGGGCGCGAAGCCGGATTTTTCAGCTCCAACCGCGGCGACGCGCGTGGTTACGACCATCTGTTCAGCTTCGAGCTGCCCCGCCTCGAAATATGGATTACCGGCTACGTGCTCGACCAAGACGAGGAGCCCGTGCCCAATGCCGTGATACGCATCGTGGGCAAGGACGGCTCCAACCAGAAAGCCTATGCCCGCGACGACGGCACCTACCGTTTCCCACTCAATTTGGGCGTCGATTACGTCATGATGGCAGGCTGCCGCGGCTACCTCAATTCGCGCGGCGAGTTCACCAGCGATTCCGAAGAGCGCGACGAAACCTACGGGCTCGACTTCATTCTCGCCGCCATCGACAAGCCCGTCATCGTCGAAAACGTCTTTTACGAATTCGACCGCGCCGACCTCACCCCCGAGTCGGCTGCCGCCCTCGACGGCATCATTCGCACCCTCGAAGACAACCCCAACGTGTCGATAGAGTTGAGCGCGCACACCGACATGAAGGGCAGCGACGACTACAACCTCCGCCTTTCCGAGCGACGCGCCCGCGCCGTCGTCGATTATCTCATACAGCACGGCGTCGCCCCCGACCGCCTCACCCCCAAAGGCTACGGCAAGACGCAGCCCCGCGTTATTACCCGCCGGCAGGCGCGCGAATATCCCGAGTTCCACGAAGGCGACGTCCTCACCGAAGAATACATACTCGCCCTGCCCCCCGACTTGCAGGAGATTGCCAACGCCCTCAACCGCCGCACAGAGTTCCGTGTGCTCGATGTCGATTACCGTCTTATGTAGCCCCCCCGCCGCCATGCTCTCGATACTCATACCCGTTTACAATGACGACTGCACCGCCTTCGTCGCCGCCCTCTCGGCACAAGCCGACGCCCTGTCGGTGCCCTGCGAAATCATCGTCGGCGACGACGCCTCCGACGATGCCTCCGCCCGCGCCGCCAACCGCGCGATAAACCGTCTGCCGCACGTCCGCCTTATCGAGCGCTCCGAGAACAGGGGGCTGGCATACATGCGCAATTTTCTGGCGGAGCAGGCGCGATACGACCACCTGCTGTGGCTCGACAGCGACCTCATGCCTGCCGACGACCGCTTTCTCGCCCGCTACGTCGAGGCTGCCGACGGGCGTTCCGTCGTCTGCGGCACCATTGTTTTCCGTCCGCCCGCCGGCATCGACCCGCGCAGCAGCCTGCGCTATGTCTATGCGCGGGTGCGCGAAGAACACACGGCGCAGGAGCGCGCACGCGCCCCCTACGCTTCGTTCGCCGCATTCAGCTGCATGGCGCCGCGTGCCGTTTTCGAGCAGGTGCGATTCTGCGACGAAATCACCACCTACGGGCACGAGGACACCCTCTTCGGCAAGGAGCTGCAAGCCGCCGGAGTGCCCGTGCGATACATCGACAACCCCGTCGTTCACCCCGTTGCCGATACCAATGCCGGCTACCTGCGCAAGACCGAATCGACCCTCGTCAATGCCCTCCGCTACCGCGACCGCCTGCACGGCTGCGTGCGCATACTCGGCGTGCAGGAGCGCCTGCGGCGGCTCGGCTTGCAGCCCCTTGTGCGCCTGCTCTTCGCCCTCTTCCGCCGCCCCCTGCGCCGCAACCTGCTCGGCTGCCGCCCTCTTGTGCGCCTGCTCGACCTCTACAAGCTGGGCTTCATCTGCACCCTCGACCGCCGCATGAACCCCTGACCCTGCTACGGGTAAAATCAAAAAACGCACTGTTTCCGTCAAAATCGCAATCCCGCTCCGAAGGGATTACCCTTTTATTTGTAAACGAAATTCCCTATCTGTGAATCGGTGCGGGCGACGGGAAACGTATTTTGTTAATAACCAAATAATAAACTAAAAAAAAGTATCATGAAAAAAATTACTATTTTGGCGGCGTTTGCGCTTGCTTCGACAGGTGTATTCGCGCAGCAGCAATTTGTTCCGTTTACCGCTGTGGATCCTGATGCGAAAGATTACAGGTATGAGTGGGGAGGAACCAATTGGGTGCCTTTCACCAGTCCAGAGGCGGAGGGCGCAGCGTTTGAGAATGGCAAGGCATATTTTACCGATGAGGCAGCTTCGGTTCATGACGAGGAGTATAATGGTCCTTACACCGGAGGGTATTCCATATTGTTTAACAGCGACGGTGTACAGACTACCGGCATAGAGATTACTGCCGATACGATACGCTTCGATCTAAAGCCTGATGTACGGACGCGCAACCTGACCGGTGCCGATGGCGCACAATTGGTGAAAGACGGCGAAGGCGCTTTCTACACCGATGTCGATTTGAAGAATATGACCACCGTGCTGAAAAACGGTACGCTGGGTCGCTTGAGCAAAGAGAGCGCCGAGTCGGCTGTATTCGGCAGCAAAATCGCTGTGGAACCGGGTGCGCACGCAACGCTGGTTATGTCAGCCGCAAATTCCACCGGTACCGCTTATTTTCCTGCGTTGAATGTCGATTCGCTGGTTATCGGCGACGGTGCCGAACTCCATTTCTTCCTGCCGAGTTACGGCAAGATGCGGACGGATACCACCGTGCATATCGCCGGCAAGGGTACGATCAACTTCTATGTCGCCGGAACCCGTTTCTTTGCAGGCGGTAACAAGGATTGGCATTCCAAAATATTCTTTAATGAAGAAACCGGACAATGGTCTAACAAAAACGATGACTGGTCGTCGAAAAACTGCACCTCGAAATGGGAAGACTATGTTACCGACTTCTCCGGATTCGAGGGAAAGGTAACTCTTCAAAACAATTTGGAAGAGAACGATTCGACGGTGAGTCTGTTCATTCTCGGTGCAGGCAACGGTCATACCAACGATTTTGTTTCCAAAGTAGAGGGCGACAGCACGGTCTACAACATATGGAAAGCCGCCAAAGCCGGCGATCCGGAAAAAACCGACATTTTAAACACTATTTGCCTCAATTGGAAAAACATCGACCTCGAGATCGACAATCTCGGAGCTTTGTCTTGTTCGTCGACGGGCGGTGGTACCACCTTGGTGAGAACGAGAAGCCTTACGCTGGGACCGAGAGGTATGGTAATCGGCTATTACAAGGACTCCAACCCCAACATGATAATCATGACCGGCAGCGACAATGAAGATCGCCATATAGCCGGAACCTTTTCCGCTGCGAAGAAAAACGGCAGCGATCAAGAAGGTTATCAAATTTGGAACGCCTGCGGAGCCGGTCTTATCAAAGAGGGAACGGGAACGTACGTCATTACCGCCATCGATAACACGTTCCTGAAAGGTATCGATGTGTACGAAGGCGCTGTGATGTTCAACAACCCCGACCCCGAAAACACCTCTGCCACCGGACAAGCTCAGTCGGGTGCTACCGTGATTTGCCGGGAAGATGCCCTTATCGGCGGTACGGGAACGATAGGCGGCACCACCGAACTCTACGGTACGTTGGTTCCGGGCAACAATTCGATTGCCACTTTCCGCATCGACGGTTCTCATGCAGAACGCTCTTCTTACGCAAAGGCCGGTTCCGGCATTCCGAACAACATAGCCAGCGGTAATGCCTTCTTTAAAGGTAAGGCATCGACCGACACGATAAAAACAGAAACCGATACCACTATCGTTACCTTAGTGGATACCACTTATTACGGCACAATAAGAGGAAAAGGCAGCAATGCTAACCTCTACATCCACAACGGCGCGAAAATGGAATTTGAACTCACCAATAAAGACCACTACGACAACATACTCGTACAACGCGACATTCGCTTCATGGAGGGCAAAGAGAGTAAAGTAAACCTCTCGCTGGCTCCGCGCGGCGAATGGTCGGTAGCCGAAGGCGATACCCTCGTGCTCATGAAATCGTATCGCGCTTACGGCTCGAGCTCAGACGAGGTGATAGGTCCTGAAAGTTTCGAATTGTCGCTCAGCGGTCTTGGAACCGCAGTATTCAAACTCGATACGCTGTGGACGCCCGCCGTTCAAGTGTGGAATCCAGACAAACAAGACTACGATGAGATTGACTCCGAGTGGCAGCTCATCGCTGTCGCTACCGCTGCCGGCAGCGGCACGGCTGAAGCGGAAATGGAACAACCCGACTACGATGCTATCGAAGAAGTGGAAGCTGCTGCCTCCATGCAGGTATATCCCAATCCTGCCGTCGATAACGTAACGGTGGCTCTGCCCGCCGATGTTACGGGTGTCGTTGCCATCTACAACCTCGCCGGACAACTCGTGAAATCGGTAGCTGCAACCGACGCTACGGTTTCGGTAGGTGTCGACGACTTGGCTGCCGGTGTTTACACGGTACTCGTACAGACCCCCGACAAAGTCTACAACCAAAGACTCATCGTGAAATAACAACCGATAACGACTGATAGAAAGAGGGGCGACCGCACGGTCGCCCCTCTCTTTTTGTCTGTCTGGGAAAATGTTTATGTGTCGGCGGTTGTCGTGCCGCGACGGCTCCTATCCGGCAAAATATTGCGTTTTCAGCCAGTAGGCGTAAATCGGGTCTTGAAATGAAACCTCTCCGCCCTTGTTGTCGAGTATATCGCATTCGACGAGCGCCGCTTTCGAGCGGGCAATGCTCGTTGCCGACGATATGCGGTAGCGGCTCATGACCGCCGTCGAGTGGATAGCCTTCTCGCCGGCAGTCAGCGCATGGAGGTAGCAGAGCTGCTGCGTGGTCAGCGTTTCGGTAATGGTAACGAACAGCAGGCTCAGCTGCTCCACCAAGGCGGCGTGCGCCTCGCGCACGATTTCTTCGCTGCACCGGTCGTGGGTGCGCAGCCACGACAGCTGTGCCAGCTGTTGGGCATAGTAGGGGTGATTGTCCGTCAGCTCGGCAATAAGGCAGGCAGCCGCCTCGTCGATGCTTTTGCCCGTGTCGGCAAAGCGGCTTTTGAAAAACGCCGTGAGTTGCGGCGTCCCGATTTTTTCGAGAAAAATCAACGTGCCGAACTTGTAAAACGGCATGGACGCGCCGGTGAACACCTCCATCATCATGTGCCGCTTGCTGCCGTAAAGACAATAGGCGGCGTGCCGGTGCCGCTGCCAGTGCGCACGCAGCCGCTTTGGGAATCCGACGGAGTCGGCAAACTCTGAAATGTTTTGAAACTCGTCGATGCAGACGACGATTTTCAACCCCTTCTCTTCGGCGATTTTCTCGGCAAGGTCGAGCACTTCGTCGGGATTGCGCCGCACCTCCTCCCAATCGAAGTCGAGGGAAATCTCATTGCCCGGCGCGGTGCCGATGGCTATTTTCGGAACGAGGTGCGAGAAAAACGCTTTTACGTTTTCGACCGCCTCCTCCCATTTCGTGGCGGTAGCCGCAATGACCTTTTGCGCCAAGAGGGTATAGAATCCTTCTTCGTTGCGCACGTTGAACAGGTCGATGTGGCAAATCCGCAGCCGCTCGTCCTGCGCCATGGCCGCCGTAGCCGCCTTGTTCACCAGCGAACTCTTGCCCCAGCGGCGGGGCGAGATGATAATCGTATTGATAAGAGAGGTGAATTGCTGCACCAGCTCTGCCGTTTCTTTTTCGCGGTCGGTAAAATTCTTTTCCGTAGCGATTTTTCCGAAAACAAACGGAGTTTCCATGATGTATGCGTTTTTTGTTTCGCAACAAATATACTACAAAAAATGTATATACACAAATTGTGTACACAAAAATTGTATATACAAAAAGTGTTACACATTTTATGTACAAAAATCGTTATACAAAAAATGTATAACCGCTTATTTTAATCTTTTATTCGTAATGACCGAAAGCCGAGATGACGAATACCGTTACCTGTTCGCCGTCTATTTTGTAAATAAGGCGGTGGCGCTCGGTAATGCGTCTTGACCAATATCCGGCAAAAGCGTATTTCAAACGTTCGGGACGACCGGTACCCGATTCGGGGTGTATTTCCAATTCGTCCAAGATTCGAAACAGACGTTTAATCGAATTTTTATCTCCGCTTTTCAGATGAATTTCTATATCGACCTGCGCCTGTTTTTCGATAACTACTCGGTATCTTCCCATGATTTGCGCAATTCTTCGAGAGGAGTAAAACGGGCGTTTCCTTGACGTACCGCCTCTATGCGGCGCGACAGCTCCGCGATGTTTCGCGGGTCGTCGAACCACGCATCGCCGCTCGGGCTCGGGTTGTCGTCGATAGCATCTTTTACCACCAATTCGATAAGTTTACGTCCCCGTTTTACGAAAATGCGGGTGGTTTCTGCCATATCGAAATACTTTTTTTGATTGGCGCGCAATTCCGTCGGACTGATTGTAATGGCATTCATAAGGGTCGGTATGTACATTTTTATGTACAAATATAGTGCCTTTTCGGCAGATTGCCAAATCGCGGGCGAATTTTTTTGCAATACGCGTGGGCAGGGGCGATAAAAAACGCGCCCCCTCGTGCGAGGGAGCGCGTTGCTTATTCAGCTGACAGGCATGTTATCGGGCGCAGGCGCATTTTCCGGCGCTGCCCAACACATCGACAATTTTGTGAATGTAGAGTTTCTTCATATTGTCGCGTGCCGGACCCATGTATTTGCGCGGGTCGAACTCGGCGGGTTTCAGCGCCATCGTCTCGCGTATGGCGGCCGTCATGGCAAGGCGGCTGTCGGAGTCTATATTGATTTTGCAGACAGCCGATGCAGCGGCTTTGCGCAGCTGCTCTTCGGGAATGCCGATAGCGTCTTTGAGCGCACCGCCGTATTTGTTGATGGTGTCGACCTCTTCCTGAGGAACCGACGACGAGCCGTGCAGCACGATGGGGAATCCGGGCAGCTCTTTTTCGACGCCTTCGAGCACGTCGAAGCGCAGGGGCGGCGGCACGAGGCGGCCGTTGGCATCGCGCGTGCACTGTGCCGGCGTGAATTTGTTGGCGCCGTGCGACGTGCCGATGGAGATTGCCAGACTGTCGCAGCCCGTTTTCGTTACGAAGTCGACGACCTCTTCGGGACGGGTGTAGGTGTGGTGCTCTGCCGACACTTCATCTTCGACACCGGCAAGCACGCCCAGCTCGCCTTCGACGGTAACGTCGAACTGATGAGCGTATTCCACCACTTTCTTGGTGAGAGCCACATTCTCGTCGTAGGGCAGGTGCGACCCGTCGATCATCACCGACGAGAAGCCCATGTCGATGCACGATTTGCACAGCTCGAACGAATCGCCGTGGTCGAGGTGCAGCACGATTTCGGGTTTCGGGCAGCCCAACTCTTTGGCATATTCCACAGCGCCCTCTGCCATATAGCGCAGCAGCGTCTGGTTGGCATACTGGCGTGCGCCCTTCGATACTTGCAGGATTACGGGCGACTTGGTTTCGACCGTCGCCTGTATGATTGCCTGCAACTGTTCCATGTTGTTGAAATTGAATGCCGGTACGGCATAGCCTCCTTTGATTGCTTTGGCAAACATCTCCCGGGTGTTCACCAAACCTAATTCTTTGTAACTAACCATTTTTTATTTGTTTTTCTAAAAAAATAAATTGCGATTTCGTATCGTGCAAATATAAAAAAATTTATTCTTTTTTTCGCCTGTCGGAAAGATTTTATTTCACATACGACCGTCAAAACGCAAAAATGCGACAGCCGGCACGCATATTTCCGCCGCTATCGTTGCGGAAGTTCGTTTTTTATACCTATTTTTGCGATTCGTTTCCGAACGAAAACCCGTTGTTCAACCTATTAACCGTAAGAAATTTATTCGAGAAATGAGAAAATGGCGCATTGAAGACTCGTCGGAACTCTACAACATCACCGGTTGGGGATTGAAGTACTTCTCTATCAACGAGAAAGGTCATGCCACCGTAACACCCAAAGAGGGCTACGCCTCCGTCGATTTGAAAGAATTGATGGACGAATTGCAGGTGCGCGACGTTTCCGCCCCCGTGCTGGTGCGCTTCCCCGACATACTCGACAACCGCATCGAAAAAATATCGAACTGCTTCCGGCAGGCTGCCGACCAGTACGGCTACACCGCCCAAAACTTCATCATCTACCCCATAAAGGTGAATCAGATGAATCCGGTCGTCGAAGAAATCGTGAGCCACGGCAAGAAATTCAACATCGGACTCGAAGCCGGCTCCAAACCCGAACTTCACGCCGTACTCGCCATTAACGTCGATTCCAATTCGCTGATTATCTGCAACGGCTACAAAGACGAAAATTACATCGAGCTCGCCCTGCTCGCCCAGAAAATGGGGCGCCGCATCTTTCTCGTGGTCGAGAAACTCAACGAATTGAGCCTCATCGCCTCCATATCGAAACGGCTGAAAATACGCCCCAACATCGGAATCCGCATCAAACTGTCGAGCACCGGCAGCGGCAAGTGGGAGGAGTCGGGCGGCGATGTGAGCAAATTCGGACTCAATTCGAGCGAGCTGCTCGAAGCCCTCGACATACTCGAAAAAAACAAAATGCAGGACTGCCTGAAACTCATACACTTCCATATCGGCAGCCAGATAACCAAAATACGCCGCATCAAAAACGCCCTGCGCGAAGCCTCGCAATTCTACGTGCAGCTGCGCAAAATGGGCTACGGTATCGACTTCGTGGATATAGGCGGCGGGCTGGGCGTTGACTACGACGGCACCCGCTCCTCCGCCAGCGAGAGCAGCATGAACTACTCCATACAGGAGTACGTGAACGACTCGATATGGACGCTCGTCGATGTATGCACCAAAAACAACCTGCCGCAGCCCAATATCATCACCGAGTCGGGGCGCTCGCTTACCGCCCACCACTCCGTGCTGATATTCGAGGTACTCGAAACGACCACCCTCCCTGCATGGGACGACGATACCGAAGTGTCGGACAGCGACCACGAACTCGTGCGCGAACTCTACACGTCGTGGGACAACCTCAATCAACACGACCTCATAGAAACGTGGCACGACGCTTTGCAGATACGCGACGAGGCGCTCGAACTCTTCGGGCTGGGGCTGCTCGACCTGCGCACCCGCGCCCAGATAGAACGCCTCTTCTGGTCGATAGCCCGCGAAGTGTACGAAATGGCGAACGAAATAAAACACGCCCCCGAAGAGCTGCGGAAAATCGCCAAAATGCTCCCCGACAAATATTTCTGCAACTTCTCCCTGTTTCAGTCGCTCCCCGATTCGTGGGCGATAGACCAGATATTCCCCATCATGCCCATCAGCCGCCTCGACGAGAAACCTACGCGCTCGGCAACCTTGCAGGACATCACGTGCGACTCCGACGGAAAAATCGACAACTTCATCTCCGCCCGGAATTTCAACTACCACCTGCCCGTGCATACGTTCAACGGCAAGGAGCCGTACTACATCGGCGTCTTTCTCGTGGGCGCCTATCAGGAGATTTTGGGCGACCTGCACAACCTCTTCGGCGACACCAACGCCGTGCACGTGAGCGTGTATAAAGACCGCTACGAAATCGATCAGGTCATCGACGGCGAAACCGTCGCCGAAGTGCTCGACTACGTGCAGTTCAACCCAAAAAAAATGGTGCGCAGCGTCGAGACGTGGGTAACCACTTCGATGAAAGCCGGCGTGATAACCCCCGAAGAGGGTCGCGAATTTCTCTCGAACTACCGCTCGGGGCTTTACGGATATACCTACCTCGAAAAAGATTGATGCGGCAGATGGCGGCGACGGACGACAGTCGATTTCGTTATTTCCTGTACCTCTCTTACGACGGCACGGCTTATCACGGGTGGCAGCGCCAGCCCAACGGCATCACTGTGCAGGAGTGCCTCGAAAACGCCCTCGCCCTGCTTGCCCGCCGACCGGTGCCCGCCACCGGCGCAGGGCGCACCGACACGGGCGTGCACGCCCGTGTGATGACGGCGCACATCGACCTGCCGGCTCCGCTCGACGACCCCGCCGAGTGGACGATGCGCCTCAACCGCATACTCCCGCCCGACATCGCCGTAAACCGTATCGTGCCCGTCGCTCCCGACGCCCACAGCCGCTTCGATGCCCTGTCGCGCACCTACCGCTACTACCTCACCGACCGGAAAGACCCTTTCGCGGGGCGCTACCGCTGGGCGATGAACACCGCCGCCCTCGACGTCGCCGCCATGAACGATGCCGCCGCACAGCTCCTGCAATACACCGACTTCAAGAGTTTCAGCCGCGTGCATACCGACGTGAAGACCTACAATTGCCGCCTCTCGCAGGCGCACTGGTTTGGGGAAGGCGGCGATCTGATATTTGAAATCACCGCCGACCGCTTTCTGCGCAACATGGTGCGCGCTGTCGTCGGCACGCTCGTCGAGGTGGGGCGGGGAAAACTCACCTTGCCCGACTTCCGGCGCATCGTCGAAGCCAAAGACCGCTGCCGTGCCGGCAGCTCGGCGCCCGCCAACGGGCTGTTCCTCTACGACATCGTCTATCCCGATGCCGTGTTTATCGTATAAAAGATTTGCGTATGTGGTTGATTTTCGCTTTCATATCGGCAGTATTGTTAGGCATGTACGAAGTGTTCAAAAAAATGGCGCTCGACAACAATGCCGTCATACCCGTACTTTTCCTCAACACGCTCTTTTGCAGCCTGCTTTTCCTGCCCGCCATACTGCTCTCCCGATTTTTCCCCGAGACAGTCGAAAATACCCTGTTCTACCTGCCGCGTGCCGACTTTGCGACACATCTCTATATCGTATTGAAAGCTGTTATCGTGCTGTCGTCGTGGGTGTTCGCCTACTTTGCCATGAAACACCTGCCCCTCACCATAGCCGGAACGATAAAGGCGTCGCAGCCCGTGCTCACCCTTTTGGGCGCGCTGCTCATCTTCGGCGAGCGCCTCAACCTCTACCAGTGGATAGGTGTTATCGTGTCGATAGTCTCCTTTTTCATGCTCTCGTCGGCAGGCAAAAAAGAGGGCATACGCTTCGCCCACGACCGCTGGATTTATTTCATCGTGCTCGCCACCCTCACCGGCGCACTCAGCGCGCTCTACGACAAATACCTGCTGTCCAACGGGTTCGACCGCATGGTCGTGCAAGTGTGGTACACCTATTACCAGATGATTATCATGGCGGGCATCTTGCTCGTGTGGTATCGCGGACGCAAAGACTCCACCCCCTTCCGGTGGCGTCCGAGCATCTTTTTCATTTCGCTCTTTCTCGTGGCTGCCGACTTCATTTACTTCTACGCCCTCAGCTTCCCCGATTCCATGATTTCCATCGTCTCGATGGCGCGGCGCAGCGGCGTGGTGGTGAGCTTCCTTTTCGGCGCCCTGTTCTTCCACGAGAAAAACATTCGCAGTAAAGCCGTCGATTTGCTGCTGGTGCTTATCGGTATGTATTTCCTCTACTTGGGTACACGATGAAACATACAATTGATTATAAACTAAAAATATAAGGGTATGAAAAAATGGATTTTTCCGATATTTTTATTTTTCTTTTCATTCGCTTCCGAAAGTGAAGCGCAAGAACGGACGACGCTCGAAACCTGTTTCATAACGATGCCCGACGCCTTGCTTCCCCAACTCGATGTCAATGCCCGCAAAGACTTGCTCGACCTGCATAAAGCCGGACACGCCGGCAGCGTCAAGGGGCGCATGGGGAACATCACGCTCGAACGGCTCGACGAAAAAACGCTCCTCTTGTCGCTTTCGGAAAAATCGATCATGCAGATAGCTCTGCTGCCGGCGAAATCGTCGCCTGTCGTCGCCGTCGTGCAAACCGTGAAAATGCCGGCAGCCGACAGCCGCATCGACTTTTACGATACCGGTTGGACTGCGCGCGATGCCGCGTCGCTCCTTACCCCGCCGCGCCCCGAAGACTTTTTTGTCGGAAACCGGCAGGAAAAAGCCGATACCGCACAATCGCTTCCGATGCTGCCGATGGAATACTGGATAAGTGGCGATACCCTCTACGTCGAACAACATTTACAGGATTTTCTTCCGGAAGATGCTTACAAACAGATAGTTCCACATCTAAACACTGCCCCGCTCGTCTATCGTTGGAACGGACGCCGTTTTGTGAAATAACACGGAAATAAACGGCATGAAAAGATTTTATCCGTATTCTATGCCGTAAATTCAAAAAAAATTCCGATATTCGCACTCGATTCGGGATAGAAGGAGAAAAGCAATAAAAAAATTTCCTCGATTTTATTACCGACATAAAAGAAAAAGCTGTACATTTGCAGACTAAAATACAAACGCTAATCAACATAAAATCAAAAAGCAATGACAAAAGCAGACATCGTAAACGAGATTTCTAAAAATACAGGAATCGAAAAAGCTATCGTATTGGCTACCGTAGAAGAGTTCATGGAATCGGTAAAAGGCTCTTTGTCCAAAGGTAATAACGTATATTTGAGAGGATTCGGCAGCTTCATCGTGAAGAAAAGAGCACAGAAAACCGCTCGCAACATCTCCAAAAATACGACCATTATCATTCCGGCTCACAACATACCCGCGTTCAAACCCGCTAAAACATTCATGGGCAACGTGAAATAAACGAAGCCGAACTATTAACTTTCTAAACCATATATTATGCCCAGCGGAAAAAAAAGAAAAGGCCATAAAATGGCTACGCACAAGCGTAAAAAAAGACTGAGAAAAAACAGACATAAGAAGAAATAATCGATTCCGCGTTTCTTCTTAAACAAGCAAAGGACAGACTCCTGACGCGTTCAAGAGTTTGTCTTTTGTGTGTAAAACTCTATGCAAGTAACCTAAATAATCATTCAGAAACGTGTCAAGCGAATTAGTAGTTGATGTACAACCCAAAGAGGTCTCTATCGCTTTGCTCCACGACAAGCGGTTGGTCGAGCTGCAAAAGGAGCCTTGCAACATATCGTTCGCACTGGGCGATATTTATTTGGGTCGCGTCAAAAAATTGATGCCGGGATTGAATGCTGCTTTTATAGATATAGGTTACGGTAAAGACGCATTTCTTCACTATCAGGACTTGGGTCCGTTTTTCACGTCGAGTGAAAAATTTACCAGACAGTCGCTGTCCGACCGCAAGCACGTGCTTTCCCTTCCCAAGTTCAAAATGTTGAAAGAGCACGACAAGGAAGGGTCGATAGGCGACTTGCTCACTGTCGGTCGTGAAATTTTGGTGCAGATTACCAAAGAATCCATTTCCACCAAAGGTCCGCGCCTTACGGCAGAACTCTCTTTTGCCGGTCGTTATCTGGTGCTTATCCCCTTTGCCGACAAAGTGTCAGTGTCGCAGAAGATAAAATCGAACGAGGAGAAAAACCGGTTGCGGCAGCTTATCCACAGCATCAAGCCGCAGAACTTCGGCGTCATCGTGCGCACGGTGGCAGAAGGCAAACGGGTTGCCGAACTCGACAACGAAATGAAAACGTTGGTGAAACGTTGGGAAGACAGCCTCGTCAAACTGCAAAAAGCCAAAGCCCCCTCGCTTCTCTACGAAGAAACGGGTCGGGCTGTCGGACTGTTACGGGATATTTTCAATCCCTCTTTTGAAAACATTTACGTCAATGACGAAGAGACCTTTCACCAAATCAGCGATTATGTAAACATTATCGCTCCCGAGTGCAAAGGCATTGTCAAGCACTATACCGACGAGCTTCCCATTTTCGACCACTTTGCCATTACGAAACAGGTCAAATCATCTTTCGGGAAAACCGTTTCTTTCAAAAACGGTGCCTACCTCATCATCGAACACACGGAGGCGCTTCATGTCATCGACGTAAACAGCGGAAATCGCACCAAACCCGATGCCGACCAAGAAAACACGGCGTTTGAAGTGAACATGGCTGCCGCCGAAGAGATAGCCCGCCAGCTGCGGCTGCGCGATATCGGCGGTATTATCGTCATCGACTACATCGACATGAACGAAGCCGACAATCGCCAAAAACTCTATGACCGCATGAAAGAGTTGATGGAGAGCGACCGCGCACGGCATAACATTCTGCCGTTGAGCAAATTCGGGTTGATGCAGATTACCCGCCACCGCGTGCGTCCCGCACTCGACATCATGACCGACGAGAGCTGCCCCGTCTGCAACGGAAAAGGCAAAATACCTCCGTCGATTCTTTTCACCGACAAGCTCGAAGAAAAAATCGCTTTTCTGGTGAGTAAATTCAAAGTGAAGAAATTTTCCTTACACGTACACCCCTATATAGCGGCGTACATCAATCGGGGAATTTTCTCTCTGAAATGGCGTTGGAAACGTAAATATACCCGTCGTTTCAGGTTGATTCCCAACGAATCTCTCGCCCTGCTCGAATATAAGATATACGACGGCGAGGGAAATGAAATAGACCTGAAAGAAGAGATTGAAATCAAATAACCGCCTTTCTCTTCGCCCCTATACGAAAAATCCCGCTCGCGAGCGGGATTTTTCTTTTTCCATGAATGGGTCAGATGCGTTCCAGTACTTTTTCGATAAGAGCCTCTATCGAACCTTTGTAGCCGACATTGGCTTCGCCCGCGCGCCGGTTGGCGATGATGCAGCACACCGTCATGGCATGGTGCCCCATCAGGCGCGCCAGCCCTGCCAGAGCCGAGCTTTCCATTTCGTAGTTCGTTACGACTTTCCCCTCGTAGGAAAAGGCTTCGATACGCCGGTTGAGGTCGGGAACAGCCAGCGGCAGGCGCAATTCCCGTCCCTGCGGTCCGTAAAAACCGTTTGCCGAAATCGTTACGCCGAGCACCATTTCTCCCTGCCCGATGCGCTGTACCAGTTCGCGGTCGGCATCGACCACGTATGGCGCCGCCCACTGCGGGTGCCACCCCACGAAGTCGCAGAAAGCCCGCTCAAAAGCCAAGTCGCTCACACGGTCGCGTCCCGCGTAAAAATTGAGTACCCCGTCGAATCCGATCGATTTTTCCGAAATCACATACGTACCTATCGGCACATGGGGTTGCAAGCCTCCCGACGTGCCGATGCGCACTAAGGTCAATGACCGCAGCGATGCCCGCTCCTCGCGTGTCGCAAAGTCGATATTCGCCAACGCATCGAGTTCGTTCAGCACGATGTCGATGTTGTCCGTACCGATGCCGTGCGATACCACTGTCAGCCGCTTTCCATGATACGAGCCTGTAATCGAGTGAAATTCGCGGTTGGACACTTCGCACTCCCGACTGTCGAAATGCGATGCCACCGTATCGACCCGTGCCGGGTCGCCCACAAGTATCACCTTATCAGCCAGTTGTTCCGGTCGCAGATGCAGATGAAATACCGAGCCGTCGTCATTAATCATCAATTCGGAAGCAGGAAAATGTTTCATGATAAAAATTCTTTTTGTACAGTTTGACCCCTAAATATACTCTTTTTTCGTGAAAACGGGCAGCTTTGCCGTAAAAAAGTTTTGGACGGAATCAACAGACTTGTGCGACATGAAGGAAAATGTTTGAAGAATCTGTTTTTGAAATGGCGCTTGTCTCGGAACGATTTTATCGTTTGCCGAGTATGTTCAGGTGATACGCCATACCTATGCGAAATTGGTCGTAAGGATAATCGGTGAAACCATGGCAGAAAGAAGCAAGCAGTTCGAATTGTTTGATATGGTATGCGATTTCGCTTGTCAGCACCATCGGTCGGTCGTGTGCGGCGGACGAGATGCTGTTTTCCCACCCGGCATATCCGGCAAAACTTTCGGTAACCGACCAGCGGCGAGTATATAGGTTGAGCAGAGCGCCGAACCGGACGGCATCGTTCTGTCGTCCGGCACCGGTCTGCCAGCATAAGAACCCGCTTGTGGCAGCAACACGCAAACGCAGTTGGCAGGGTTTGATTATCAGAAATGATTTCGCTATTGCCGCATCGAAGAAATAGCCGGGGCTATCGTAGTAACGGGCTAATGAATAGCCTCCGCCGGAGGCGGATTTGATAGCTGCTCTAATTACCGCATCGGGTAAGTAGCGCCCTTCTGCCAAAACTTGTATATCGACGCTCACATAAGCGTCGCCGGCCATTGAGCCGCGACGAGCGTGCTTCCGATTTTCGGCGGGTACTCGGCAGATATTCATATTGAGTTCGCTGTTGCGATACCACTCCATTGCCGGAATCCATAGCGACAGATTCACACGCGGGGTAAACAGAGGTATATTGGCTTTGAGAGCAATATCATACACGACATCGCCCCGACGGCCTTTGAAATAGTCGCCGGCGATTTCGATGCGCAAGTCTTCGCTTACCTTATAGACGATGTTGGGAACAGGAAAGGCGTTCGGTCCGAAATAATAAGGAGATATACAGCTTACTCCGGACTGCGATGGCGT
Source organism: uncultured Bacteroidales bacterium (assembly GCA_947593515.1). Taxonomy (GTDB): domain Bacteria; phylum Bacteroidota; class Bacteroidia; order Bacteroidales; family UBA11471; genus Caccoplasma. The sequence goes on along the minus strand of CANQDQ010000003.1, from coordinate 65,349 downwards.
TTCGGGTGTCGCTTGGGCTCTTGCGGTTATCGGCACAAAACACATACAGATAGAGAGCAGGACGATATGAATGCGAGAGCGTTTTATTTCGTGTGCCATTGCGGTTTTGTTGTTCCGTGTGCTCTCTTCACGGCATAACAAATAAAAGCGTGAGAGCCATATTTGTTGCTCGTCCCGCTGTCTCAGGCATGTGGCATCGCCTTTTCATGTAGAACAAGCAACGATGACCTCACGCCGATATGAATGTACCTTTTCCTCTCGACCGTATTATGGGCCAAGAGAAGTCGGGTATATAACATACCTCATGAGCATCTATCGTCGCATTATTCTTGACATGAAGTTTGAAATTGCCACATTTCAGAGACAGCCAAGAATAAGCGTAAATAAACGCTTTTCAAAAATATAGATTCTCTTGTCCGGTACGGAAAACGTATCTGCGACAGAGAGAATAATCGCAAATTTATGGTTTATCCGGTGATTATCCAAACAGATAACAGGGAAATGCAGTTCCGATATCGGAATGTATTTATTGCAAAATCGACTAAAATCAATCGGCACGATTCGGTTTTAAGTTTTTCGAAAAGATGTTTTCCGATTTTATTTTTATGTTGCACGGACTTTAAGTGCAAATATTTTCCTCTTTTTGTCGTGCTTCTTTCTTCACTGAATGGCAAATGTCGTATATTTGTACTCGAAATCCAATAACGAAAAGGCATGACGACAAAACCCTCCATACCCAAAGGCACGCGCGACTTTTCGCCCGAAGAAATGGCGAAGCGCAACTATATTTTCAACACCATTCGCGACGTTTTTCATCTCTTCGGTTTCCGGCAAATCGAGACGCCGGCGATGGAAAATCTCTCCACGCTTATGGGAAAGTACGGCGAGGAAGGCGACAAGCTGCTTTTCAAGGTACTCAACTCCGGCGACTTCCTTGCCGATTTGAGCGATGCCGACCTGACGGCGCGCAACACGACGCATTTTGCCGCACGTCTGTGCGAAAAGGGGCTGCGCTACGACCTTACCGTGCCGTTTGCCCGTTTCGTGGTCATGCACCGAGGCGAGTTGTCGTTCCCGTTCAAGCGCTACCAGATACAGCCCGTATGGCGTGCCGACCGCCCGCAAAAAGGGCGTTACCGTGAATTTTATCAATGCGATGCCGACGTGGTGGGCTCCGACTCGCTTCTCAACGAAGTGGAGCTGCTGCGGCTCATCGACGAAGTTTTCGCGCGCTTTGGCATACGGGTGGCGGTGAAACTCAACAACCGGAAAATATTGAGCGGTATTGCCGAAATGATAGGCGCCCCCGAAAAAATCGTCGATATAACCGTTGCCATCGACAAACTCGATAAAATAGGTCTTGACAAGGTGAATGTCGAGCTGCGGGAAAAGGGGCTCGCCGAAGATGCCATAGCGCGGTTGCAGCCCATTATTTTGCTCGAAGGCGATAACCGCAGCAAGCTGGCGACGCTGCGCACCGAGCTTGCCGCTTCGGAAATCGGTCGAAAGGGTATCGAGGAGTTGGAATACATACTCGGCAAACTCGACCGTTCACCTCTGCGCGCCGCTCTCGAAATAGACCTCACGCTGGCGCGCGGACTCAATTATTACACCGGTGCCATTGTCGAGGTAAAGGCACTCGATGTGGCGATAGGCAGCATCACCGGCGGCGGACGCTACGACAACCTGACGGGAGTGTTCGGTCTGCCCGATGTTTCGGGCGTGGGTATCTCGTTCGGAGCCGACCGCATCTACGATGTCCTCAATCAGCTCGATCTCTATCCGTCGGATTCTTTACAGACCACGCAGCTGCTTTTCGTCAATTTCGGCGAACGTGAAGTCGAGGCGTGCATGGAGTATGCCGCCCGTCTGCGCGCCGAAGGCATTCGCACGGAAATCTATCCCGAAGCTGCCAAAATGAAAAAACAGATGGGGTATGCCGATGACAAGAAAATTCCTTTCGTGGCATTGGTGGGCGAAGACGAAATAGCTTCCGGAAAAATCACGGTCAAAAACATGACGACCGGCGAGCAGCAGCAGCTCCTGCCCGATGAAACCATCTCTTTGTTAAAAGAAAGAAAAGCGTAGGGCGGCGGATTTATCCCGCCCAATTTTCGCGGTCGAGGTTGCGGTAATTGATTGCCTCAGCCAGATGCGCCGGCTCTACGGTTTCGCTGCCGGCGAGGTCGGCTATGGTGCGGGCTACTTTCAGTATGCGGTCATAGGCGCGCGCCGAGAGGTTAAAGCGTTTCATCGCCGTGCGCAGTCTTTCGAGACCCGCTTCGTCGGGGCGGGCGTAGGTATTGAGCAACCGACTGTTCATCTGCGCATTGCAGTAAACACCCGGCACATTTTTGAAACGGGCAGCCTGTATTTCCCGCGCCCGAATCACGCGCTCGCGAATGGCAGCACTCGTTTCTCCGGCACGGCTGTCGGAGATTTTCTCAAACGGCACGGGGACGATTTCTATCTGTATGTCGATGCGGTCGAGCAGCGGACCCGATATGCGGTTGAGATAGCGGCGCACGGCACCCGGCGGGCAGATACATTTCTTTTCGGGGTGATTGTAATAGCCGCAGGGACAGGGATTCATCGAGGCGATAAGCATCACGCTCGCCGGATATTCGATAGAATATTTGGCACGAGAAACGGTAATTTTTCGGTCTTCGAGCGGCTGGCGCATCACTTCGAGCACCTGTCTGGAAAATTCGGGAAGCTCGTCGAGAAACAGCACGCCATTGTGCGCCAGCGATATTTCGCCGGGCTGCGGAAAGGTGCCGCCGCCCACCAGCGCCACGCTCGATATGGTATGATGCGGGGCGCGGAAAGGACGTTGCGTCAGCAGCGAACTGTCGCGATCCATTTTTCCCGCGACCGAATGTATCTTGGTGGTTTCGAGCGCCTCTTGCAGCGAGAGCGGCGGAAGTATCGACGAGATGCGTTTCGCCATCATCGACTTGCCCGAGCCGGGCGGACCTATCATGATGAGGTTGTGTCCGCCGGCGGCAGCCACCTCGAAAGCCCGTTTTACACTTTCCTGCCCTTTTACGTCGGCAAAATCGAGGTCGAAATTGCCCTGCGCCGCAAAAAACTCGGCACGGGTGTCGATGACCGTCGGGGTCAGTTCGTGCGTCCCGTTGAAAAAATCGACCACTTCTTTGATGTTTTCCACCCCGAATACGTCGAGTTTATCGACTACGGCAGCTTCGCGCACGTTGGCTTTGGGCACGATAAGCCCTTTGAATCCCTCTTTGCGCGCTTGTATGGCAATGGGTAGCGCGCCTTTGATGGGGAGTATCGACCCGTCGAGCGAGAGTTCGCCCATGACCATGTAGCGGTCGAGCCGGTCGGGCGCGATGTCTTCGGCAGCAGCCAGAATGCCGATAGCAAGCGGCAGGTCGTAGGCAGAGCCTTCTTTCCGAATGTCGGCGGGAGCAAGATTGATAATCAGCTGGCGGTGAGGAAATTTGTAGCCGTTGTGCAGTAGTGCCGAGCGAATGCGCTCGTGGCTCTCCTTGACGGCAGTGTCGGGCAAACCTACCATATAGAAATGAATGCCTTGCGAACAGTTCACTTCGATGGTTACGGTGAGGGCGTCGATGCCCTGCATGGCTGCTCCGAAAACTTTTACCAGCATACGGCTATTTCTTTTTGGATTTTTTTGCGCTCTCTTTCTTTTTAGCTTTGACGTCGAGCGTTTTGTCTTCACCCGTTTTGGCTACCAACGAATCGACGGCAGCCATCAACAGGCTGTCGGGCAAATCCCGTGCTATGATGTATCCTTTCCCGTCGATAAGGTATGTAGCAGGCAGTTGTCTGATGTCGAGCGACGCTATCTGATTGGCATTCCACCCTTCGGGCAGACGGCAGTGCAGCCCCTGTTCGAGCGAGTCTTGCCGAATGGCATTGTTCCATGCCTCTTTGTCGGTATCGAGCGATACGCTTACAAGACGGAGGTAATCGGTTGGATATTTTTTCCCCAACCGACGGACGGTCTGCAATTTCCGTCGGGATAGCGTATCGTAAGATGCCCATACCGAAAGGAGGGTCGTGCGGTTGCGAAAGCTGTTCGTATTGATAAGGCTGTCGCTTCCTGTTCGGAAAGTCATATACGGAATGGGTTTGCCTGTGAGTTTTTTTTCGTTGCCCGATATGAAAAGTTCCGACTTGGCGAGCAGCGATACCGGTTTGGCTTCCGGCGGCAGCTGTCGCAGCATGGTGTCTGCCGTGCGGGAGGAATATTCATCAAGCAAATAATCGTATATAAGTATCGTCGAGGCGTAGGAGTGAGGGGTGGCGGTTACGAAATCTTTTACCCTGCGGTGGAGGGTGTCGAGCCGGCTGCGGTGTGCCGCCAGAAAAAGCGTATCTTCGGAACAGGCGTAGAAAGCGGAATCATCGGCTTCTATTTCTTGCAGGAGTTCGTGATTTTCCTTTCGGAAGCGGCTGACGGTTTCCTGTTCGGGCGAGCCGCTTATCGTTATTTCGTAAGGCGTTGCCGTCGAACCTTTCAGTTTCACTTTATCGCCGTTTTTTACATACAGCCATGTTACTCGCTCGCCGGCTTCGGTGAAAATTTCTACTCGTGTCAGGTCGTCGCCCGTACCTTTGAATACGGCTTTCCCTTTTTTCACCAGCACCGAATCGACAGCAATGCCTTTTTTGTATTGCTCCTGCCAGAAGTAGAGATACGATTGTTCGGGCACATCGAGTTCTACGGTGAGCGCATAACCCGTCTTGTCCCCGTCGGAGCAGGAAACGAAACAGAGCAATGCCGCTATGTACGAGATATATCGAATCATGTTTTTTAATGGCTATACAAACATAGGTAAAATTTCCGATTTATCGGTACGGAATTTGTAAAAAGTCGCTGCGGAACAAGCGGATTACAGACTGAATGCCTTTTTCAGGACATCGACATAATCGAGTTTTTCCCATGTGAAAAGTTCCACGTCTGTTTCCACCGGCTGTTCGTAGCGCGACCGGAAAGTCTTGTGTACGATGCGGGGCTGGCGACCCATGTGCCCGTAAGAGGCGGTTTCTTCGTAAATGGGGTTGCGGAGTTTCAGCCGCTCCTCGATGGCTTTCGGGCGCAAGTCGAAGATTTCGCCGATACGGGCGGCAATTTCGGCATCGCTCTGCCGGACGTGCGAGGTGCCGTAGGTATCGACGAATATGCTTACCGGACGTGCGATTCCTATGGCATACGAAATCTGTACCAGCACTTCGTCGGCAATGCCGGCAGCCACCATGTTTTTGGCGATGTGGCGGGCTGCATAAGCCGCCGAGCGATCGACCTTCGAGGGGTCTTTTCCCGAAAAAGCGCCGCCGCCGTGCGCCCCTTTGCCCCCGTAGGTGTCGACGATGATTTTGCGACCGGTGAGCCCCGTGTCGCCGTGCGGTCCGCCGATGACGAATTTTCCCGTAGGATTGACGTGCAGAATCAGCTTGTCGTCGAAAAGCCGGCGCACCCGTTCGGGCAGGCGGGCGATGACGCGGGGCAGTACGATGCGGCGCACATCGTCGGCAATGCGGTGCAGCATTTTTTCATCGGCAGTTGCTTGGGCTTCGGGGGTGTCGTTGTCGGGGGCTACGAATTCGTCGTGCTGCGTGGAGAGTACGATGGTGTGTATCCTTACGGGGTGGCGCGACTCGTCGTACTCGATGGTTACCTGCGACTTGGCGTCGGGGCGCAGGTAAGGCATCTCGCTGTGTTCGCGGCGAATATTCGCCAGCTCCATGAGTATCAGATGCGAAAGCTCCAACGGCAGCGGCATATAATTGTCGGTTTCGTTGCAGGCGTAACCGAACATCATGCCTTGGTCGCCGGCACCCTGATTCATGGCGTCGGCACGTTCCACGCCGCGATTTATGTCGGCGGATTGTTCGTGTATGGCTGAAAATACGCCGCAGGAGTCGCCGTCGAATTTGTATTCGCTCCGTGTGTAGCCGATGCGGTTGATGACGCGGCGCGCCACTTCGTGCAGATCGATGTAAGCATTCGATTTCACTTCGCCCGCCAACACCACCTGACCGGTCGTTACCAGCGTTTCGCAAGCCACTTTCGATTGCGGGTCGTAGGCGAGAAATTCGTCGAGTACGGCATCGGAAATCTGGTCGGCAACCTTGTCGGGGTGCCCTTCCGATACCGATTCAGAGGTAAACAGGTAATTCATCTTATCGTTTTTAAGTAGAAAATTTGCGACAAGAGATGGGAAAAACGCTGTAAAAGAGGAACATTTTTGCCGGCAGAAAAGCCGGAGGTGCGATCGTTTTAGCAGTTTTTTTATGTGGTTGCAAGCAGCCAAATCCATCCACAAATCGTGTCGGCAAAGTAAATTCATTTTTGAGAAATACGCAATAGTCCGACGCGTTTTTTATCGGATTCGTTTTTTTATTTTACCTTTATACCCGAAATATTTTTGCCTGTTAAACCTTTCCGACCGGATTCAGTCTAAATCGCGATTATCGGAAAGAAGAAAGAAATATCGCCGAAAACGAGAAAATATGTCATCTGTCTATAACGAAGAAGTCATCGTTGCCCGACTGCAAGACCCGCGCCATTGCCGCGAAGCCTTTACGCAGGTGGTGAAGCAGTACAGCGAATCGCTTTATTGGCAGATACGCAAGATGGTCGTTTCGCACGACGATGCCGACGACCTGCTGCAAAACACCTTTCTCAAAGCGTGGCAGAACATCATCTATTTTCGAGGCGATGCACGGCTATCGACATGGCTCTATCGCATAGCGATAAACGAAACGCTTACTTTCCTTGCCCGGCAGCGCCAACAAAACAACGTCCCGCTCGACGGCGAAGACTCTTTCCTGATAGAACAGCTCGAAAGCGACGAATGGTTCGACGGCGATGAAGCCCAACGCCTTTTGCAGGAGGCAGTCTTCCGTCTGCCCGAAAAGCAGCGGCTTATCTTCAATATGCACTATTTCGACGAGATGAAGTATGAAGATATTTCCCGCATTCTCGGTACCTCTGTCGGTGCCTTGAAAGCCTCGTATCATCATGCCGTCAAAAAAATCGAAGAATATTTAACGTCCACAAATTAAACCTTTTGTTTACGATTCAGTCTATATATCAAATACGAAGAAAATGAAAAACGAAATCTGGCAAAAAATCGATCGCAAACACGGATTCACCGAACCCGGCAAAGACTACTTCGAGCGATTCGCCGCACGCATGGAAGAGCAGCTGCCGGAACTCGAATTTCCGCAAAAACCGAAAATAACCCTTTGGTCGCACATACAGACGTGGGTTTATATGGCAGCCATGTTCGTGGGTATCGCTTTGATGATACGGATATTTTCGCCTGCCCGAAATCAAGACGATTTGCTTGCCAAAGAGCAGTCGCAAGAGGCATTCTATGACGAACTTATCTGGACGTCGTGTGTCGATAACGGCGATGTATATATTTATTTAGCCGATGCGTATGACTATTAAAATAATCAACGATATGATGAAAAAATCCATTCTTTCGGCATTTATTTTTTGTCTGTGGGTTTCCATGCCGTTGAGCGGCGTTGCGCAGGAGCATCTTCTTACTGTAGCCGAAGCCGAAACCCAACTGAAAGCAGCACAGGAAGAATATAAAAAAGAAAAAGCCGCCGTACAGGCATTGCCTCAAAACAAACAAGAGGAAGCTCGTAAAACGTTACGGGAGACGGGTCGAAAGGTAGGCTATTGTAAAGTCGAATTGTTCAAAGCCCGCAAGCGTGATTTTTTGCGAGAACAAGCCGGCTTGACGGAACAGGAAAGCGCCCGCTTTTTCCCTCTCTATGAAGAGTTGCAGACTGCGATATTCAAGCTGCATGACGATGCCCAGCGCACGGTCAAACGTTTGTTGCGGAACAAGGACAATAGAAAAATTCCCGATGCCGAGTATCAGGCTGCCGTGCAGAAACGCCTCGATGCTGCGACAGAAGAGGCGCGGTTGCAAAACGAATATTTTGAAAAATTCAAACGGATATTGCCGGCAGAAAAGTTGCTGCGGGTATATGATGCCGAGTCGCGTTTCTCTTTTGAGATGATGCGCAAGCAAGATGAGAAGCCTCCCCACCGCTAAAATTTTATATGTAGGGGGAAGAAGATTTGTTATAGGTAAAAAAAGCCCGACCATCGGTCGGGCTTTTTTGTGGTAAGATGTTTATTGACTGATGATAGCAAGAAATTCTTTGGTCGCTTCGTGGTTGGGGTCGATAGCGAGAATCTTGTTACACCATTCGATGGTCTTCGCGAATTTGAAAGTGGCTTTCTGTTCCTCCGGCAGTGTCAGATATTTGTTGTATTCTGCCATGTAATCGAAGTTTGCCATATAGGTATAAGCATCGATGAGGTCTTTTTGCAGACGGGCGGTAACAGCAGCAGAAGGCGGCGTTTCGGTATTGTTGAGGTCATTGAGAATGACTTCGATGGTTTTTTCGTAGAACGGAATGGCAACGCCGGTCTTGCGCTCGGGGTCGAGCAAGGCTGTGGAAGTGGCTCTCCACATATGACCGCGATAGTCTTCCGGAGCTTTTTCCACTACGATGGCAAAGAGGCTGTCGGCTTTTGCCGCGGCAAATGCCGTTTCTGTTTGGTCGTTGTTTTGGAAAGCCCGCGATGCAGCCATATAGTAGTAACGACCGCCGACGAAATAGTCTTGCGTTTTTTCCTGTTCCAATGCCTCCAGCTGGTTGATGTATTTTTCGTTCACTTCGGCGCGGCGCAGGTATCTGCCGTTTTTGGAGAGTGCATTTGTCAGCTCTTTGTAGTTTTCGAGACGGGTCGGGTCGATTTCAATGGCTTTTTCGAGCGCTTCGATACCTTTATCGATACTTCCGGTTTCGAGGCACAATTTGCCGTATTGCACGTAGTCGCGGCTGTTGAACTCTGCGTCAGGTGTGGAGAAGAAAGCGTCGGCAGCTTTCAAGGCTGCGGTATAGTCTTTTATTTCATAATTGTTGTACATCGCCAGACGTTTCAACATCAGGTTGTCGGGGAAGCTCTTCAACAATTCTTCCGTCAGGTCCAGCGACTCGTCATACCGTTTGTCGTAGTAGAGCAGGGCGGCATAGCGGGGACGGTCGGTTACAAAGGCGTTCGGGTTAGCCATATAGACCTCGTAGGCGGTTACGGCGTTGTTGAATTGGTCGGCGCGGTAGTACGATTCGGCAAGTTCGCGTTGGGCGATAGCCGAAGTCGGACGCATGGCAAGGAGTTTCAACACTTTTTCGATAGCCATATCGGGTCTGATGTGGAAATAGATGCCGGCATATTTGATGTAGGCTTCCACGCAGGCGGTGTCGTACCAGTCGAATGCCAGTTCGTAATTTTTGCAGGCATCGCCCCAATTTTCTTTGGCAGCCTCTATATCGCCGAGAAATACGTAGTAAGGAGCGTAGTCGGCGAGATGGCTTTCATAGTATTTGTCTTTGATATCCTCGAAAGGCAATACATTGTCGTGATAGGCTTTCAGATAGGCAAGAGCGACGGCGGGGTCTTTCTTGGCGCCTTTGATTTTGAAAGCCTCTTTCATCATTTTATCGCCGGCTTTTACAGCAGCTTTTACCGATTTCTCGTCGTTGGCTGCGGGTTGACCCATAGCGACTTTACCGCGACCGATGTAGTTGAGCGGGAACATGGGGTCTGCTGCGATACCCAGTTCGTAGTACATCAACGCAGAGTCTTTGCTTGTAGGGAAAGCGATTTCTCCGAGATAGTAGTACGATTCCGTTTTGTTGGTTTCGGCATCGTTCAACGTGCGTTCCAAAATGATTTTGGCGCGGTCGGGTTGTCCCGATTTGAAGTACTCGATTCCGTCGGCATAGTTTTGTGCGAAGAGCGGAGTCGATACGCCTCCGATAAGGAGGAGGCTCGATACTAACAGTGTTTTAGTTTGCATAATAGATTTTGTGTTTGTGTTATAAATTTTCTCTGATATTGACTACACGTAAGGGTTGTGTGGCAGGCAGTATTCCCGATTTGAGAATGATGCGCTGCCCTTTTTCCGAGCTGACGAACGAGGTGAAACCGTAAGGCAGGCTTGTGCGGTTCGAGGTGCATATCATGTAAATTTCCCGCCGCAGCGGATAGGTCTGCATTGCCAGATAGGCTTGGAACGGCTGATAGCTGTTTCCGTTGAAAGCGATGGGGTCGGAGCTGACGAGCATCACTTGTATCCGGTCGGAGAAAGAGAGATGGGTCGAGTCGTCGGCATTGCCTATCCAGTTCGAGCCTATCACGCCGATGGCGTTGGGCACTTGGGTGATGTATTCGATGACGTCTTCGTTGTCTTTCCGTGCTTTGATGTTGCCGGCGAGCGAATCGCCTTTGCATACCTGCTCGATGATATGGCGCACGGTGCTCGAATTGGTGTTGTCGAATACCACTTCGAGTTCACCCATGCGGGAGTCGGGGTATATCTGGTTCCAGCGGGTCGTTTTTCCGGTGAATATATCGTGCAGCTGCTCCATCGTAATCAGCGAATCGGGATTGTTCCGGTTGGTGATGAGGGCGATGCCGTCGATGGCTATTTTCGATATTTTCGGAAAGAGCTTGCGGCTTTTCAGTGCAGCGATTTCGTTGTCGGTAAGGGGGCGTGTCGCTATGATGAGTTTTACGCTGTCGGCGAATAATTCGTTGAACGCTTCGACTTCGGTGGTGTATTTCGGTATGATGTCGGCGTTGGCATAAAGCCCCTCGAATACTTCGATTTCTTCCTGTATGATGGGTTTGAGGGTTTCATCGACGCAGATGGTGATAATGCCCGATGTGGTCGTTTCTTTCGGCAGTGTGCTTTCCGGACGTTTCTCTCCCCTACAACCCGTCAGGACGGATAATCCCAAACATAAAGTTCCGATAAAAAATAGCGGTGTTTTCATCGAATTATAGCTGTTTGACGAAACGATAGCTGCGGAATACGGCGTATGCGGCAAATATTGCTGCAAATATATAACGCATTAGGGGCTTGAATGTTGCCTCGAATATGGGGGAAAACAACAACAGATAGACCATGCCGAAATATACCACCAGCATGACGATACCGAAAATAAAACCGACGCGGCTTATTTTTGCTTTCGGTTTTATATTTTCATTTTCAGACAGTTGTGTATTCTTTTCTTCGTTCATTTTCTGAATGGGAGTTGTCTCCGCCCTTTCATTTTTTACATCACGGCTTCAAAGATAAATAAATATTTTCGATAAAGAAACAAAAAGGTGTTACTTATATTTAATAAGTGACATTTCGACAGTCGGACGAAATGTGGTTTTCGAGTGAAACGGGAAAGCAAAAACTCCGTGCAAACCACTGTTTGCACGGAGTTTTCAAGGAATAGGATTCCGTATTATTCGAGGCGGAATGCCACCGGAACGTTGTAATAAACGTTTACGGAATTACCGTTTTGACGACCCGGTGCAAAACGCGGGAGGCTTTGAATCACGCGCACGGCTTCGCGGTCGAGCAGTTCGTGAACGCCACGTAATACGGTAACATCTTGTACATAACCCTCTTTGTTTACGACGAAGCGTACCGTTACGCGACCTTCAAGCCCTCTTTCCACAGCGATTTGCGGATATTGGAGATGGTCGTGAATGTACTTCATCAACGCTTCTTCTCCGCCGGGGAACATAGGCATTTCTTCTACGGCGATATATACCTCTTCTTCTTCGACTTCGGGGGCGATGAAATCTTTGAAGTCGGCAATATCCTGACCGTCGATTTCGTCGTTACCTTTTACGTCGGCTACGGAGATGGCTACATTGCCGCGCGCTGCCAGTTCGTCCTGTGATTTGATTTCATCTTCTTCACCCACTTCTTCGTCTTTCTTGATGACGGGAGCGGTAAATTTGATAGAACTCTTCAAAGGAGGCGGAGGGGTGGTCGGACGCATGGCGGGCTGCAGTTCCTCATTCCGTTTGATTTCGGCATCGGGCAGTTTCGCCAGCGTGGTTACCTCTGTTACAACGATTTTATTTTCTTTTTCGGGTGTGATAAACTTGATCAACATCGGGAGTACGATGACCAGAATGACACCTACAACGACAATCAATGTCGCCATATTGTGTCGTTTGGCAGAGCCTTGCCGCATACTGTATGCGCCGTAGGCTTTGTTTCTGCCCTCGAAAATCAATTCACACCAATCTTTGGAAGTTAAATCTATTTTTGCCATTTTCTTTCGATTTTATGTGAATCAACATTACATCTGGTCTCTATCGATTTGATCGGTGAGTTCACCCTTCTTTTCGTAGTTTTCGACCAACCATTCATCGCCGTCGGTGATATCGACAATCGCATATTTGTTGATACTGCAAATGTGCATTTCGTCGAGGGCATCGACAAGGTTTTTGTAGGTGGAGTCGTCGGTTGCCTTGATGATGACGATAGGTGCGGTTTTGGCGTCTTTTATTTCGCTTGCGCGCTTGTCGTATTCTTCATCGGACATACCGGTATCGATCTTTTCTTTTTTCAGCTCGCGTATTTTTGCTACCACTTCTTGGTTACGACCCAACAGCATGGCACGCAGACCATCGTCGGCGTAAGAAGTTTCTTGCAGAGAAGTCCAATCTTCGTAGTTGGGTTCTCCCGTATAGTAGTACACGCGGTCTTCGCCACCGAGAATAATAGTGATAGCGCGGGAGGCTGCCACTTTATCCCGTTCCTGCTCTGTCAGTGTTTTGTCGTTCGACGGCATACTGATTTCCATCGTCTGAGGTTTGCTCATGGTGGTACAGAGCATAAAGAAAGTGAGGAGCAACATATTCATATCGACCATAGGGGTGAAATCGACACGAATATTCATTTTTTTCTGTTTGCCTTTCTTCTTGCCGCCGTCTTTTTGTTGTACTTCTGCCATAATTCTTACATTCTAACAGTTATTAAAAATCGCCGGCAACGCTTTTGAGCGTGGTTATCAGGTTATAGCGGTTTTCGCGAATATCCTGCAACGACGACATCACCAAATGAATCTTCGAATAAGGCGTGTCCGAGGCAGCCTTGATAGAGATTCTTACGTCGCGATTGGCTTTACGGGCGGCTTTTACCCATGCTTTGAATTCGTTGCTCGGGTTGGCGGTCGAGTCGATAGGAACGCCGGTGCCTTGTGCGACCATTACTTTCTCTTGGTCTTCAAGAGGCAGGTCGAGCAACGCTTTCAATTGTGAAAGGGGTACGCCGAAGAAAGCGGATTCTTGGAAGTTGACCAACTCTTGGTCGGTAAATTCGTATCCGTATTGTTCTGCAACATCTCTCAGCATGGCTACCCGGATAGCCGGACCATCTACTCCCATGAAGATTCGTCCGTCCGCTTCCACCAGAATTTGGAGAACGTTGGTTTCGGGAATTTTAATTTCCGAAACGGACGAAGGTACGGAAATCTGTACCGGTTCCGGTTCTACGAAAGTAGAGGTCAGCATGAAGAAAGTAAGCAGAAGCACGGTTACGTCGCTCATCGCGGTCATGTCGATGGCGGTACTCTTCCTTTTTACTTTTACTTTTGGCATAATCTTACTGTTTCAGAAGTTGTTTTCGATTACTTGCTGTGGTTTGCTGCGTAAGATTGTACGATGGAGAAACCTACTTCGTCGATGGCGTAAGTGATTTTGTCGATTTTGCTGGTGAAGAAGTTATACGAAATAACAGCGCAAGCACCGGTTGCGATACCGAAAGCGGTATTTACAAGGGCTTCCGAAATACCGGTCGAGAGGGCTACGGAGTCGGGAGCGCCGGTTGCGGTTGCCAGAGCGGCGAACGATTTGATCATACCCAACACAGTACCGAGAAGTCCGACGAGAGTACCGAGTGTGGTCATGGTCGCGATGACGGCGAGGTTCATTTCCAGTGTCGGCAATTCGAGAGCGGTAGCTTCTTCCACCTCTTTCTGTATGCTGGCGAGTTTCTGTTCTTTGGTCAGTTCGTTGTTGCCTTCCATTTCGGCGTATTTTTTCAATACGGAGGTTACCACGCTGCCTACCGAACCTTTTTGTTTGTTGCAGAGCTGTTGTGCTTTGTCGAGGTCGTTGGCTGCGAGAGCGGCTTTCACGTTGGCAACGAATTTGGTGAGGCTGCCTTTACCTTTGGCGGTCATGATGGCGAATGCACGTTCGATACTCAGCACCAATACGGTGAGCAGCAACGTTTGCAGCACGGGCACGATGACACCACCTTTGTAGATAGTACCCAACAAGTTGCCCGGAACAGGCTCGCTGCGGGTTTCATCGGTAAAGTTCGATACATCTCCCAATACGAAATTGTAGATACAGAGTGCGATGATGAAGCATACGACGATTACGGCGAATGCCGATTCAATACCGCGGAATCCTTTCGATTCCTTCTTTGCTTTTTGAGCTTTGGGTTGTTTTGTCTCCATAATAAAAGATTCTTTTTTTGTTGGTTTACAATTTGTGAATTTTTATGTTATTTGTTTCAAAATCTTTATTGCAATCGGACGAAAAATCAAGACGTGACAGTCGGTCGAGACAAAATTTGACACACCATTACCCATGTCGGCGACAACGGAAATCGTTTCTGTTTGACAGCGTTACATGGTATCAGTCAAGGTCGTTCGCCCATTTTGCGATATCCTTTTATCGCAAAATGTGGCTCAAATATAGAATTTCTTTTTCAAAACAAAAAAAAATTGGCGAAAAAAATATCAAGAGAAAATGGAATCCGCTATTTTTTTTCATTGATACGGCGTATCATATTTATACATTCCGTATCTTTGGAGTCTTATATATTATGGAATGAAAACGGAGATTTTGACGCCGGAGTTTGTCCGGAAGATTTGCGCCGCCGCTCGCGAAACGGGATTATTTCAGCGGCGCGAGCGTTTGGTGTTTGATGCCTCGCGGGTCGAGGAAAAGAACTTGCACGACTATGTTTCGTATGTCGATAAGGAGTCCGAGCGGCGTTTGGTTGCCGCCTTGTCGCGGCTGCTGCCTTCGGCGGGTTTCATTACCGAAGAGGCTACTGCCGCCTATTCCGGCGAGGCATGGTTCTGGATTATCGACCCGCTCGACGGTACCACCAATTACGTGCACGGTGCATCGCCCTACGCCGTGAGCGTGGCGTTGGCACATCTTACCGACGGCATAGTGGCGGGTGTCGTTTACGAGCCGTGCCGCGACGAGTGTTTTTGGGCGTTGAAAGGCGGTGGGGCGTATCTCGACGACCGCCGCATCGGCGTTTCACCGGTCGCTGCCTTAGGGGCGGCATACATACATATCGGGTTGCCCTACGATGCCGTGCGTCATGGCGCTGCGGTGTCGGCGCTGCTGCACCGCTTCTACGGCAAAGTGGGCGGCGTGCGCATCTGCGGCTCGGCGGCAATGGATATTTGCGACGTGGCGGCAGGTAGGGTCGATGCCTATGTGGAGCCGGCTCTGCACATCTGGGATATAGCCGCCGGAATGCTCATTTTGCGCGAGGCGGGCGGCAGCACCGTCGATTTTTCGGGCGCCGACTGGCTGGACGCCGTTCCCGACCCGCGGGGCTGGGCATCGTCGCCTTTCGATGTCGTAGCCGCCAATGCATCGTTGCAGAATGCGTTTTTGCAGGCAGTGCGCGAATGTTTGTGAATATTTATGCAAAACGCATATAACTCCGCAATCGTGAAATGCGCGGAGCGATATGCGTGATGTCTGCAATTGAAGATGTCCTATTTTATTATGGTGTTGGAATTTTGGTTATACGCTTTGGCGACACATTTCCATTCGCCGTTCATTTTCATCAGCAGAAGGTAGTCGGTGAAGTCGATGCGACCGCCCCATTTCTCTTCCAATACGCGTACGACGGCGAGCGTCTCTTCCACCGCTATCACGTCGATGCGCGCTTTGAAATCGTCGCCTGCGCCCACACTGTCCACATTATGGTAAAACTGTTCTATGCTGCCGTGTTCCAATTTGCCGTCCAGATACCCGAACAGCACCGCTTCGTCGATGAACAACTCTTTGGCATGGCGGCTGTTGCCTTCGGCTACACTCTTTACAAACTTCATGGCGGCAGCTTCCACTGCCCGATACTCTTCGATACTTGCTCTCATACGATTTCGATTTTTAGATGAAAATTATGTAAGCAAAATTATACCGATACTTTCATTCAGGCAAGTACCGAAAAATTTTTCATGTACCGAAAAATTTTTCCCTATACTCCGGAAATGGCGGACTATTACTATATTTGTCGTGTAATAATATATGAAACGATGTACGAACGAAAAATACCTGTCGATTTAGATTGTCCCTTGCGCCTGACCATGAGCCTCATCGGCTCGAAGTGGAAATCCTGCATCTTGGACGAACTTCGTTACAAACCGCTGCGCCCCAGCGAATTGCACAAACTCTTTCCCGAAGCTGCGCCCCGCGTGCTCGACCTTCAACTCAAAGAATTGGTCGACGACGGGCTCGTGTCCAAAACCATTTTTCCCGAATTGCCGCCCCGTTCCGAGTACGCCATTACCCCGTTGGGCGCTACATTGATACCCATTATCGATGCCATGATAGCGTGGGGCAATCGGAATACCCGGCTTTTCAGCAAAAAATATTCCCGCACCGCCTCCCCGACACGATAGCCCAAAGCAATAATCATATCGAGGTTGTAATGGTCGATATTGCGTTTCACCTGCCGAGAGCCTTCGGTACGAACTAATAAGAATTTCTTATAAGTTCGATCTTGCGCCAATTCACCGTCGCGATAGATGCTTGTGATGTGCATAGATATATTCTCTTGTGTCGTATCGTATATCTCAGCCAATTGATTTTGCGTAAGCCACAAATCTTCGTCGGCGAAACGAACAGACACTCGCGTTACCTCGTTGTCGTCTTGGTAGATGATTATTTTATTGTCGTCTTTCATTTCATTAGTTTAATCATTGAGCCGATGAGGACGTTTTTAAGCCGCACATAATGTATTCATTTTAGCATTCAAATATATATGATTCATAGCTACATATCAAATTCATCTACATTTTACTTACTTTCCCGTCAACCTCCCTGACCTGACAGTTTGTTAGCATATCGTTGTACACTCGTCGCAGAGAAGATACAATATTTTCTCCGGTGCGTTTGAACCCAAACACACGGGCAGTCTCTCTAAACAAGTCTTCTGGAGCTATTCCAAAACAATGTTCTACAATGGTAGACATTGCCAAAGCCAGTTCGTCATCACTGATATTGACAATGGGGCGAATATAATCGTCGGTACTGCTCGGAATACGGACTTGTAAATTATTAAAGTCCGCAAGTGTAATAAAATCATTCTCTTGTTTTATCGCATCCGTTAGATGATATTTGAATGCCAGTTGTACTTCATTGCGAATTTTTGAAGTCGCTTTATAGTTGCCATATAACGGCGCAACTCTGCGGCATAACTCCTCAAAATGAATCGGTTGCTCTATCTCAATGACCTTCTTGATAATATCCTCTGCACTCAACTTGGAATAGTAATCATAGATATTAGCCTGTTGATACTCAATAAAACCATATCCATTTTGCGTCTCGGCAAGGATTTCAACCGGTTCTTCTATGATAATATCTTCTGATGGTGTTTCTACAATTTCCGCATCTTCGTCAGGTATATTTATTTCGGTAGCAAGCCCCAATGCCCTTTCGACAGCGGCTACCAATTTCTGCTCTTCTGTTCGTTGATCTTTAATCCAGTCTGTCGACCATATTCGATAGATAGTCCAACCCATATCTTCCAAAACAGTCTGACGCAGTCGATCTCGCTCTCGCGCAGTTCTGGAACTATGATATGTAGCACCGTCGCACTCGATACCAATGACAAAGCAACCGCTCTGCACCGGATGTTTGATTGCCATATCAATTCTGAAACCCGAACAACCTACCTGTGTAACGACATTATATCCTTTGGTCTGCAAGAAATCATAGACAGACTCCTCAAACGGAGAATCAAAAGTTATCTCGTTACTGAAAGTAAGCTCTTTTTCAAGAGCAGTTATACCATTCTGCGCAAACTCGATATATGAACGTAACATTCTAACCCCTTCTGACGAAGTCTTGTCAACATCTATATCTGTCGGCACGATAGAACCAACAAGTTTGACATTGTATTTTGCACGTGTAATAGCTACATTCAATCGTCGATATCCTCCGTCTCGACTCAACGGACCAAAATTCATATACATTATTCCGTGTGCGTCTTTGGCATATCCGATGCTGAATATAATCGTGTCGCGTTCATCGCCCTGCACATTCTCCAAATTTTTGATAAAGAATGGTTCGTCCTTATCTTCAACAAAGTAACGCTCAAATGCTGCATTTTGATAGCGTTTTTGTCTGATGGCTGCATCTACCGCGTTTTGCTGTGCCTCGCTGAATGTAACAACGCCCAAAGATCGGTTCGGATATTTGCGGAAATGCTCAAATACCAAGTCTGCGACCTTTCGCGCCTCAATTACATTGTTACGTTTGCCGCTTCTGTCATACACACCGTCAGATACATAGATATATTCCACACCATAATCTGGAGCTTTCTCTATCGAAGCAGGGAATGTGATAAGAGAACCCTTATATATCTTGATATTCGAGAATGCTATCAAATGTTCATGGCGACTTCTGTAATGCCAGCGCAGACTACGCTCCGGCAATACCGTTACAGCTTCTTCAAGTATGGAATCATATGCTCCGGCATCATTACTCTTTGAGTCATCATCTTCTTCACTGTCAAAATCTTCGTCGTTGAGCGAAGATGCGAAGAAATTGGTGGGCGGCAGTTGCTGCGTATCACCAACAATGATAACCTGCTTTCCACGCATAATTGCTCCGATAGCATCTTCGGTATGTACCTGTGATGCTTCATCAAAGATTACCAAATCGAAATCATAACTCTGCGCTTCAAGGAAGACACTCACCGAAAGCGGCGACATCATAAAACAGGGGCGGAGTGATGTGATGAGGTTGGGAATTGCCATAAACAACTTGCGCAGAGGCATTAAGCGTCGCTGTTTGTTCAGTTCCCGTTTCAATATTCCTATTTCGTCGCGTGTCGAAGTTACTGCGTTGAAGTCTGGAATTCTGCTAACAACTCGTTCACGCACTCGTGCTTGTGCAATTTTGAACTGATCTTTGTCCAATTGGCGGAACTCATTGATGGTCTGTTCATGTATTCTACCTCTGAAATTCAGCACAGCAGGAAACTGCGGCAACATCGCATCGAGCCACAAACGGTAAAAGCGTTTCAGATAAGCATCGACAAGATACTCAGGATTAACGGCTTTAGTCTCAAATTCGACGATATATGGCAATAATCCCACGTTCTCGCATTTCTGCTTGTTAGCGCAATAGTCCACCCACTCTTCGAGAAGATATTTTTTGTCTTTGCAAGCCGTCAGTCTGTCCGCAAGTTTGGTAAATGAATATGTACGGAATGATTCAGTACCGTCAAACAAAGACGAGAACCATTGCAATGGTTTATCGATGGACTCTAAAATCGATGAATATTTTTCAACGTTATCTTGACAATACGATTTGACAATTTGTTCAGAACAAATTTGTTGTGTAAACGCATCTGTGAGTTTGTACGACTCTTTTACGTTATGTAATCTTTTTGCAAAATGCAACGCATTCTCCAATTCATTCCAATTTGTTTCAACCCCTTTGTAATAAGTATCGTATTTTGATATATATTGAGCTTTCTCACTCTCTATTTCGGATGTTTTCTCCTTTACCGTTTTCAGCAAATTCAACAGACGTAAAGTATCATCATAAGATAATTGTGCGTCGTTGGATAGGTATTGTTTAATGGCTCGTTTATCTGCCCAATATCTCCATCTAAGCACCCTGAAACAAGACTGATACTTGTTTCTGTATCGATGCAGAATTGGATAGAAATCTAATGTGAATATCTCTTTGTCAAATATTTGCAGAATATCTTTGTTGTCTGATATGATTTCTTCATGTTTAATCCTGCATGCGCTAAAATCTCGTTCAATATCGGACAATATATTTGTATTTATCAACCAGTTTGTCGGGATATTCGGCGCATCTTTAGCCAACTCCATTATCTTTACGATTGATTCCAAGCCATACACGGTCGGGGCTATAAAAATATCCAATATATCGCAACTGGATTTCAGACATTGTTCTGCCTCTGACAGCAATGGCAGCAATATCGATATGTTGGAATCAATATCGTGGCGCAGCTCATTCGACAGAAATTTAATAGTAGAATTTCGCCAGACATTATCCGCATAGTCCTCATTACGCTTGCCGATAGTCTTCGATAGTTCCCGCAGAAGATAAAGGCGGTCGTCAAGTTCTTGAGTCGTAACCTTATCGATATTTTCAATCCCAAATATTACTTCTGGAATATCCGATAGTTTGGCAAGTCGTCCGTTTATCTCGAATATCGTCTTGTTCAATCCGGAGCAAGGAGTGTGCAGTTCCTGTTGATACTCATTAAGGTTTGCCCGTTTCCGTTCAAGATTATGCAGTTGGGTCAGAGCCTCATCGGTAACTTTTTTCCTATCTATCGAAATGGAATGAGCCAGTTCGCGTAGTATCTCCTTTTTATTTGCTTTGTGGCTGTGAAGCGTAAAGCAAAAATCACCAAGCCCCACACTGACCAACCGGTTATATACGACTTGCAGGGCAGCCATCTTTTCTGAGACGAACAACACTTTTTTACCGTCGGCGATAGCTTCTGAGATAATGTTGGTAATGGTTTGGCTCTTGCCCGTTCCCGGAGGACCTTGCAACACAAAACTTACGCCTCGCTTTGACAGTAGTATAGCATCTTGCTGGCTTGAATCAGCATCCACAACTTGAAATGTGTCGATGGGTCTGACATTCTTGTCGTGATCAAATCCATCGAGTCCCTCGAATCCCTGTATCGGTTCGTGTTCACCTGCTATCGCAGTAATGATAGGATTGGAGTTCAACTTCTCTTCGTTGCGCTCCAAATCCTTATACATATTGATTTTCAGAAATGAAAGATTGGTTAGATGAATACAACGTTCAATCTTCCAACCTTTTTTGCTGATTATTTGCTCTGTCTTATCGAGATAATCGGTAATATCATCTTGTGATTCGTCAAACTCCGGCAGTTTGATTCCAAAATCATTGTCCAGTTTGTGCCGCAGCGTTGGGTTTACAACAATCTCGTCCTCGTGCGGTTCTAATTTATATGGCGATGTTAGCGATTCGATAGTAAGTTTTACAGGAACGAGTACGATAGGTGAAGACAATGTTTGTTCGGAATCCTCCCGTTCAGACCACTTCAACAAACCGAATGCGAGAAACAAAATATTGATGCCTTGCTCTTCGATGGAGGTGTTCGCTCTATACCGGAGAACTTTCAATGTTTTTTGCAGCTCGCCAACCGGTTTAGAAGTTTCAACATCACCTTTTATTATTTCATCGTACATCTCCTCGCCCTCATCATCTATACGAGTTTTCCTTGCATATGGGAAGCGGATATCCTTCTCGCGTACAGCGATAAGGTCAAACAACTTGTCATACGATGGCGCAGTGATGCACACATTGGAGCGTTTCCCCTCCTTAAAATTAATAAGGCGATTCCTTTTGCCAAAGTCTAGCAAAAGTTTTTTCCAAATATCAATCCTTTTATTCAGTTCCCGTCCCATAAAACAAGAAATAGTTCTTCTATTTTGTGTTACTCAATGGCATACTCTGTTGTGGAGAATTTCATTTCGCCAGCTATAAAATTTTGTATCGCGTTTATTCATGCAAAGTTAAAAATTTTTCGCGAAAAAAAGTCATTATAACGATTTTCCTGCCGAACGAATAGGGGGGGGTATCAGTACCACTCGAGGTGGTTGTAGGAGTT
Source organism: uncultured Bacteroidales bacterium (assembly GCA_947593515.1). GTDB lineage: Bacteria > Bacteroidota > Bacteroidia > Bacteroidales > UBA11471 > Caccoplasma. The sequence continues at coordinate 43,558 of CANQDQ010000003.1, read as the reverse complement.
GCCGCTTTTGTCGTATTTCAGGTCGCTGAGCATCGACGATTTTACACGGATACTGAAATTGTACGATTTGTAGGGACCGACGGGTATGAAACTGGCGCTCATCGTCCAGCAGTGCAGGTCGCGCGAGATGTTGCAATTCATGTAGGCGAGGCGGTGGGTATTGAAATCGTAGCTTGCCGAGAAGTTGAACGACCAGTTTTTCGTCGGCTGTATGTTGCCCGAAATACTGAGGTTCTGGGTGAAGCGTCCCTTGTACTCCATTTTCTCTTTGTCGAATTTGCTGTAATCGTAGCTGTAACTGATGGAGTAGTTTACCGACAGGCTCCACGGAATGTTCCAAACCATATAACCGTCGCGCATTTGCAGGGGCTCTTTTTTGCTCGAACTTTCTTCTGTGTCGCCTATCTGTTCGGCATTCGACAGCACGCCGTCGTCGATGTTTTCTTCGGGTTTGGGTTCGGGTGTTTTCGATGATTGTTTGTTCTTGCGTTTGAACGTATTGTTGTTGAATGTGTACGAAAACGACGTACCCGTGCTCGACAGTCGGGCGAATCCTTTGCCTGCCTTCCAGCGCGGCACGTTCACCCGCACGGGGCTGCCGTTGGCGTTGAGTTGGTAGGTGTAGGGGTCGAATACCGCGCTCAGTTGCAGGTTGAATTGCTTGGTGAGTTTGATAAGTATCGAGGCGTTGAGGTTACTCCAATTCATGGAGTCGGCTGCGAAGTTGTAGCCCATGCTCAACGACAGGTTTTCGATAAGGCTGATTTTCCGCACGCCCGTCGAGTCTTTGTCGGTATTCACTTTCATTTCGAGGTTGTTGGAGAGCGATAGCGACAGACTTCCCGTTTTGCCTCGCCCGGGCACGCCGTAGCCGCCGTCGCTGAACGGCGAATAGTACACGACGGTGGGCACGCCGTCGGCGATGCGCATATAGCGCTGCCAGTATCCGAAACGCTTGCTCCCGAAATCGGGCGCCCCGTTGAAGCTGATAGAGGGCGTGAGTACGTGGCGTATCATGGGAATTTTTTTCCCGATGAACGGCAGCGGACGGTAATATCCGTAAAGTTTCGTCTGCGCACTCACGCTGAAACGGTAGTTATATACATTGTAAAATCCGTAGGTGGTGTCGCGCACCACTGCTGCGCTGCGCGGGTCCCACTCCTGCATGATGCGGTGCGTGTACATGCGGTCGGTGAAGTTGAACGAGGGTGTGATGTTGATGTATTTGAATACGCTGAATGTAGCCGATACCGGAATGTTGTGCTGCATACCGTTACTCCAGTCGCGTATGAGGTTGGCTTTGAGAAAGTCGCTCTGTTTTGTCTGTATGGAATTTTTGAGGTTGCCCGTGTAGCTGAGGCTTATTTTCTCGTACCATTTTTCCTTGCCTGCGCGGTTTTTCCGTTTGAACGGATAGACACGGCTCATGTTGATGGTGAGGTTGGGGAACGATACGTTCAGGGTGGAGTCGGAGTTGCGTTGGGTAACGTTGGCAGTAAGTGCAAAACTGAAAATCGAGCGCGGAATCGTGTACGACAGGCTCACGGTCGAACTCGTCGTGTTCTGCGTGAAGGCGGTGGAGTTGCCGTAGTTGGTCAGGTTGTTATGGCTGTAACCGCTGGTCGAGAAATTCACGCTCGCCGAAAAATTCAGATTGGGATTGGCTTTGCGGTCTTGCGTGTGGCTCCACGTCAGTTTGAAGTTGGTCTGCTTGGAGTAGTCGGGCATACCCTTGTCGCCCAATACCGTTACGAGGTAGCTGAGAAAGAAATTTCCCGAAAATTTGTAGCGTTTGGCGTATGACGACCGCGCATTCACGCCCCACGACCCTTTCGTGTAGATTTCGCCCGTGAGAGCGAGGTCTATGTAGTCGCTGATGGCAAAGTAGTAACCGCCGTCGCGCAGGTAAAAGCCGCGCGCCATTTCGTCGCCGAATGTCGGCATGATGATACCCGAACTGTATTTTTCGGTGAACGGGAAGTATCCGAAAGGTATCACCAGCGGCAGCGGCACTCCGCCCAGCACCATGTAGGCAGGACCCGTAACCACATCTTTGTTCGGGCGCATCTTCGCTTTGGTCAGTTGCAGATAGAAGTGCGGGTGGTCGTGCTCGTCGCACGTCGTGTAGCGTCCGTTTTTGAGATAATAGGAGTCGTCGGCATTTTTCTTCGTCTGTCCTCCGGTGAGATAGCCTTCGCCCTGTTGCGTTACCACATTGGTGATGAACGCCTTTTGGCTTTTGAAATTATATTTCATCGTCGAAGTTTCGTATTCGCCGCTCGGGTCTTTGAATACCGGTTTTCCCACGATGTCGCCCACCGAATCGGGGCGTCCGACGGCGAATATCTGGCTGCTGTCCATGTCCATATGCATTTCGTCGGCGGTAAGTTCCATTTCCTGATACGTTACCACGCCATCGCCGTAGAGAAATCCGTTATTGTTATTGGTGAACAGTGCCGAGTCCGACGCATGATATTTGATAACATCGTCGAATGCCTCTTTGCGGGGAGCGGCGGCAGAGTCGGCTGCCGCCGTTGCGGTGTCGGTTGACAGTACGGCTTCTGCGGCTTGTACACTATCGGTCGCCGGCAGAAGCGAATCCCTCACTGCGGTATGGAGGGCAAGCGTCGTATCGACGGCGACGGAATCGGCACCCGCTGCCGTGGTATCGGCAGACGCATAATGCTGTCGCAGAAACGCCTGCCATGCCGCCATTTCGGCGCGCATCGCACCCGTCCCGACATTTGCCGGAGCCGATGAAAGCGTAGCGCTTCCGAAAGCAAGAAGCAGTATTGCAGCGATTATATGAATGATTCCGTTTTTCAAATTCGCACACTATCGGAATTAACTTGCAAAGATAGCTAATCTGTGCGATAAAAGGGCGGAAAACAGATGTTTTAATAAATTTTAGATTGTAAAAAGGTAAAAAAGAGCCTTGCTATTTGATAGTTGTTAAATTTTTGCATGTTTATTCGGTTTTTATTTTGAATTGATTTTGCTTTTCTTATCTTTGCCCACAGCAAGAAATAATTGGAAACAAAATGAGAGACACGCTGTCATATTATGCGAAATACATCACGTTTGTCATCATCTCGATTTTTTCGTTTGCCGCAGCCGGAGCGCAGCAGCCCGAAACGATGGAAGTAAAAGGTCGGGTGTATGAACAGGAAACGGAAGAACCATTGATAGGCGTTTCCGTTGCTGTCGAAGGGACGAAAATCGTACTCGCCACCGATGTCGACGGCAAATTCGCTTTCTCCCTGCCGAAAGGTGAATATGCGGTCGTTTTTACCTACATCGGTATGGAAAAGAAGACGATGAAACTTTCTGCCTCGACTTTGCGCGATTTCTCCCGCGTGGTCATGGTGCCGACGGCGAAGACGATGAAAGAGGTCGTCGTAACCGGTATATATACCCGCAGCAAGGAGAGTTTTACCGGCTCGACCACGACGTTCACCGGAGATGAACTCAAACAGGTCGGCACGTCCAACGTGTTGCAAAGTTTGCGCACGCTCGACCCGGCTTTCAAAATCGTCGATAACGTGCAGTTCGGTTCCGACCCCAACCGTATGCCCGACATCGAGATTCGCGGCAAAAGCAGCATCATGGGCTTGAAAGAGGAGTACGGTACCGACCCCAACCAGCCGCTGTTTATTTTGGACGGATTCGAGACCACGCTCGAAGTGGTTACCGACTTGAACATGAACAGGGTAGCCTCCGTTACGTTGCTTAAAGACGCCGCCTCCACCGCCATTTATGGCTCCAAAGCCGCCAACGGCGTCGTGGTCATCGAGACCGTGCGCCCCGCCAACGGTCGCCTGCGCGTGAGTTACAAGGGCGATTTCGGCGTAACGATGGCCGATCTCACCGATTATAACCTGATGAATGCCTCCGAGAAAATCCGTTTTGAGGATTTGGCAGGTTTCTATACCGACCGTTCGGGCAATCCTCTCAACCAGCTCCGGCTGGAAAATCTGCGGAACGAACGCTTGAAAGAAGTGGCGCGCGGCGTCGATACCTATTGGTTGAGCGAGCCGCTGCGCACCGGTTTCACGCAAAAACACAACATTTACGCCGAAGGCGGCGAGGAGCGGGTGCGTTACGGCATCGGGCTTAGCTACGGCAACATTCGGGGCGTCATGAAAGGCTCCGACCGCCGCACGTTGAGCGGGAACATCGATTTGATATACCGCACCGGAAAATTTCAGTTCAGTAACAAACTCACCTTGAATTATGTAGGTACCGAAGACCCCGTCGTGCCGTTCTCGGAATACGCCATGGCAGACCCCTATTACCGGAAATACAATGCCGACGGCGGAATCGACAAATACCTCTATTATCCCGAAGAGGGCGCCGACGATTCGCCGGTGGTCAATCCTTTGTGGAATGCCCACCTCAACAATTACGACAAAGGCAAGGAGTTCAATTTCACCAACAACTTCATTGCCGAATATTTTGCCACCGACCATTTGCGGGTGCGGGCGAAATTCGGTCTGACGAAAGACAATATGAAAACCGATGCCCGCCTCTCGCCCCTGCACACCGATTTCGACAGCGCGAGCGAAACAGAGAAAGGGTCGTATCGGCATTCCGACTCCGACGAATTGGGATATGAAGGAGACATCGCGATTACCTACGGACAGCTTTTCGGAGAAAAACATCTGTTGAATCTCGTTGGCGGCTTCAACTTTGAAAATTCCAAAGCCGTTTCCAACGGCTATACGGCAGTCGGATTCACCGAAGACCAGTTTGCCGCACCCTCTTTCGCCAACCGTTATGCCAACGGCGGAAAGCCCGCTTATTCCGAAAGCACCACCCGTGCCGCCAGTTTCTATATTAATGGCGGCTATGCCTACGACAACCGTTATCTCATCGACGTCAATTACCGCAAAGACGGCGCGTCGATGTTCGGGACGAACAACCGTTTCCGCGACACGTGGTCGGTGGGCGTAGGCTGGAATATGCACAATGAAAAATTCATGCGCTCGCAGTCGGTCATCTCTTTGCTCAAACCGAGAGCGTCGGTGGGCAATCCGGGCAACCAGAATTTTTCGGCATATCAGGCGTTTACCACCTATATGTTCAACAGCATGATGACCAATGTCTTCGGGGCGGGCGTGCTTATCTCCTCGTTGGGAAACCCCGACTTGAAGTGGCAGGAAACCTATATTTACACCGTCGGTCTTGATGCTGCGATGTTCGACAACCGGTTCAGTTTCAATTTCGACCTCTTCCGCAAAATCACCAATCCGCTCTTGGCGGTACTTACCGTGCCGGGTTCTGTCGGTGTGAAAAGCGTTGCCATGAATGCGGGCGAGCAGCATACCAACGGTTTGGAAACGACTGTGCGCGTATCGCCCGTTTACAACCTCCGTAAGGGCATCAACTGGACAATCAGTTTGAGCGCTGCGGCAGACAAAGCATGGTATGCCAATATAGGCAACTCGTTGAGCGAGTTGAACAAAGAAGGGCAGGCTTCTGCTACGGCGACCACCCGTTACTACGACGGCGGAAGTCCTACGGCGATATGGGCGGTGCGTTCCGCCGGCATCGACCCCGCTACGGGACAGGAGTTGTTCATACGCAAAGACGGCACCTATTCGTTCACCTACGATGTCAGCGACGAAGTGGTCGTGGGCGACACCCGACCCAAAGTCGAGGGCGTCATCGGTACGACGTTCTATTGGAAAGGATTTTCGTTGGGAGCCTATCTGCGTTATCGCTTGGGCGGGCAGACCTTCAACTACGCCCTTTACGACAAAGTGGAGAACATCGACATTACGAGCATCGCCTACAACCAAGACCGGCGCGCCCTTTACGACCGTTGGTCGGAGCCGGGGCAAGACGCCCGTTTCAAAGGCATCTCTTTGGTGCAGCGCACCGAAAAGTCCTCGCGTTTCGTCATGGACGAAAACACGCTCAGCGGCGAATCGTTCACGATCGGTTATGAATTTCCGAAGTCGCTTATCGGCAAGGCGAAACTTTCGTCCCTCACTTTACAAGCCAACATGAACGATATATTCTATATTTCGACTGTAAAAGCCGAGCGCGGTATCGATTACCCCTTTGCCCGCACGGTTTCGTTCTCGCTGTCGGCAACATTCTAAAAAAAGAAGGTATGATGAAAAGATATATAACATACGCAGCAATATGCCTCCTTGCCATGACGATGACGGGGTGCAGCAAGTGGCTCGACGTACAGCCCTACGACAAAATTTCCGAAAGCGAACTTTTCTCTACGGAGAGCGGATTCCAACGCCTGCTCAACGGCATCTATATCGACCTCAACGACGATGCCCTCTACGGTCGCACCCTGACGGTGGAGATGGTGGAGCTTCTGGCATACAATTACAAGATAGACGATGACCCCACGTATTGGGGCGATTACATCAATCTGCGCGACCGCAATTTCACGAGCGACTATTGGCGCCGCCGTTTCGATGATACGTGGAACAAAGCCTACGCCCTCATACGCAACTGCAATACGCTGCTCGAAAACATGGAGCTGCACCGCGAAGTTTTCACCGGCGACAACTACAACCTCATACGGGGCGAAGCGCTGGCGTTGCGGGCGCTGCTGCATTTCGACATGTTCCGCCTTTTCGGTCCGGTCTATAAAAACGACCCCGAAGGAATAAGCATACCTTACTGCACGACCACCGATTTGCAGGTACAGGAGCTGTTGCCCGCCAACGAAGTGATACAACGCCTGCTCGACGACCTCAACGAAGCCGCCTGCTGTCTGCAAAACGACCCGATATTCACCGACGACCCGCTGGCTCCCGCACCCGCCGACGGCTCCGTGTTCACCGCCTATCGGGCGCTGCGGCTCAACTATTATGCCGTGCAAGCCCTCTTGGCGCGCGTCTATTATTATGCCGCTTCCGATGAAACTTCGGAGAATACCCCGCAATATATCGAGAACGCCATCGCCTGCGCTGACACGGTGATTTCTTCGCAGAAATTTCCTTTCGTCGATCGCTCGTTGGTACTCGGCTCGCCCGAAAATCCCGACCGCATTTTCCATACCGAATGCATCTTTGCTTTGACGAATGTCAATCGCGGACAACTGTTCAAAGTCAATTTCGACCCCTCGCTGGTGCCGCGTCCCTACTTTACGATAGTGCCTTCCAACCTCGAAACCATCTATTTCGGTGGCGAGTATGGCGGCTCTACCGACGACTACCGCTATATTGCCAACTGGTCGAAGATAGGCGAGTCCTATGCTTTCTACAAGTTTGCTGACCTGCCCGACGTGTCCCTCCTTCGCAACACCATGATTCCCATGATACGATTGGGTGAAATGTACTTGATTATTGCCGATTTGTATTTGCAGAATAACGACAAATCGGAAAGTGTGAAATGGGTCAATCTCCTCCGCGAGCATCGGGGTGTCTCTTCGCTGCGGGAATCGGGATATATCCGGGCAAGATGGGAATATGAACTCGTGCGCGAACTTTATGGCGAAGGTCAGATTTTCTATTATTACAAAAGAAATTATAGAAATATTACGGTAAAGTTTTCGGATATGGGCGACGAAACGGTTTCCCGTTCGGAGAAACTTTACGTGATACCCATGCCCGATACCGAAACCGAAAACCGCCAATAACGAAATGTCTATGAGAAAAATAATGAAAATAGCCGCTGTACTGCTGTTGCCGGTGTGGGCGATGTGCTCCTGCAAGGAGAGTACGCCCGACCCGTACGGTGCGCCCGACGGTATTTATTTCAACAACCGTACCACAGGTAACGCCCTTGTCGATACCCTTACGACGACTTTCGTTTACCAGCCTGACAGCGTCGAGTATATCGACGTTCCCGTTGTCGTGCAGTCGGTCGGCTGGCAGGCTGACATCGACCGTCCTGTCGATATACGGGTTTCGTCGGACAATGCTGTGGAGGGCATCGACTACGAGCTGATAACTCCCGCTCTCATGCCGGCGCACACTTCGCAGTTTATCTACCATGTGCGCGTGAAAAAGACAGACGCCCTTTCTTCGGAAATAAAAATTGTCAATCTTGAATTGCGGGCGAATGAATATTTCGAAACTTTTTTGGAGAAAAGCGCCACCGGAGACAGCGAATATCCCTATGTCGATATGTTGCATTACCGCATCGCCTATTCCAATTTTTTCAGTATGGCGCCCGAAGGGTGGCGTCCCGAATATGTCGGCGTGTTTTCCGAGCGCAAGTTACGTCTGTTGTGGAAACTGTTTGACTATATTCCCCGCGAAAACTATTATCAACGTTACTTGATACCGTTCAATCAATGGATCTATATGGCGCAGTCCGTGAACGAATATATGTATGAACAAGAGGCTATCATGCGCGGGTGGTCTCCCGGCAAGGTCGATGAAGACGCTCTTGATGAAAATGGCAATCTTCTCGATTTTACTCCGGTATATAGCGAATGAAAAAGAGTATGAAAAACTGTCGGAAAATATACTTGTTTCTTGTGTCGGTGGCGACGGCTCTTTTGCCGGCGTGCTACGGCGACAAGGGCAATTACGATTATGTGGAGCTCGATGAGGTGGCGATTGTAATGGACGATGCCTATTCGGTGCTGATACGCGATACGCTTTCCATTGTGCCCGACCTTTCGGGGCGTGGGTTTTCGCCCGATGCCTACGATTACGAGTGGAAAGTGTATGAAACTGCCGGTACGGATACTCCCGTCGTCATAGGCTCGGAACGGAATCTCGATTATTATGTGTCGTTGGTGCCCGGTATGTACAAACTGGCGTTTACCGTCAAGGAAAAAGATGCCGGCTATTTCTATCGCCGCATTTCCGATTTGGAGGTGAAAACCACCACTTCGCGCGGCTGGCTGGCGCTTTGTTCCGACAACGGACGGGTGCGTCTGGATATGATTTCCCACATCACCGGCGAAACTTACCATGATTTGTTGCGGGAAACCGAACTCGAAAATTGGCAGGACCCCCGCCAACTGGTCTATGCCCCCGATATGGCGGAACCTTTCTATCTCGTTTCGGGCAGCGGTACCACCCGTCTCAGCGACAATGAATTTCAATGGAACGAGTCGTACATGATAAGCAATGAATTTTCCGGTGCCCAATTTACCAAAAAGGTGGCGTTTTTGATAAATGAATATCCGGGCAAAATGCTCATCGACAATACGGGATATTCCTATTATTGCAACACATTGATGGGCGACGGACTTTTCGGCGGAGCACGTAAAAATATGCCGGGTGTCTATACCGGTTTCCGGAAGTGGCCTGCCGTAGGCTGCAATGTGTTGGCGGAACAATTTATGCCGTTGTTCATGTTGTGGGACGTTACCAACAAGACCTTTTTCGTCTGCACCGACCAGTTCGCGTCGCTCGGTATGCCGCTGTATGCGACCGGCGATATTCCCATGTCCGATTTGGTGGGCTTGGGTTTTGTGGCGACCAACGATGCCCTTTTCAGTTGGCCTAAACGCTCCGACAACATGACGTTGTGCTGTCTCGAAAATACCCGTTACGACAAGAACCAGACGGGGAGCGGGGTTTCTTATGCCATACTTGCCAAAGGCGATTCCCGTTACCTTTACGGTATCATATTGGGTGATTTGGTCGGCATTCTCGACGGGGTGGACAAATACGGTACGGCATACGAAAAAGCCTATTACGTCGATGTTTCTTCTTGCACCGATATTGCGCAGGCTTCGCATTTTGCGTTCAGTTCGCTGAAAACAATGTTCTACTATTCGGTGGGCAGCAAGATATATGCCGTCAATTTCACCGCTGCAAAACCCGAAGCCGTGTTGCAGCTCGACTTGGGCGACGAAGATATAACCCTGCTCAAATTCAATCTCTTTGTCGGCGACGACCCCGAAAATCGCAGCTATGACCTGCTTGTCGGCAGCACTACCGCCGATGGCGAAGGCGTGTTGCGCGTGTACGACGGTTTCGGGAACGAAGGCGATTTTGCGAATGCGCAGCCCGAAGAAATCGGACGCGGATTCGCTCCCATCGTCGATGTCATTTATCGTGAATAAAAAAACTGCGTTATGAAATATTTGACAGCAATAACAAGTTTCGTTGTCCTTTTGGGTGCCGGAGTTGCAAATACCGGCGCCGCCATTCATCTTTCGGTCGATGATGCCGACAAGACCCGTTCGCAAGCCGTACTCGTCTATCAGACCACGATTGTCGAAATACCTCTCGATGAGAAAGGGCACGGCGAGTGCGTACTCGAAAATCTCCCTGCCGTTCATGCCGACTTTTACTACGGTATGGATAGCAAGAAAATTTTTCTCGAAGACGGCGACAAAATAGAAATCGCTTTCGACGGAAAAAATTTCGGCGAAACATTCGCTTTCCGGGTCGGGAACAATCCCGCCAAAGAAAAAATATGCAAGTATCTCAACGAAATATCGCTGTCCGCCTTGTCGAACGACGATTTCGCCCTGCCGTTCGACGACTACGCGGCGCTGCTCGTTTCGAAAGAGCGCACGGCGCTCCGCCTGTTGAAAGCGTGGAAACTCGATGCCGTTTCACCTCTCTTCGCCAAAATCGAGGAAAATCGCATTCGCTACGCTTTGGCGTCGATGCTGCTCATGTATCCCGTCGGACACACCGCTGTAACGCAGGACGCTTCGTATCGTCCCGATAGTGCCTATTACGATGCCATTGCCGCCTATGTGCGCGAAGACCGCGACTTGGTCGGACTCAAAGAGTATCGCGAATACATGAAAGAGGCGGCTTACGTGCTTTCGGCGCGCGGGCAGCGCATCACCGACCCGTATAAAAAGACGTTGTGCGAAATGGAATTTCTGATCGACCGGCTCGCCGATGAAGTCGTCTTGCAAAACCTTCTTAACGTGTTGGCGGTAGAACAGGTCGAGCAGTACGGTATTGACGGCATCGACGACCTGCTCAATTACCACCGCACATTCGTTACCGATCCCGTGTTGCAGGCGGCTTTCCGTGAAAAGTACGACCGGTGGGACGTCGTGCGCAAAGGCAAGCCTTCGCCCGATTTCCGTGCCTTCGACAAAGACGGCACCCCCTATACCCTCGAAAATTTCAAAGGTCGCTACCTCTATATCGACTTGTGGGCTACATGGTGTATGCCGTGTCGCCGCGAAATACCTTTCTTGCGGAAATTGGAGCAGGAATACGAGGGACGGAACATCGCTTTCGTTTCCCTCTCTGTCGATGAACGCAGCGCCGAATGGAAAGATTTTCTCGAAAAACAGACGATGACGGGTACCCAACTCTATTTGGGTTCGTCGTCCTCTTTTACGAAGCTCTACAAGGTGAACGGCATACCCCGTTTCATCTTGCTCGACCCCGACGGAAATATCGTCGATGAAAACGCTCTGCGACCCTCGTCGCCCGATATACGCGCCTGCTTCGATGCCTTGCCCGGCATAAAATGACCTTGACGATAAGAAAAAGTAAAATATTTCGGCAGCAACATTTTTGTTGCTGCCTTTTTTATCCTTAAAACAGATAGATAAGGTTGACTGCCGCTTTCGTGGGACCCACATAATGATGTGCCCTGTCGTTTTCCGTGCGCTTTCCGCAGCCGGCACACTCGAACACGTCGTAACGGGTATAGACGAATCCGAGCCCTATTTCGCCTTCGATGCTCCAATGTTTCCCCAATATCCACGCATAGCCGTAGGCGATGCCCGCACCTGCGCCCCAGCCTTGATAGCGGTTGCTTTTCAGCTGGCGGAAGTCGCTGCCCAAGAAATGAAAATTCGCACGGAAGCCGCCCATGTTGTATTGTCCGCCTATCAGGTGTATGCCTAAAAAATGTCCCGAGAAACACGAGCGGAGCCAATAGCGGGCTTCGGGCTGTATCAGCCAGTGCTTCGTTCGGCGTCCCTGTATCGTCCACCCTTTGTAGTTGCCCGAAATATCCAACGTCCAGTGGGGCGTCAGTCCGATTTCCGCTCCGACGCTTACCGTAGCCAGCGCATCGTAAAAAAGATTGCTCTTGATACCGGCTTTCTGCGCTTGCGTAAAGGCTGCCGGTAGGACGAACAGCAGCAACAAAAATATCCGTTTCATATTCTCTACTCGTTGATTCGACCGTAACGGGTAGTTGAAAACATTTGTCGGGATAAATTTGTTTGAAAAAATTTTCGGGACGAATGCCGGTATATTTCGCTTTTCGCAAACAGAAGCCGCTGCCGAATAAGGCTTTCGGCAGCGGCTTTTATGAAGAAGAAAAATTAACGGAGTTTCTCGCGCAGGTATCGTCCGGTGTAGGAGTCGGGGTGTGCAGCCACCTCTTCGGGCGTGCCGCAGCACACCACATTGCCGCCGGCGTCGCCCCCTTCGAGCCCCATGTCTATGATGTGGTCGGCACATTTGATTACCTCCATGTTGTGCTCGATGATGATGACGGTGTGTCCTTTCTCTATCAATGCGTTGAACGACCCGAGCAGCGTTTTTATGTCGTGTATGTGCAGACCGGTGGTCGGCTCGTCGAACACGAATATCGTCGGCTCCTGTTTTTCGTTGCTCAGGAAATACGCCAGCTTCACCCGCTGGTTTTCGCCGCCCGAGAGGGTGGAGGAGGTCTGCCCCATTTTTATGTAGCCCAACCCCACGCTTTGCAGCGGTTGCAGCCGTCGTATGATTTTTTTCTCGGTCGCCCCGTTGCTTTCGGAGAAAAATTCCACTGCCTGATTCACCGTCATGTCGAGAATGTCGGAGATGTTTTTGCCGCGATACTCCACTTCGAGAATGTCCGACTTGAACCGTTTGCCGTGGCACGATTCGCACGTGAGCACGAGGTCTGCCATGAACTGCATTTCGACCGTAATCGTGCCGTCGCCTTTGCACTCCTCGCAGCGGCCGCCTTCGACGTTGAACGAAAAATGCGCCGCCGTGAAGCCCATTTGCTTGGCGAGTTTCTGTTCGGCGAACAGCTTGCGTATTTCGTCGAACGCTTTCAGGTAGATGGCGGGATTGGAGCGGGAGGAATGCCCGATAGGATTCTGATCCACGAATTCGATGTGCTGCATCAGCTGCATATCGCCCGACAAGCCGCCGTAGGAGCCGGGCGTTTCGCCCTCGCCTTCGTAGTGGCGTGCCAGCGAGCGGTAGAAGACATCGCGCACGAGCGACGATTTTCCCGAACCGCTCACGCCCGTTACGACCGTCATCACGTAGAGCGGGAAGCGCACGGAAACGTTTTTGAGGTTGTTGTGTACGGCGCCTTCCACTTCGATATAGTTGTGCCAGCGTCGCCGCATGGCGGGCACTTCGATGCGCTCTTTTCCCGTGAGGTATTTTGCCGTGTAGCTGTTTTCGGCTTCCGCGAGGTGGGCGAGGTCGCCCTGATACACCACTTCGCCGCCGAGCCGCCCCGCCTTCGGTCCGATGTCGATGATGTAGTCGGCGGCGCGGATTATCTCCTCGTCGTGCTCCACCACGATGACCGTGTTGCCCAACTGTTGCAGGCGGCGCAGCACGCCGATGAGCCGCTCGGTGTCGCGCGAATGCAGCCCGATGCTCGGTTCGTCGAGAATGTAGAGCGAGCCGACTAAACTGCTGCCTAACGACGTGGCTAAATTGATGCGCTGGCTCTCGCCGCCCGAAAGCGACGACGACAGCCGGTCGAGCGACAGGTAGTCCAACCCTACGTCGATAAGAAAACGAAGGCGGCTGCGTATCTCCGTCAGCAGTCGTTTTGCCACGGCGGCATCGTGCTCGTCGAGCTGCAATTCGTCGAAGAAGCGCGTCAGTTCCGACACGGGCATCGCCACCAGTTCCGAAATGGTGCGTCCGCCCACTTTCACGTATTGCGCCTCCGGTTTCAGCCGCGAGCCTTTGCAGGCGGGACAGGTAGTTTTGCCCCGATAGCGCGACAGCATCACGCGGTACTGTATTTTATATTGATTTTCTTCGAGCATGCGGAAAAATCCGTCGATGCCCGGGAAACGGCCGTTTCCGTGCCACAGCCGCTCTTTCTGTTCGGCTGTGAGTTGGAAATAAGGTCTGTGTATGGGGAAATTCATCGAGCCTGCCACCCGTATGAACTCCCGTTTCCATTCGCTCATTTTCTCGCCTTTCCAGCATACGACGGCATCGTCGTACACCGACAGCGATTTGTTGGGCACCACCAGATTTTCGTCGATGCCTATCGTGCGCCCGAATCCTTCGCACACGGGGCACGCACCGGCGGGGCTGTTGAAATTGAACATCAAATCCGACGGCTCCTCGAACGTCATGCCGTCTGCCTCGAAGCGGTTGGAAAAGGTGTGCGATTTCACCTCCTCGCCATATATCCGCAGCACGCATTCGCCCTGCCCCTCGAAAAAAGCCGTTTCCGCCGAGTCCGCCATACGGCTCACCGCGTCGGGCGTGTGGGCTGCCACCGTGCGGTCTATCAACAGGAACAGCGGTTGGGCGAGCAACGTCTTTTCGTCGAGCTGCATCAACTCTTCGATGCGCACGATTTCGCCCGCCTGCTCCATGCGGTTGTAGCCTCCTTTGAGCAGAATTTCCAGCGTCGTGCGGGGCGGACGGTCGGTCGTGAAATGCACCGGCGTAAGCACCGCCATGCGCGTGCCGTCGGGGTAGGACAGAGCGCACTGTACCACATCTTCGACGGTGTGCTTCTTCACCTCCGTGCCCGACACCGGCGAAATCGTCCTGCCCACGCGGGCAAAGAGCATACGCAGGTAGTCGTATATTTCGGTCGAGGTGCCCACGGTGGAACGCGGGTTGCGCGTATTGACTTTCTGTTCGATGGCGATGGCGGGCGGTATGCCTTTTATGTAGTCGCACTCCGGCTTGCCCATGCGCCCGAGAAACTGGCGGGCGTAAGCCGACAGACTCTCCACGTAACGCCGCTGCCCTTCGGCATACAGCGTGTCGAATGCCAGCGACGACTTGCCCGACCCCGAAAGTCCCGTGATGACAATCAACTTGTTGCGGGGTATCTCCAAGTCGATGTTTTTCAGATTATTGACTCGTGCCCCTTTGACCGATATGGTGTGTTCGCCCATGAATGTTTTCCCAAAAAATTCAGAAGTGCAAAGATAACGCATAAAGCGGCACGTTGCACCGAACCGACAAGGAAATAATGCAGCGTTATCGTTTTTTCACCAATCCCCCGCCTGCAAATGATTTGCCGAACAAGTATGGGCATAAAAACGAATTGTACAATATTTATCAGAAAGATATAATGCGTAAATAACTGATAAATTGATAGATATACGATGTCGTTTGAATGTGAAAAGAAAAAACGAAACGTACAAAAACTTTAATCTGCTTTAATTTTACTTTAAGTTTCGAGTAAAGTTTTCTCGAAATCGTTTAATACTGTTTTACCACAACTTTAATTCTGTTTAATTATGGGCGGACAGATGGCTTTGGGCTGTTTGTCCGCCTTTTTTCACTACCTCTTATCTGATGCCTCAAATGGCTTAAACGCCCAATTTAAGGCAATTTACAGCCAGATTCGAGGCAATTCAAAGCGGCGTCTTTTATTCATTACAATTGGTTATTAAACGAACAAAAAACGAATAACTCGAGTTGAACGGACAGAAAAAATGCGGGAGTGTATTGCAATGGGCAATTCAAACCACAAAATAGTGTTGGGCATACAGTTGGGCATACTTTTTAAGCACGAATAATACCCTATAATGGAAAAAATCGACATAAAAAGCGGCTTTTTCGTGAGAATCTACCCCCTTTAATATCCAAACAGATATAGAAACAAAACCCTTAAATAAGTGTTTAAGCTGCTGATAATTAGCGATTAAAACGTGTTTTTGCGATAAAAACACGTGAAAACAGCATAATCGCCCCTGTTAGGTGTCTGAAAAGGGTATATGGGAGGGTACATCAATGTTGGGAAATAACGAAGCGGATCTGCCTACATTGGGAACAGATCGTATGTCGAGCTTTTAACCCATTGTATTGAATCGAATGCTGGCTTTAATCAATGCCAATGCTCTGATGGAATCTGCCGGAATATCCTGCGGTGAAAAATGCGGGTTATAACTTACCAGTCGCACGAACTTGTTGCTGTCCGCTTTCTGAATATATTTGATTGCAATATAACTTTCCCCGTCAAGGACAAACGACAAAAGATACATTTCACCCCAAATAATTCCAGCCGCAAGGTTTGGAACCTCCTTATATAACACAATATCCCCACTTTTCAATAGCGGATACATCGAATCACCTCGCACATATAAAGCCCCATCGCATGGTGGCAGGTCGGGAATTTGTAAATAGCTAATCGGGGTATGATGAGTTGCTGTATCGAATAGAGAAACCAGACCAGCAGTGGCGTCCAATTCGTAAAGCGGGATACTTTGTTGGGCGACTGAGCAATCGGTACTGAGGGGAAACTTGCTTTGAACAGTTGGGGTCGCTAATTGAATATCCGATTCGCGAAACATATTACCCCTGCCAGTAAGTAGCCAATCTACCGACACCTCCGGATAATAAGCAAGAAATTTTGCTATATTTTCCTCACTGATTCCATTACTTTGACCCAATATACCACGGGTTATGCCTGTTTTTCGATAAAAATCATACTGGCTTATCCCTTTTTTTGAGAGAAAGAGCAGGATTTTTTGCTTGATGGGCGATTTTTCTTGTCTTTTTTCTTGCATAATCGAATTATCTCGTCTATATTTGCCCGTGAAATAAATAACACAGCCGTCAAAGATAAGAAAAAAAGACGAAAACAAAATATTACAATATGGAAAAGTACATAGCAGTAACAAAAGAATGTAGAGAGTTCTTACAAAAGGCATTCAATACGTCCAAGCCAACTGTATGGCGGGCTTTGACATTTGCCGACCGAGGCGGCGACAGCGAACTGGCGTGTAAGATTCGGCGGTTGGCACAATTGAGGGGCGGTATATTAATGGTGGTTGCCCATGCCATGGAAACCATACATGATGCCGACGACTTTATGCGTCAGTATTTCCCCAACGGCGTGATGCTGGAATGCGACAAAAAAACGGGGCGTGTGGACATCATCAAAGACGGCAAGTCCGTAAAAAGTTATGCCGATGTAAGATTAGACTGTTTTTCTGCTATACAAGCGGAAGCACAAAAGTTATAGCATGAGTAGAACCGTGAATACACAAACATTGAATCAAATCAATACGGACACGGGTGCAAGAAAACGACAACGCGATGGAGTATTATAACAACACACTTTGTATAAGCCACGCGGAACTGACAGACGGTATTCTGTCTAAACCTAACATTTCGGCAATGGTGCGACGCGGGAAGTTAGAACAGGTGCGACGTGCCTGTTACGGTACCCCCGCGCTGTTTGCCGTTAATAGTTTACCGTTGAAATATCGGACGAAGGTGTACCGCCGTTATCCGGATTTACAAGAAAGTGCCAATAGCAAGCCATTTATTGATACGATAATGCCTGACGGTAGAGCAATGCAGTTCTATGCCGATTATGTTTTGGCGGACGGTCGCCATCTGCCGACGGGAAAACAGGTGGAATATGCGAACAACTGCGCTATTATGAATGCGTTTCGCACGTGTATTGACAAGAGTAACAGCCAACGTATGCGGCAAAGCAAGTCTCGGCTGAATAAAATGGCGTTTTGGGACAAAGCTGCCGGCGCATTGCCACGGCTTGCGGATAGGTTTCCTCATTCGCTACCCGAAAGCGCCCGCCGTCTCCAACGCAAGTTCAATGAATACCTACGCGACGGGTACAGTTGCTTTATCAGCAAAAAGTACCAAAACAACAATGCAGCAAAGGTGGATAATGACGAGAAGGAAAGTTTGCTGGCATTACTTATCGGGCACCATAATAACCTCGATAATGTACTAATAGCTAATCTATACAATACCAAAGCCAAAGAGTGTGGCTGGAAATCTATTACTCCCGGCGCCGTTGGCGTATGGCGTGAGAAACTGGACTTGACAACATCTGCCGGACGACTGGGAACCGCACAATTCCGTAACAAAAAGAGTATGCAGATAAAACGCAGTCGCCCGAAAGCACCTTTCTTGATGTGGACACTCGACGGTTGGGACGTGGAGCTGTTGTATCAGAAAACTACGACAGACAAAAACGGACATTCAATTACGAGCTATTGCAACCGTCTGACATTGGAGGTGGTATTAGACCCTTGTTGCAATTATCCGATAGGCTACGCAATAGGCACCCACGAGACACCCGATTTGATTGCCGCAGCCTTGCGCGACGCCGCTAAACACAGCAAAGAACTCTTCGGCTCGATGTTGCGGGCGAATCAATTGCAATGCGACCATTACGCATTCAAGACCATGATGCCCCTTTATAATGCGATGGCGGCAATACTGACGCCGGCTCAGGTCAAAAATGCCAAAGCAAAAGTCGTCGAACCGTACTTCGGTTACTTAAACAAGACCTATTGCCGCCTATTCAATAACTGGTCGGGCTATGGTATTACAACCAATCCTGAAAAACAACCTAACAGCGAGGCATTGAATAATTTGCGGCACCATTTTCCCGACGAAGACGGTCTGCGCCGACAGATAGAGAACATGATGCAATTAGAACGTCAGCAAAAAGTCTCTGAGTTCCGAAAAATGATGGACAACCTTCCGGCAGAGCGTCGTCTGCCATTGAGTCGAGAATCGTACCTGCTACATTTCGGTGCAGAATCGGGACACAAGAATGCCATTGAGGGCGGAGGTTTGCGACCTACATTACTCGGGGTGAAACGTGATTACGATTGTTTTGACATACGTTTTCGTGAATATGCAGGCAAGCGATGGACGATAAAATACGACCCTGACGATTTACACGAAATTCTTGCCGTCAGTGAGGACGGTACACTCAGATTCATGCTCACGGAAAAATATGTGCAGCCAATGGCTTTGGCTGAACGGAAAGATGGTGATGCAGCAGAACTTGCCCGTGTGGTAACATTCAATCGACAACTGGAACAGCACATTATTGAACAGCGCGCATTGGCAAATGCCAAAGTAGAACATTTAATCGGCAGCGGATCTGACAACATACTCAGTCGCTTGCTGATATGCAACAGCGACGGGCAGCACAAACTGCCCAAAGCAAAACGACGCCTCAGCGCAGCGGATATTAACAGTGTTGATGTGAATACCGTCGAAATTCCGTTGATGCCACAAGGCGCGCCAGCTTCGGATAAAGACGATTATTCCATTTTCTAAACTACATATAATATGTTACAGGAAGAAAAACAACAGATTGCTACAAGCCTCAAAGGCTACTGCGACAGGAAAGGAAGTCAAAATAAGGCGGCCAACAGTATGAACGGAGTCAGCTCTGCCACCATAAGCAAGGTACTGGCAGGCGACTGGGAAACAATTAGTGACGAAATGTGGCGCACGATAGCCGCCCAGACGGGACACGAGGCAAAGAGGTGGCACATCGCCGAAACACGTGCATATAGCCGCATGGGCTTCCTGCTCGACAATGCTCGTGAGGACAGTCTTGTATTGGCTGTTACCGGCGATGCCGGCTGTGGAAAAACGGAGGCGATAAAAAACTATGCTGCAACTCATCGCAATGTATATCATTTGTGCTGTTCTGAATACTGGAATCGTCGCACGTTCATGGGCAAACTACTCAAATGTATGGGCATGGATTTTTCCGGCGCTACCGTATCAGACATGATGGACGATATCATCGACGCTCTGAAACGCAAGGAACTCCCGTTGGTGGTTCTTGACGAAGCAGACAAGTTGAGTGATCAAGTACTCTATTTCTTCATCAGCCTTTACAATCAGTTAGAGGGACATTGCGGCATCATTCTCTGCGCCACAGATTTTCTGGAAAAACGCATAAAAAAGGGGTTGCGGATAAAACGTAAAGGCTACGAGGAAATATACAGCCGAATGGGGCGCAAGTTCGTGGAGTTGCAGGTCGTGAATACGGCGGATATAGCCGCCGTTTGCGTGGCAAACGGCATAACCGACACCAAAGAAATAAATCGGATAGCAGACGATTGTGAATGCGACCTGCGCCGCGTAAAACGCGCTATTTGGGCGATACAAAAGAACGGAGAACAGCATAACGATTAAGACGATTAACGATGTACCTTATCTGATGGGAAAATAAACATGGGTCGAGCGATAAGCAATAAGAATGTACTGACAGCCAAATTTGAAGTAGCCGACTTCGAGGGGACTTTCCTTGCCAGCTTCGGGCGACCGGAACTGCGAGGCGCATGGATAATCTACGGCGGCAGCGGTTGCGGTAAAACCACCTTTGTGTTACAGATCTGCAAGTACCTTACCCGCTTTCGCCGCGTGGCATACGACAGTTTGGAACAAGGTTTAAGCCTCTCGCTAAAACGAGCATGGGAGCGGGTCGGCATGGCAGAAGTCGGTAATCGCATCATTCTACTAAATAAAGAGGGTTTGAAAGATGTCCGCCTCCGGTTGGAAAAAAAGCGTAGCCCTGATGTCATTGTCATCGACAGCGTGCATTACTGGTTAGGACTTAAAATGTCGGATTATATAAACCTACGTAAAGACTTTCCCGATAAGTTGTTCATTTTCGTATGCCATGAAAAACACGGGCTTCCTGATGGAAAAATAGCTGAAAAGATACGATACGACAGCGATATAAAGGCTCGAGTAGAGGGTTACAAAGCATTTATAACCTCTCGGTACGAAATAGCCGAACTCGGCGAAGGTGGCGCGGACTTCGTGATATGGGAGCAAGGCGCACAGGAATATTGGATTGATAAAATGTAAAACGATATGACAGAGAACAGGACGATGGACGCGATCCATCGAAACATCTTAAAGAAATTCCACACCCTTTGCAGTGCATTGGGGCTTACCGAAGCAGAAAAGCGTGCCATAGTTGAAAGCTATGGTGTTGAGAGCAGCCGCGACATGGATACGCACGACTTGATAGACGTATGCGGCAAACTGTCGGAACAGGCGAACGAAAGGACGGGTGTCGGCGAGATGGATAAACTGCGCAAACGCGCCATGGCCGCCATCGGCGGCTACCTGAAAGCCGTAGGCAGAGAGAGCAACGCCACCGTGATAAAAGGCATCGCTTGCCGGGCCACGGGGCATGCCGACTTCAACAAGATACCGCGCGAGCGGCTGCGCAATCTGGTGGCGGCGTTCAACAACAAGGTAAAAGACGCGCAGGCGGTGAATGAAATAGCCGACGGCCTGCTGTTGCAGTCTTATTTCGAATATGGAAGACCACAAGCAAAAGCGTGAACCATGAGCAGCAAGAGAGACATTATAGAAATCGTGCCGCCGCCTTTTGTCGAAAAAAAGAACCTGACCGAATGTATAACAAGCAATAATCATTTATGCAGCCACTGTCATGGTAACGGGTTCTTTTGGCAAAATGAAATGAATACGGCAGAGAAAAAGACCTGTCCGGTGTGCAATGGCAGTGGTAAACTCCATGCCACGATCACCATCAAGTGGAAACCTGTAAAACAATAAGAAAATGAGGAAAGACAAAATCGTAAAAGCGTTAAAGACGGTCGGTGCCATACCGTTCATAACAGTAGGAGTCGTACTCCTGTTTGCGGCTATCGTACTGAGAGCAGCCGGATATATATTCCTGTTCGACACCGAGGCTGCGAAATATGAAATAAACCAAATCAAACCCAATAAATAACTTGTATATGGAAAACGTAACGATGACAGCGGAAGAACGCCGAGAGTTTGAAGCGTACCGCGCAGAAAAAGCAAAAAAAGAGGCGGCAGCACGCCGGAAACAGCAACGTGCCGATTATGCCGGCATGGTAGATGATGAGTTATGCACGACACTACCGATTCTCAAAGAGTTGAGCGAGCAGATAAAAGTCGTGAAAGACACTGTTTTCGGGAATTTCGAAGCGATTTTGAAGATGAAGTCCGACGTGCTGGGCCTGACCAAAGAGATGCAGCACAGCCACACCTTTACATCGAGCGACAGCCGCTTTCGCCTGACCCTCGGCGTGAACACCATCGACAGCTACCGCGATACGGTGGAAGATGGCATTGCCATGGTCAAGGCCTACATACAGAGCTTGGCCAAAGACGATACGAGCAAGGCGCTCGTAAACGCTGTTTTGCGGCTGTTGAGTCGCGACCAAAGCGGCAACATCAAAGCCAGCCGTGTGCTGCAACTTCGTAAAATGGCACAAGAAACAGGCGACGAACAGTTCATTGAGGGCGTGCAGATCATCGAGGAGAGTTACCAGCCTACCGAGTCTAAAAAGTATATTCGTGCCGAGTACAAGAACGACAAAGGTGCGTGGGTCAATGTACCGCTCGGAATGACCGACGTGGATTGACAGCAGCGCCCGCTCCATCTGCAAGAAAGAAACGGGCGCAAGCCTTGTTGCCACAGGGTTTTGCAAAAATAAAAAAATAAATGCAGATGGACAAGCGAAAACACCACGAAAGCACCATCGAGAGGGTCAGGATGGTAAGAGCCGTAACGGCAGAACATTACGAAAGCGGCAATCAGGCGCGGTGCTACAAAGCTGTATGGCGGCAGCATATTTTCCCGAAGTTCAAAATCTGCTATCGCACCTATCTGAGTTATTTGGGCATACCGACGCCTCCACCCGTGCCGAAACATTCCCCACAAGCAAGTCTATGGGACATCATGCAAGAAAAACCTGCTGAATAGTCGCAGGTTTTTCTTTTTTCTATATATTTGGGGAAAAATTGTACGATTATGAAATCCATTATTGTTTTGTCATTAATGCTATTTGCTGCGTCGTTTTCTTATGCCGACGATTATGCACGGTATTTTGAATGCGCGGACAAGAACGACGTTCAGGGAATGATTGATAGTTTATTATCCAGAGGCACACGCCAGTATAATCTCAAAGAAATTCGCAAGCGTAATGCAGACAGCGATCATATCATAGATTATATTTATCTCGGAGCCAATGCCGATTTTCCCGATAGCGTAAAACTGTTCGTCGAAGTCAATTTCTTTATGAAAGACGCAAATCCTGATATGAATATAACAGGAACACCGGTATATAAAATAAATTCTATCGTCGGCGAATATCTGGACGTGTTACCTATATACCAGATTGTATCTCCGGAAACAACCGCAGAAAGCGCTGTTCGATACGGAGCCAATACAGATGTGCCCGATTCTCCTTATAAAGTCCGTTACAGTATTCGGAAATCATCGGCCGGTTGGAGATTCCGCCGTTTTTGAGGTACTCGGTTGCTAATGGTTTAATGACAATTTAATACTGCCGGACTTCATGCTTGGAGGCATGGCAGTCGTGTCCTGTGCATTAGTGACGAATCGCTCGACGCTCTCCATCAGTTCAGCGTGGTCGTGATTGGTGGTCGATGTGGTCAGTTGGAAGCCGGCAAAGTTGTCGCCCCGCAACCCCTGCATGGCGGTGTCGATGCGTTCGATCAGGTCGAAAAATACCAATGCTTCCGGCATTTTCCGGTCGGTGTGTCCGTGCGTCGCCACGGCCCGCGTTACGATGTGCAGCCGCACGGCCACGTCGCCGCGGCGCGCTCCGTTGTTCTGTTGCCGCCACTCTATCTCCTCGAACTCGACAAATACGGCCGGCATCGGCCATACCGCGCCGCCGTTCAGTGCGGCGACATTGTTGTTCCACAGGTCGATGAATTGAATATCCGGCACGCACGCGGCGAGACGTGCGCAAATGGCTTGAAAGATTTGTTTTCTCATTTTCGTATGAATTTTGTAAGTTGCCCATTGAAGTCGGCGAGATTGTCCTTGATGACCCCTTTGATAATCTCCTGCGTACGTTTGCCGTCGCCCACGAACTGGCGCTTCGGCATGTTGAATTTGCGCGTGTGCGCCTTTATCGTGTACGGCTTCCCCTTTTTACTGGTGCGGGTATGTTGGCGCACAGACTTTGTCCCGCTGCCACCTTCATTATGAATAGCAGCGTATGGCACGGCCGAGGAGAAGCGCACACCGTCGCCTCTTACTTCGGCCTTTATGCTGCGCCGCATCGTGCCCGTTACCATCAGCAGCGAGCCTTTGGGATATTTATAGGCCCGGGGCTTCCACTTGTCGGTAAAAAAGGCCTTGCGCTCGAAGTTGCGGTCGAACTCCTCGGAGAGTTCCACGCGCATGTCGTTCAATATGTTTCTTTTCAGTTGTTCCCCGTCTATCATTTTAATTATCGTTTAATTGTTGGTAATTCAAAAAAATAGTTGTAATTTTGCAATATGGCAAAAATTATAGATAAAATAGAAGAATGCCCTTATATGTGTGAGCACTGCAAGCACTTTAAGCAAGGACATACTTGTTTGGCTTTTGACAACATACCATTAAGCATTTTGCTTGATGCAGAAAGCCATACAACGGTATTGCCTGAACAAAAAGGCGCTTATGTCTTTGAGCCGGCAAAGCCCCGTGATACCATGCGTGTTTATGTGGACGGTGCCGAAGAACCGGAATATTGATACTTTTCTGCATATAGTTTTTTAATTATAGTTCCAACCGCAACCGCAATAGGTCGCGGTTTTTCATTATTTAGATACTCAGACCAAGCCTCAGCAATAAATTCAGATGCGTTTTTATGTCCGTAGTGGGACAAGTTTTCCGTAATATGCGCTTTGCCTTTTGACATTTCCTCATTATATATTTTGAGGAAATCCTTGTGAGTACGAAGTCCGATAAGTCGGTCAATTTCGTGTCCGAGTTCGTGGTCAAAAACGGCTTTCAATGTACCGGTTCCAAGTGGATGCCCTTTTGCCTGCACATCCTCTTCAAGCGACTTGTCTATTTTTTCACCTTTCCATGATGTATTGAAGCAAATGCCAGATAACCCCCAATCCTTAAATGCGCCATGAGAATAGGCATAAACGTTTTTGCCTGCCCTTACTTTCATGCGGGTAATCCACCGGCTTACTTCTTTTTTCAACGCTTCGTCCCCATATTTTGCATAATATGGGTCTGCCTTCAGTTCTGCAAATTTGCGCTCGGAAAGTAGTTTAATGCGCCCAAGTATAGTGCCGACGAATAGTGTCTCTTTTTTTAATTCGGGGAAACATTGGAAATGCCTTTCCACACTCCTGAAAATGCTTTCTATTTGGTTCATGTTACTTTTATTAAATCCGGTCAAAGAGCATTTGACACCCAATTTATCGCAAAAGAATTGTTCGGCTTCCTCGATTGTTTTTGGCGTCCATTCCGCAGGGGTATAGCCATTAATAGCTTGTTTCACCTGTTCGGGGTCCGGGCATTTGTAGTACGGGTGCTTTGGCGGAAAAAGTTGTAGCGACTTTCCGGCATTATAGCGAAAAATAGACCCTTTTTTCCCGCCTGTACAGTTTTCGCCGAGTCTCATGGCAGTTTCTGGATCAGAATATGGATATTTATTTTTGCGCACCTGTACGGTCGTACAGCGGCAATTCCACCCGTTTGGCGGGAGAAACATCGACCAAAACGGGTCGTCAGGCGGCAAGGTTATGCCATTCAAAACGGCGTGTTCTTCGCGCACCTTGTCGTCGCCAGCAGTCCGATATTGTAAATCGTATTTGTTTCCGTCCTGCTCGAAATCGTGCCATTTGGCTGCCATTTGCGCCGCACCGACAGCATGATTGTATTCTGCATACAGATAGTTATGGTTGTACTTGGCATTTATTTTCTGCACGTCAGTCAAGAAATCGTTAAACGGTTTGATATCTCCTTTATCGGTCAGCAGCGACAAGCCCACTTCACGCAGTGCGTGGTACATTTTGAAGCCAGAAAAAATAAAAGCGTTATTTTCGAGCGCGTAGCGAATCGTGTCGGGGACTTCTGTCGGCAGTTTGCTGTTTATGGCGGTTTGCAATATCCTTAATGTCTCCCCAATAACAGCTCGTGTTTCCGGATTGGACAGTTGGTCTGGGATAAAGCCATGAGTATCGTAAACAGTCTGTGCCGCCGTCTCGAACAGGGTATCGTCGAATTCAAACGGGTGGTCATTTTCCGCCGACAAAAGCAGCTTTTTGTCGTATAACAACTCAACAGCTGCGTTAAACGCTACGTATTTGTCGTGCAGCCCCTCGCAGTCGGAGGGGCTTAATCGAAAAAAGAGTCGGGTTGTGTTTTCGCCTGTCGCGTACCGGTGATGGGAATGTTGTACCGGTCGACGAAATACTGCGGGTCGATCTCGAAATATTCGAGCAAAAGACGTTCCTCCTCTCGAAGTTCGGCAGGGGTGAACGAGGCGGCATCGTCCCATTGGAACGTGAGACCCCGTACAGGAAAACCGTGTCGCATCATCAACGGCAGGAGTTTGCCATTGATGACGGTTGCCAACATTTTGGCATCAGCCTTGATGACATCATCGAAAATTTCAAGGTGCGTTTCCGACTGTGAGAGCGACGAACCGCTGTCTATCGTCATTGTCTGCATCAGAATGCCTTTCGAGAGTTCGCTATTGCATCTATCCACGCGTTTGTCGTACACGTTGTAGGCATCGCCTCGGCTGCTTTCCTTTATTTCGATGTCCGTTCCTTCGGGGAACAAAGCCCAGAAAGCAGCACCCATTTTATCGAGCGCGGTTTCGATGCGTCTGCGCTCGTTTTCGTCGGTCGTATTGGTACGGGCAACCCGCATCGGCGCCCCGAATATTTCACCGAACATATCCCAAAAAGCGAGCATATTCTTTTTGCTTATGCAGGCAGGCGCGCATTTCAGGAGCAAGCCCAAATCTTTCGGCTTACCCACTTCGACACACCATAATGCAAAATCGCCTTCCCGATAAGGGATTCCTGTCCGCCAGTCGGCAGCCGGTTCAGGGGTAATGACGCCATAATCCGGACATACGTGTTTGCGCGGGACAAGCTCGACTTCGTTAAACCGCATACCATTTTCGTCCGACACGACATCGCCCAATTGAATCAAGCTGTGTCCCCAATAACGGCTGTCAAGGGCAAGGTCGCAGAAATCGCCGAACCACTCTTTTTGCAAGAGTTTCGTGGCTTCGGAATTTTCTTTTCCGTCCTTACCTACAAGCCGAAAATCTTTTTGCATCACTTTCCCTTTGCGCTGACCGATACATCCTGTAAGATGCAAATCAATCAGACAGTCTGTATATATATCGTACAAACGTCCTCGATTCGGGGTGTCCACACTGATGGCGGCTTGATGAGCCTGCCGCCACGTTGCAATATCCTTTTTGGTAAGACTGTCGGTTTGTTGCAAAAGTTGCGCTGTCAGCTTTATACCCTGCCGGCTTTTGGCAAAACGCATAAGCCTATCCATATCTGCCGCCGGAGTACGGCGGTCGAAAAGCTGTTTTATCCTGCTTATAAAGTCCATTTAATTACTGGTTAAATAGCGTTTAACTTTGTATTGAATGCTGACTGCATCGGTAAACCAAAGAATCGTTTCGTTTACTTACTCTTATACGGCATTAATAATCGTATTTGTTGGGCGGCATCGAGCCGTAACGGACGGGGTTATGTGCATCTGTTTCCCCGCCCGTACCCGTATAGGTAGGCAGGTCGGGTGATGCCTTGGAGCTTTGCACGTCGCGCAGCCACTGAATAGAATCCTTGTACAGACATTCGCGCCGCTCGTGCCCCATACTCTGAGGTAAGCGATGAATCATCAGCCAAAGAGTGATGTTCACCGCACATTGTACGAGGAATGGATTCCGTTTCTCGCCTTGTGCTGCAAAAGCCGCCTGCATATCGTATCGATGGCGGGTATAGCTGCATATCTGTTCTATTGCCGCCTGTTCTGCAGTGAGACGCTCGGAAGTATTTGCACATAATTGCTCCATCTCGAACTCATCGCATACACTTTTATAGTCTTCTTCTGTCAAAAACATGGTTTTATCTGTTTTTTTATTGCTACCATAATATGTTTTTTGCACTGTTCCGCCTGCCAAACGACGGAGTGAAACTGCTGATACGGGTATCGCGCTGCAGGTACCATATCGCGCCCTCGTCGGCATCGGGCGCATCATCGTGGCCGCGCATACCCCGTTCAAATGCGAGTGTCTGTTCTATCCCCGCCTGCATGTCGGGGTCGTCTTTTTCCGTCTCGTTGTAGGTTACGAAACCGCGCTCCCACAGGGGGCTTATCGCCTCGATACGCTGAAACTTGTCGGGCTTCTTGCGTTTGTCCGCACTGATTGGCAGCTGGTAGCCGCGCAAATCGCCTTCGCGTCGGAACTCGTCGAGGATGGTGTCTTGCATGAAATTGGCCTCCATATACCATTTGATGGCGATACCCTGCGACTGGCTCCATTCGTAGAGGTCGTAAAGCCAGCGCACCATTTCGGCGACGCTGCACTGGCGCACAAAGGCTTTGATATGCCACAGTTGCGAACCGGCTTTGCCCCACAACTTGGCGGCCTTGTAGTCGTTTTTCGTCGTGCCCTTGAAAGACGGGTCGATATACAATACCAGTTCGTCAAACTTTTTCAAATCGGGCATTTTGCCCCACTTTATCCAGTCGTTGCGGAACACGGCTCCCTCGGTTATCGGGTTGTTCATATACTCCTTTTGGAAAGAACGGTAGCCCTGAAACTGCTCGATGGCTCTCACCTCTTCGGGCGTCCATTTGGCCGCCCACGACACATTACCGTTCTTGTCCCAGACATTCACCTGCGAAACGTGCACGCCGTTTGTGGCAGCTATATTGGCCAGCACGCTATTTTTGGATATCAGGTTGCCGACCATGATGAAACGTCCGCGTCCGCCGTCGAGCGCCCCGAAAAGCGCCTCTTTAACCCAGTTTGTCAAACGGGTAACGCGGGCGGGACTTTCGCACAGCTCGTCATCGTCGAGGTCGTCGATGACGATGTAGTCGGGGCGGTGCGAGCGGTAGCGCAGACCGCGCGGCGACTGCCCGCGGCCTCGTGCGAAGAATGCCGTGCCGTCTTTTGTTACGAACTCGCCCTCCTCCCACGACCCGCCGTTGTACTGCTGCCCGAAGTCGTGGATATACCGCTGGTTGAACTGCAACTCCGCCTGAATGTCGGAGAGCAGCGTGTTGGCGTTGTCCTCGCTTTTCCCCACCAGCACCATGACGTTGAGCTGTTTGTTCTGCTGGCATTTGAGCCATAGCGGAATGAATATGTCCATGTGCGTGGACTTTGCAGCTCCTCGGTGCCATTTGAATACGGCTCTCAGGTTACGATTTTGGAGAATCTTGCTCGCCGCTTTGATGTGGAACGGCGCGCAGGGCGTCCGCATGCCCGTTTCCGGATTTACGGTGTAGTGCGGAAAATAGTAATCGACAAAAGCGGCATAATCGGTCCGCACGCGTTTAATGCGCAAGGCTTTGTCCTGCAAAGTCTCCGCCGTATTTACGGTCGTAGCGGCCTGTACGGTTTCGCAATGTTTCTGCCACCTTTCGATGGCGTCTCTCAATATCGCTTTCTGTATCATGGCGATTGTTTATTGTTTGCCCTCGTTTATTGAAATTTGTTTTGCAGCAGTTCGTTGATATAGAGGTCGTGATACCGGTTAATGGTTTTCAGCAGCTCCGGCGTGATTTCGTCGTCGAAAGACATGCGGTATTGCATCCATTTGCTGAATGCCATAAATACCTCTATCACGTCTACGATGGACGCTTTTTTGTCGAGCCGCTCGATGGTCGATGACAGTTTTGCCAGTTTGTCGCCTAATCCGGCCATTGCCTCTGGATCATCGCTGTCGTTCACCTGTTCTATCAGCCGGTCGATGGTGTGCAGCAGTTTGTTTACCAATTCGGGGCGGGTGATGTTTGCCGCGGCGCGCTGTTCCTGCCAGCCGTTATCGGCGGCCCACTTGGTGATCGTTACCGCCGACACTCCTACTTTTTCGGCGATTACCTTCTGGGCTTCGCCCTGCATAAACAGCAGGCGGGCATATTCACGCTTTTCTTCGAGTTCTTTTTTTGTTGCCATTCATATCGTTTATGTTTTCGGTACCGCTACGCGCGTTTTCCGATGTGCAAAATTGCGTCCGATATCTTATTATAAAAAAAAGATATGCAAAGTTTTACACTCTTTTTGCCGTCGTGGTCGGCAATAGAGATATTTGCATCGCAATCGCAGGGTGGAGCAGCTGGCAGCTCGCAAGGTTCATTCCCTTGAGGTCGGCGGTTCGAATCCGTCCCCTGCTACAAACAAATTGACGAATGGCAAAAGATGTAATCATTAGCACCAGCGGTCTGAACTGTTACGGCGGCCGCGTGCTGACGTCGGGCATCGACCTGACACAGTTCCAGAAAAACCCGCTGCTGTTGTGGATGCACCGCCGTAGCTTCGAGCGTGATGCAATGCCTATCGGGCGCATCGACAACCTGCGTATCGACGGCGACCGCCTTATCGGCACGCCTGTTTTCGACCAGAACGACGAGTTTGCCAAAAAAATAGAAAGCAAGTGGGAAAACGGTTTCCTGCGTATGGCTTCAGCGGGACTCTCTATCGTAGAAATAAGCAATGCACCCGAATACCTTTTACAAGGGCAAACCCGTGCGACAATCGTACGCAGCCGATTGGAAGAGGTCAGTATCGTCGATATGGGCGGCAATGACGACGCCTTACAATTGTATGACTGCAGCGGCAAGATGTTGAAGCTCTCCGCTGGCGTGGACAACCCTGTATTGCCGCTGCTTTCGCTCGAAAAGGATTCCGAGGGGACAGACCCTCGCAACGTGGAAAATCAAACCAATCAAAATCCAAAAAAAATGAATGAAGAAATTTTGAAGCTGCTCGGACTGCCGGACTCGGCTACCGAACAGGAAGCGGTAGGCGCACTTCGCCTGCTGAAAGAAAAAGCCGAGAAAGGGGAAACACTTCGCCTTGCCGGCATTACGGCTGTTGTGGACGCTGCCATTGCCGAAAAACGTATCACGGCGGACAAAAAGGAGCATTTCGTGAACCTCGGTAAGACGGCAGGCCTCGACGCGCTGCGCGAGACCCTTTCACTGATGCACCCCGTCAGCAAGCCCACAGAGGTAATCCGCCAGAAAGACGCGCCGCGTGCCGATGAACCGAAGACCTACGCCAAATTATCTGAGGTGCCGGCCAAACAGGTAGAAGCGCTGCGTATGGAAAAACCGCAAGAGTACGAGCGGCTTTACAAAGCCGAATACGGCATTGAAATCCCGAAGAAATAACAAAAAAAAACAACAAAACAATGAAACTTATCAAGTATCTTTTTATTGCCGTTTTGGCATTGGTAGCGTCCGTAGCACTCAACAGTGCAATGGGTGCAACCATCGCGTATGTATCAGGATTTTCTCCTGTGGCTGGCGTTGTGGCTGGCAACGTCATCGGATTGTTCACCGGTGCGGTACTGCCGCACGGTGTAGCGTGTGAAACCGTTTTTAAGGAGATTTGGACGGGTGAAATGATCAAGGCATTCCGCACGGCAGCCGAAAGCCTCGGATGGTTCGACCGTATCAAAAGTTATGACCAGTACGTCGAAAACGACGTTATCCATTTTACGGAATTAGGCGGCGACCCAGAGGTTTTAGTAAATAATAAGACTTATCCCTTGAACATCAAAACTCTCAACGATGCCGACAAACCTATAACACTCGATTATTACGACACAGAAGCGACTCCCGTAACCGATGACGAGCTGCACGCTTGCAGCTATGACAAGATGGCCAGCGTGCTGGAGCGCCATCGTGAGGCCCTGCGTGAAAAATACACCCAAAAAGCCATTCACGCCATTGCACCGGCCGAAAACAAAGAGAGCTCCCCTGTGCTGCTCACCACGGGTGCTGCATCGGCCGACGGAAAGCGAAAGATATTCACCCCGTCGGACCTGCTGGCGTTGAAGCGTGTTTTCGACGACATGAAAATTCCGACAAAAGACCGCATACTCGTGCTGTGCAACGACCACGTAAACGATTTGCTGGAGACGGAAACCAAGTTCAAAGACCACTACAACATCAACCAGACAGAGGGCAAAATAGCCCGCCTGTACGGCTTCGACATTTACGAATACAACGGCACGCCGGCGTACAACGCCGCCACGAAAACGAAACTTGCGTGGGGCGCCGTGGCAGGCGATACGGATATGCAGGCATCGGTGGCATTCTATGCCGGCCGCATGATGAAAGCCAACGGTTCGGTGCAGTTCTACCACAGCGAAGCATCGAAAGACCCGCTGTATCACCGCAACCTCGTGAACTTCCGCAAGTGGGGCATCTGTCTGCCGCTTTCCGACAAGAACTGTACGGCAGCCATCGTCAGCGCGAAAATCGGAGACTAAACGTATAACACAATGGCAAGGCTGCACTATCTGGTTATCCATTGCACCGCCACCCCCGAGGGGCGTGAGGTCAGTGCCGGCGACATTCGTCGCTGGCACACCTCGCCCGTTCCTGCCGGACGCGGCTGGCAACAGGTCGGATATACCGACATGTTCCATCTCGACGGCCGTGTGGAGCGCCTGACGGCAAATAACGAAGATGAGAATGTCGATCCGTGGGAAATCACCAACGGGGCAACCGGTTATAACGCCGTGAGCCGGCATGTCGTCTACGTGGGCGGATGCGACGCAGGCATGCAGCCGAAGGACACCCGCACAGCGGCGCAACGGACCGCCATGGCGAAGTATGTCCGCGACTTTCACGCCAAGCACCCGACCGTGAAAATAGTCGGGCACAACCAACTGGCAGCGAAAGCCTGTCCGTCGTTCGACGTTCCGGCTTGGCTTGCCTCCATAAGTATAAAACAGTAAAAACGAATGAGCGGAGAAATCACTACCATTATCGTGTCGGCCCTTGTGGCTGCGGTGTCCGCTCCGTTGGGCGCGTGGGTGAACAGCAGGGTTTTGCGACAGAAATACCGGATAGAAATCGCCCAGCTGCGTGCGGAGATGGAAGACAAGCTCGCGGAGGTGAAAAGCCACGAGCTGGACAACGTGCGCAAGGCGAGCGACATCCTGATGGAGAATATCGTGAAGCCACTCAAAACGGAAATACAATCATTACGCAGAGATGTGTCCAAATTTCGCAAAGCGGTCGAGCAGATCCCGATGTGTCCTATGGCTGGCGACTGTCCTGTTTCTCGCGAATTGCACCGTACAGAAACAGACGACGCACGAGACAAACCGGACTCATAAAACCGAGCAGTCCCGCGTGGACAGCTTCGTGCAGCAGCAAGTCGTCGCAGCCCTGACCCGACAGAGCGAAAGCGAAGGCGAAACGGTTATGGACATAGTGGTGTACGACACCGGCAAGCCCGTCATCGACAGCACGGGGCGCCCACCGGTGAGGGCCGAGCTGCATCGGGTGCATCGCCAGACGCGGCGCAGCGGCGAAACGGTGCAGGCCGACAGACGGAGCGAAAAACAGGTTGCAGGCAATGCCTGCCTGAAAATCGAATCGCAAACCGCTGCCGCCAGCACGGAAGAGAAAAAGCCGAGTCCGGGCGCGGGTGTCTTGCGGACGGGTATCGGGGCGCTTCTCTTGGCAATAGCCGCCTTTGCCATACGGGTCATTTACAAACGAATAAAATTCTGAAACATGAGAACAACAAGTCAAACCACAGGATCTCCCGCCAAAGCGGAGACCAACCAAACCAAAAAGCCGGCCGCCAGCGTGCTGGAAAAGGTCGGAAAAGCCGCCATCAAACGGTATGGATTCAAAGAGGTGTATGTAACCTCGGACGGTCAGGTTTTTTCGCTGCACACCGATGCTGCCAGCCATGCTGCCGACCTGACGAATAAGGAAATACTTAAAGTAGTAGGAAAATGAATACATTGACCATTGAAAGACAAAACGGCAATATACCCAAAAGCGTGGCGGGAGAAGACCACGTGTCGGGATTGATTGCCTATCTGCCCGAAGCAGAAATACCGACCGGCTTCAAAACCGAACACGTACAACCTGTGTCCACCATTGATGCTGCCGAAAAATTAGGCATTACCGACAAGGCAGATAGTTGGGGCGTGAAAGTATTGCATTACCAACTGACCGAAGCGTTTCGGGTCAATCCGGGCATTTCGCTGTATGTGGGCGTCTTTACGAAAACGGATAGTTACAAGTTTACGGAAATCAAGACCGTGCAGAATTACTCTGGTGGTCGTATCAGACAGATGGCTGTTTGGTGCGGCGATAAAAAATTTACCGCCGACGATGTTACTACCATTCAAGGCGTAGCTGATGCGCTGGACACTGAAAATGCCCCTCTTTCCGTATTATATGCTCCGAAAGTCGAGTCTATTTCCGCCCTGCCCGATGTGGCGGGCGCGAATCAATGCCGAGTCAGCGTCATCATCGCACAGGCTGGTAGCGGTACAGGTGCAGACCTTTATGCAGACGAAGCCAACGTAGAGGCAAAAAGCTCCGTATCAGCTATCGGCGTTGTGCTGGGTCTTCTGTCAGCAGCAGCCGTGCATCAATCAATTGGGTGGGTAAAAAACTTCCCGACGGGAGTAAACGTCCCGGCTTTCGGCGACGGTACGCTGTATCGCAACCTCGACAAGGCTTTGGTTGAACAACTCGACAATGACCGTTACATCTTCTTCGTTACGCACATAGGTCAGGCTGGGAGTTATGTGAACGACAGCCATACAATGGACAGTGCCACCAGCGACTACGCCATGATAGAGAATGTCCGTACAATGGACAAAGCCGTTCGCGGTATTCGCACCTATCTTATACCCGAACTTGGCGGTAATATTTATATCGATGCCGAAACCGGCAAAATGCAGTCTTACAGTATCAGCCATTTGGAAACAACGGCAAATAAGGCTCTCGAAGATATGGAAAAGGCTGGCGAACTTTCCGGTTACAAAGTGGAAATCGACCCAGAACAAGATGTGCTAAGTACCAGTATGGTCGAAATCGTCATCAGACAAGTTGCTGTCGGTGTGATGCGTAAAATCAAAGTAAAAATCGGATTCGCAAAAACAGTATAATAATGGCAAGTGTAATCAACAACGGCATACCTCTCGTAAATGGTATGCTTTATTCGTGGGCTGACGTAGTTGTAGTTATCGGTGGTGTACCCGTTACCGGTATCACCGCCATAAATTATGGCGACGAACAAGAAGTTGTAAACAAATACGGTGCAGGACGCCACCCTGTTGGGCGGGCAAAAGGGCGCATTACTCCAAATGCAGACATAACGCTCTATCAGGAAGAGGTTGAAGCGATACAAGCCCAAAGCGTAAACGGTCGATTGCAGGATATCGCCCCATTCGACATTATCGTGACCTATATTCCTGATAGTGGTATTATCAAAGTAGACAAAATCCGCAATTGCCAGTTCACGAACAATTCCCGCGAATGGAAAGAAGGAGACACCGGCGAAGAGGTGAATCTCAAACTCGTACCATCGCATATCGAATGGTCAAAATAATACAAGAAGAATGGAAAACGAAAGAAAAGAACAGCAGCAGGGAAGAACCTGCGACGGCGGGGTAACCGAAGAGCAGATAAACAAATGGAAAGCGCTGCATAAGCACGTTATAAGAATCGATGTAGCAGACAGGAACGATTTGCATATTGCCTATTTCAAGCGTCCGTCGCTTGAAACCATAACAGCTGCTTTGAAAGTATCCAAAAGCGATGAGGTAAAAAGTTCTGTCATTCTTTACGACAATTGCTTTTTAGGAGGCGACGCAGAAATTCGTGCCGATGCACTGCTGTTTATGGCTGCGTCCTCGCAGCTGGGAAACATGATGACTGCGTGCGTTGGCAGCCTAAAAAACTTGTAGAGGCGTACCAACTTTCGGAAGACGATAATGAGGACGGCTTTCAAAAGGGGTGCGCCTTAATCCGCGCGAACCTCGGTATTGACCCGACGGCGGGCAGTTATGAAGAATGGGCGGCGCATTATGCCGAAGCATTATGGTTGGAAAAGTTCCGATACAGGAACCTTGCAGAAATGTTATCAAGAATGTTTGGGAACACGACCAACTCTTAACGCTTGACTAAAATCTTTGAATACAGCAATGACAAAAGCACCAAGCAGATAAAAGGGCATGACCATGAAGCCTATGATGATAGGCAGCATTACAAACCATTTGAAGATAAAAATCAAGATGCTTTCCATATTAAACTGTAAAAAATAAACCGTTGCTAAGATAGTAAAAACAATCCAATTATGCAAAAATTCGATTACCAATTTAATGTCGGTGGCAATTTTACCGCCACGGTGGATGGAATGACAGAGAGTACAGGTCGTTTCAATGCCGCTATGGAGGGTACACACAACTGGCTTGGCAAATTGGGCAAAACATTTGCTGTTTGGGATTTGGCGAGTAACTATGTGAGCAAGTTCAATGATACGCTGAGCAGCCTCTCGTCATCGGGCATATCGCTCGACCGCCAGATGCACGATTTAAGTGCCATTGCTGGCGTTACGGGCGAGGGATTGAAACAAATCGAGCGATTTGCTCGTGAAAGCGCAAAGGCTTTCGGAATCGACGCCTCGCAGGCAGTCGAGGGCTATAAGCTGTTGCTTTCGCAGCTATCGCCTGAATTGGGTAAATATCCGGAGGCTTTGCAGGCAATGGGAAATTGCATTGCCACTACCAGCAAGTTGATGGGCGGCGACGGTGTCGCGGCAGCTGAGGTTTTAACCACCGCCATGAATCAGTATGGCATCAGCCTTGACGATCCGATGAAAGCCAGTGAGGAAATGGCACGCATGATGAACGTCATGGCTGCAGCAGGTCAGGCTGGTTCGGCTGAACTCCCCGCCATCAAAATGGCATTGCAGCAGTGCGGTATGGCAGCGAACGCCGCCAACGTCAGTTTTGAAGAAACGAACGCCGCCATTCAAGTACTCGACAAGGCGGGAAAGAAAGGTTCGGAGGGTGGCGTTGCTCTCCGTAATGTACTTTCCACTCTTGCTGCCGGTCGATTCCTGCCGGAAAAGACATTGGAAGAACTGCAACAGGCAGGTATCAATATAGCCGCGCTTTCGGATAAGACACAGCCATTGAAGAGCCGTTTGGAAGCCCTTAAACCGTTGCTTAACGACGATGCGCTGCTGTCCGCCCTGTTCGGACGCGAGAATGCGAATGCAGCCCGTGCTTTGGTGCAGGGTACGGAAAGTTTGCAAGATTTCACCACCGCCGTTACAGGTACGTCATCAGCGGAAGAACAGGCAACTATCATTATGGACAGCTATGCCGAACGACAGGCGAGGATAAACAAGCAGTTCGAAGATTTCAAGATAACGGTCTTTCAAGCTACGGGCGACCTCGGCATCTGGCTTTCCACCATTATGGGTGCGCTTGTTCCGCTTTCGCAGCTTATGCCACTGCTTATTGGCATGGGCAACCTTATAACATGGATAAAGGGTTTGCAGTGGGCAACCATGTGGTCGTCTGTTCGTGGCGCCATATATGCCGCCCGTTTACAAATGGTATTTATGAACCGAGAATTTATTACCGGACAGTTTGTTTCCAATGGATTTTTTATCAATATTACTCGGGCGACATTGGCTATACTACGCTTCGCGACAGTCGGCATTTTCCAAGCCCTTAAAGGACTGGGTGCGCTTATTCTTTCGTTTATTACCGGCGGTGCGGCATCGGCGACATTCGCGGGAATAGCTTCGGGCGCATTTGCTACTTTCAAAGGAGCAGCGGTATCGGCGTGTCGGGCTGTGAGCGTTGCCATTATGAATATTCCGTTGGTCGGGTGGATAGCAGCTGCTATTGCAGCTCTTGTCGCTTTGGGAACATATTTTTGGAACACGTCGGTGAAATTTCGTGCCATATTAAAAGGTCTTTGGGCTTCATTCAAAGCGCTGTTCACCGGTATCGGCAACCTTGCCAGCACTACATTCGGTGCAATTGGAGACTTGTTAAAGGCAAGTTTCAAACTGGACGTGACCGGCATCTATGAAGCTATTGGAAAACTCAAAAACGGATTTTCCGATTATGGCGTTAAAATAGGACAATCATTCCACAATGCCTATAATGCCGAAATAACCACCGGTTCGACGGCAGACATAGACAGAAAAAACAAACCGGACGATGTTACTGACAACGGTAGCGGATTCCAGTCTGTGGGCGTGCCGCCTGTAACGCTGCCCGACCCAACCGGCGGCAGCTTAGGCAGAATAAGCAACGGAACAGGCGACGGAAGCGGTAAAATCCACAATGTAACGATAACAGTGGATAAACTGGTAGAACGGTTCGAGATACATACCACTAATTTGTCGGAAGATTTAAGCCGCGTTAAGGATATGGTCGGTGAAACGCTTTTATCTGCGTTGAACGACTTAAATTTAGCTGTGTAGCCATGCGTTCCCCTATAAGTTTCAAATTTGTTGCCGCGAGTTTCGGTCAGCAGCTCAAAGGTGTGTTGTATCGATTTAAGCCGGCGCGAACAGGCGAGGCTCCGAACTGGGATGGACACGGAGGTTCATTGACAACAAGGGATATACCCTCACCAATAACGGATAAAAGTTTTTGGCTGGAACGCTATGTACTTTGCGAGCTTACATTGCGCACACACGACGGACATACATTGGTGATAAACGATGCGGTCTGTGCTATCAGTCGCTCCAAAAATATCGTTGTCACTCAGATGGTCGGCATGGACGGGACGGTAAAAGAGTATATAAATGACGGGGACTATCAGATAAATATTGCTGTTGGAGTTGTTGCAGTGCGCGATGGTGTTATCGTGGACGAATATCCCAAAGAAGGCATAAGTGAATTGCGTGTTTTTTTAGATGAAAAAGATTCCATAGATGTATATAGTGATTTTTTGGATATTTTCGATATAAACAGTATCGTGATAAAGAGTCATTCGATTACACAAGATACGGCAAGCAATTACCAAAGTGTTGCCATATCTGCCGTAAGCGACAATGAATATAACGTGTACAGCACCGAGTATTAAATACCCTTCAAACGATATTAATTATGTACAGACTGACGGCAAAAATAGAAATAGCAGGGGCGAAAATATGGCGGCTTGACAAGGTCTCGGAAGTTGAAATCTCCCGTGAAACAAACATGCTGACGGACGAATGTCGCCTGACCCTGCCAAAAAAAATCAAATGGAACGGTGCTGTCGAGATACCCGTACAGCGTGGCGACATAGTGAAAGTGTGGCTGGGTTACGACGGCAATTTACAGCTTGCCTTTGTAGGATATGTGCGTGATGTGTGTTTTAAGACACCAGTCATTATTACTTGTGAAGACGAGATGTTTTGCCTCAAACAGATGCCCACACAAAAAAAGACATACAAGAGTGTAACGCTTGAAACTTTGTTGAAAGAGCAGGGATTGGCTTATCCTATAAAAGTAATGGGTGAACAGGCATTAGGACAATATCGGGTAACAGCAGATACTGTTGCGTCGTTGCTCGGGCATTTGCAAGAAAACGGCATACGCAGTTTTTTCCGTTACGAGAATAACGAGCCGGTATTGTATTGCGGCGTTTTATTCGAGCGTGAAAGCCGTCCATCGCAAGTGTTTGCTACCGGTGTGAACATTATCGACGACCGGAACCTCGAACAAAAGCGGGCGGAAAATATACGGTTGAGGGTAAAAGCAATCAGCCTTATGCCGGACAATAAAAAAATAAAAGTCGAAGTTGGCGATGCAGACGGAGAACATCGAACGCTGCACACCTACAACAAAACCGAGAGTGAACTACGGGCATGGGCTGAACAAGAAATTAAACGCTTGAAACGAGATGGGCTGACCGGCAGTTTTACCACTTTCGGTTACAAATTGGTGGATAAACTCGACGCCATCGGCATAAAGATAGATGGCGAAAAAAAGGGCGTTTATCTGGTTGATAAGAATGTCATCAAATATGGCATGGGAGGATTCAGACAGGTAATAACGTTGGGGCAAAGAATTGCGGAATGAATAATTTGAAAGAGGCAATCCGATTATTGGCACAGGGCGAACGCCAAACTGTAAGCCTTGTTTGCAAGGTGGACGCTGTGGATATAGCGACCCGTACAGTTGATTGTACTCCGCTCGATGAAAGTGCGCCCTTGCTGGGCGTGAATCTGCAAGCCAATCAGGGAAGCGACTACGGCATTGTCGTATTCCCGAAAGTCGGCAGTTTTGTGGTTGTCGGCTTTGTATCGGATGGCAATGCCGCAGTTGTGCTGCTGACCGACGAGATAGAAAGTGTCGAGATTGTTTTCAAAGATGCCGTAAAAATAGCTGCGGACAAGGACGGCATACAACTCCAAATAAGCGGGACGAGCGCAAAATTGACAAAAGAAGGTATATCCTTGAATGGCGACAGTTGTGGCGGTATGGTAAAGGTTGCCGAACTGACAAAAAAGATAAACGATATAGAACAAGACATTAATAACTTAAAATCGCTCTTTGCCGGCTGGACGCCTGTCGTGCAAGACGGGGGTGCAGCCTTGAAGACAGCAGTCTGTACATCATGGGCAAACGCCATGTTGTCTCTGACCCAAACCAACGAGTTGGAAAACGAAAAGGTGAAACACGGATGATTGGCTTATTGATAGATACAGAAACAGGCGACCT
Source organism: uncultured Bacteroidales bacterium (assembly GCA_947593515.1). GTDB lineage: Bacteria > Bacteroidota > Bacteroidia > Bacteroidales > UBA11471 > Caccoplasma. Next base: position 3,203 of record CANQDQ010000003.1, on the reverse strand, counting down.
GCTTGTTGAACGGGGCAGTGTCGTCATTGGCAATACAGACAGTCAAATTGCCGAGAGCGTCCTTGTTGCCATGCGGGGAGAATGGAAAGAGTGTCCGCTTATCGGTGGCGAGGTCAAGAAAATGTTGGGCGGAGAACCTGACGTTATGTGGCGTGGACAGGTAAAAAAAATGTTGGAAACCTGCGGTCTCGATGTACGAAAAGTGAACGTTTCGGAAGACAATATCATAACGATTGAATAATGGAGGTAAAGGTAAAGGTAAAAGACAGGCAAAGTTTGCTTGACATAGCCGTACAGACGTCGGGCAGCACGGAGGCTGCATTTGAATTGTCGAAAGCTAATGGCACTTCCGTTACGGATACTTTGCCAGACGGTCGGATTTTGGAATCTGTTGCTGTCGTCAATCAGGAGACGGCTCGTCGCTACAAATGTTTGTGTATAGAACCGGCGACGGCATTAAGCGAGAAAGACATGACGTTGGTACAAGAGGGTATCAATTTCATGGGAATTGAAATAGATTTTATTGTAAGTTAAAAAATACGACAATGGCAAGAACGATTGCAGAAATAAAAGATAATTTGACAGCCGATTTTATGCGCAATGCCGATGTGGCACGTATCTATGGCTTTGAAGTCGGTGCGACTTTTTCGGCACATTTCAGCAGAGTGAGTGTCGAGAGTTTACTATTCTATATCGTAGCTTGTGCTACGTGGGTATTGGAGAACTTATTTGACAAACATCGTGAGGACGTCGAGAACAGAATAGAGGCAATATTGCCGCACCGTCCGAAATGGTATAGGGACAAAGTACTGGCTTTTATGAAGAATAAAACGCTTGTTCCCGATACGGATTACTACAACACAGATGGCATGAATGATAGCGACATAGAAGCGGCACGAGTTGTTAAATATGCTGCGGCGGCCGAAGCTGTCGATGCATCGCTACTGACGATAAAAGTTGCCGGCGAATCGGGCGGTCATCGTGCCCCGTTGGACACTGAAACAGAAAAGCAGCTGCTTGCCTATATCGGCGAAATAAAAGATGCCGGCGTCCGCATCAATCTTGTAAACAAATCAGCAGACATATTTCAATGCGAATTGGACATTTACTACGATGCCGTACTACTTCCCGAAGTGGTAGAAACGGCGTGCAGGGAGGCGATAAAGAATTATATCGAAAATTTGCCGTTCAACGGCGAATATACGAATATGGCATTGGTCGATGAGTTGCAGAAAATAGAAGGCGTGCGTATCGTTGAATTTGGCAGCGCAAAGAATGAAGTAAGCGGAGAAAGTACTCCAACTGTCATAAATGCCCGTTGTACTCCAACTGCCGGTTATTTCTCCGCTGGCAATATAATCATAAACATGAAAAGTTATCAATGAGTGTGTACGACGTAAAAACAAAACGGCTTGCTCTCTTGCTGTTGCCGACAGCGTGGCGCAAACCTCTTATTGCCGCACTCGTGCAAAGTTGCGTGCAGGGAGTCAATATGCTGCACGGTGAATTTATGCGTTGGCGCGACAACAAGCAGTACCGACTGTGGCATAACGGACAGGTCTGTTACCTGCGTGCGGTACTGAATGATATTTTCGACCCGATTGCCCGTCGCATTACGGTCGATGGCGATGCCGACAGCAGACAAGGAACGTGTGTATTCTTGCGTGAGACAGGCAGGCAGAAAATTGTGCCATCACGGATTACAGGTTCGGCAATCGTCTTGAATCGGCGAGGATATGGCGGTACGTCAGGGCTCGACTTTTTTGTGTCGATGCCATACGAATTGCGCGACAAGATTGATGAAAATCGTCTTAAAGCAATAGTGAATGTCTATAAACTTGCCTCTAAACGGTGGGCAATAAATTACACAACGAATAAATAATTTTTGAATATGGAAATAGGGAATTTTACATCTCAGGAAAACAAAGACTTTCCGATGGATTGCGAGACTCTGGACATGATGCAGCGCAACACGGCATTGACGGCTGCTCTGGGTAACATTGCCGGAGACAAATTGATTCTTACGGGCTGCGACTTGACAAACGGTGGCTCGCAGCGTACTGCCGGTTATGTGTTTGTACGGACAAAGGACTTTCCGCAAGGTGAAGTGATGCATTGGGAAGGTGGAGCAATATCCGGCGGTATGTATATAAAATTGGAAGATGTCCAAGTAAATGCGTTGGGGGTTAATTACCCGAAAGCCTATACTAAACGAACCCTTGCTGCGGGTGTGGGCGACGAAAATTTCAATTGGAAGGACTTTGTCAAACCGACTACCCCTGCTGAACTATTGCAGAAAATTGCAGACCTGACAAAGAAAATAGAAGAAATGGCAAGCCAGACCGATAGCGAACCATTGGGTGTTGTCAAAATGTGGGCAGGAATTAGGGTGCCTGACAATTATGCTTTATGCGATGGCGCGGCACTTAAAACCGATGAATATCCGGAACTGTATGCTGCACTCGGTACAGCATTTAATACAACTGCAGATCATAACGGTAATAAATATACTACACAAAGCGGTTATTTTCGTCTTCCCGATTTGCGTGGGCGATTTATCGTTGGTTATAATGACATCGATTCGGAATACAACAAATATGGCAATGCAGGCGGTGAAAAGAAACATATATTGACGATTGACGAAATGCCACCCCATAACCATAAAATCAATTTCCGTACAGAAAAATGGGGCGACAATGCGAATAGTCGACCCTTTCCCGATGCAAAGGGAGAAGATAGCTACAAAGCAAATACATTGGATAGTGGTAATGGAGCCAGCCATGAAAACCGACCACCGTATTACGCATTGGCGTATATCATAAAAGTAAGATAATTTGAAAAACAATATGCCGAATGCCTAAAAGAAGTAAAGCACAACTTAAAAAATGGTTTGAACGTGGTAAATATCCGACCGAAGAACAGTTTTCGGATTGGATGGACAGTTACATTCATAAAGATGAAGATAAGGTACCTATTGCGAACGTAGAAGGACTTGCTGACCTGATAAACAACAAATATGATAAAAAATCGGGTGAAGTCTTACGTAAAGATGTAGATAACCTTTCAGAAGATTTTGGCGCTCATGTTGAAGATTTTCGCGAACTTGAAGAAAAAGTTGATTCAATAACACCGATAAAAATACCGGTCAAGTCGTATGGCGACGACGGGGAGGTGATATTCGAGAATTTACAGATATTGGAACG